>NZ_ASPX01000045.1:0-124272 GCF_000517965.1 Paenibacillus sp. FSL R7-277
GAGGTAGATAGGTTGGAGGTGGAAGTGCAGCAATGCATGGAGCTGACCAATACTAATCGGTCGAGGGCTTATCCAAAATTTCTAACACGCAGATTCGTTTCGGATTCAGTTTTCAGGAATCAATTTCCTGTGCGGATTTACATGGCTACCATTAATTTGGAGAGATACCCAAGTGGCTATAAGGGGACCCTCTGCTAAGGGGTTAGACTGCGTAAGCGGTGCGAGGGTTCGAATCCCTCTCTCTCCGCCATTATAAATCCAATACTTGTAGTGTGGCGGCGTAGCTCAGCTGGCTAGAGCGTACGGTTCATACCCGTGAGGTCGGGGGTTCGATCCCCTCTGCCGCTACCATACATACCCGGAGGCTTAGCTCAGCTGGGAGAGCATCTGCCTTACAAGCAGAGGGTCGGGGGTTCGAACCCCTCAGCCTCCACCATTTTTATGTTCGAATTGTATTGCCTTACACCGTGCCGGTGTAGCTCAACTGGTAGAGCAACTGACTTGTAATCAGTAGGTTGGGGGTTCAAGTCCTCTCGCCGGCACCATTTTTAAGAGCAAATTGTGGAACCGTGGTGTAGTTGGCCTAACATGCCTGCCTGTCACGCAGGAGATCGCGGGTTCGAATCCCGTCGGTTCCGCCATTTTCAATGGCATAAGGGATGAGAATTCCCTGGGTTTGTTGAAGCATAGGCATCGTAAGGAATACTTCGCAATCTCGTAACGGAGTGAAGAGTATCCCGCCCTGTTCCGCCATTTTTTTGTTTTTAGGTTTGTTTATGGCTCGGTAGCTCAGTCGGTAGAGCAAAGGACTGAAAATCCTTGTGTCGGGGGTTCGATTCCCTCCCGCGCCACCATCATGGAGGCTTAGCGAAGTGGCCAAACGCATCAGACTGTAAATCTGCTCACGTACGTGTTCGGTGGTTCGAATCCATCAGCCTCCATCCCTTTTTAGGAGCCATTAGCTCAGTTGGTAGAGCACCTGACTTTTAATCAGGGTGTCGAAGGTTCGAGTCCTTCATGGCTCATCTTAAGTCAAACGGTCATCACTTTAGGGTGGTGGCCTTTTTTGTATTTTGATTCATGATACAAGTATGCTCGTAAGCGCAAATTCCGCATTTTACAGCAAAATATGATAAAATAAGCGAAAAAAGCAAAAGTGGTGGAGAATGGTGATGATGGATAGTGAGGGTTTGCGTCAAAAATTGGAGCAACTCACCGGAAAGAGGACCGGAATCAAGCAGCTGGGGAGACAGCATTCCGCTTCACTTTTTGGCATAGGTACGGATAAGGATCAGGAACTGCCGGTCATTCATGAGGGTTATCTCTGGATTCCCCTCTATGAGAATGATGGCCGTGTTACAGCAGTGTGGGTGGAGACAGAGGGGCTGTCGCCGCTGGAGTTGGAGCTGGTGAATTATGCCGGACGCAATTTTGCGGTAGCGCTGAAGGCAACCGGGTTCAAGGAAGAAGGGGAGATGGAGGCGCGGCAGCTTAGCGGCTGGCTGAATGCCCAACTGGAGCAGGAGAAGGACGATGCGGAGATCCCGGATGAAATCTCGCTGAAGGGCCGGCTGTTCGGAGATATGATTCCGTTCATGCTGGTAAGCGAGAATGTTCATAATCCGCAGATGACGTATCGCTCCTTAATGAAGCTGCTGCGCAGTTATTTTGAGAATGATGTATTGCTGGTTCCCCTGCAGGATAAGGAATGGTTAATTTTAGCCCGTAAGGAACTCCTCACAGGCGGAGATGATAAAGAGGATGAGGAAGAGAGTGCTGAGGATTTGCTGTCACAGACTTCTATGGGGCTGCATGAACTGATTGCCAGCGAGTGGGTTGGCGTCTTCCATCTGGCGGTCTCTCCAGCCATTATCCCGGTTAAAGGTCTGACAGGAGCAGTCGCCTTGCTGCGGGAGACCATTATTCTTGGCCGTATCTTCCAGGTTGGCGATTATATTCATCTGCCGTGGGAGCTGCACATGGAGCGGCTGGTTAACAGTATTCCGGATGACCGGCGGAGACAGCTGCTGGGCCAGATCGGTGATTACACGGCGGTACTGGCGGATAAGGAAATGCTGCTGACGCTGGAGAGTTTTTTTGAAATGGACTGCAATGTCAGTGAAACCGCCAAGAAGCTGTACATTCACCGCAATACGCTGCTCTACAGGCTGGACAAGATCAAACAGGAGACGGGGGCCGATGTCCGTAGCTTTGGGGATGCCGCTATTGTGAAGCTTGCCATGTTATTGTATAAAGTGACGAAAAGAAAATAGGTTTTTTGTGAACCTTGCAAATAGCCATGAGGCCGGCTCTGGGGTAAGATAAGTGTACAAGAAAGCGTTTGATTTTCTAATCCAATACTAGACTCGAGGGGGAAATACAATGGCAGGCGTACGTTTAGAGCATATTTTCAAAAAATACCCGGGTTCCGATAAAGCAACAGTAATCGATATCAATCTTGATATTAAAGATAAGGAATTCCTCGTACTGGTTGGTCCTTCCGGTTGCGGTAAATCCACAACCCTGCGTATGATCGCTGGTCTGGAAGAAATCTCTGAAGGTAAAATGTACATTGGTGACCGTGTAGTGAATGACGTTGCTCCTAAAGACCGTGATATCGCGATGGTATTCCAATCCTACGCCTTGTACCCGCACATGAGTGTATATCAGAACATGGCTTTCGGTCTGAAATTGCGCAAAGTAAAGAAAGAAGAAATCGACAAGAAAGTGCGCGAAGCAGCAAAAATCCTGGATATCGAGCACTTGCTGGAACGCAAACCTAAGGCACTGTCCGGTGGTCAACGTCAACGTGTCGCTCTAGGCCGCGCAATCGTCCGTGATCCACAAGTCTTCTTGATGGATGAGCCTCTTTCCAACTTGGACGCTAAACTTCGTGGTCAAATGCGTGCTGAGATCACTAAGCTGGTGAAACGCCTTGAAACTACTTGTATCTATGTAACGCATGACCAGACAGAAGCAATGACGATGGGTGACCGTATCGTAGTTATGTACGATGGTATCATCCAGCAGGCAGCTTCCCCTGAAGAACTGTACAATGAGCCTACGAACCTGTTCGTAGCCGGATTTATCGGTTCCCCTACCATGAACTTTATCAACGGTACTCTTTCCGAAGTGAACGGCGCTGTCCGTTTCCGTGCAGAGAACCTTGATGTTGAAGTTCCAGGCGGCAAAGCTACAATCCTGCGTAACAAAGGCTTCATCGGTAAAGATGTAATCATGGGCGTTCGTCCAGAAGACATTCATGAAGAGCCAGTGTTCCTGGAAGCTTCCCCTAACACAATCTTCACTTCGATGGTTGATGTTACGGAAAACCTTGGTCATGAAATGCTCCTCTACTTGAGCGGTCTTGGCAATAACACTGTAATTGCACGTGTAGATGGACGTTCCACTACCCGTGAAGGCAGCAAGCCTAGATTGGCCATCGACATGAACAAAGTCCACATCTTCGACAAAGAATCCGAACTTAACGTTCTGCTGGGATAAGATCTCTGCAGGGTGAACATAGTTTATAATGAAGAAAGCCGCCTGGTTAGGCGGCTTTTTCTTGTAATGATCATGGTGGAATGGAACGATAACCGCTGGGGTTAAGATTGCATTCACTGGCATAATCCATTAAGATAGCAGGAGAATTACCTGTAGCTGGAATGGATAAAGATGTAACCGGTATGCGGGGAAGCGGCATAAGCCGCGGGTGACGAAAGGACGGACACATATATGGCTAAGAAGGTAAAAGTATCGGAATTGGTGCAGCATTTTCAATTAGAGGTAGTATCCGGACATGAAGGTCTGAAAAGACCGATCACAGTGGATGATTTGAACCGTCCCGGGCTGGAAATGGCCGGTTATTTCGAATATTATCCAGAAGAACGTGTACAGCTATTAGGCAAAACAGAGCTGGCTTTCTTCTCTATGCTCTCAGAGGAAGAACGGAAAAGCCGGGTACGCGGTATCTGTAACGACAATACCCCTTGTATTGTCATTACTCGTGCGCTGGACGTACCCCAGGAGCTTGTAGACATCAGTAACGAGAAGGGACTTCCCGTGCTCCGCAGCTCCATGGCGACCACGATTTTCTCAAGCAGACTGACCAGCTTCCTTGAGGGCAGACTGGCACCGACTGCAACAATTCACGGTGTTCTCTGTGATGTGTATGGGGTAGGGATGCTGATTACAGGCACCAGCGGCATTGGTAAAAGTGAAACCGCACTGGAACTCGTTAAACGCGGTCATCGCCTGATTGCCGATGATGCGGTAGAAATCCGCCAGACCTCGGATAATCAGCTTCATGGTACCGCACCGGAATTAATCCGTCACTTGCTGGAGATCCGCGGTGTCGGGATTATTAATGTTATGACGCTCTTTGGAGCAGGCGCTATCCGTAATCACAAGCGGATTACTCTGGTGGTCAGACTGGAAGCCTGGCAGCAGGACAAGCAGTATGACCGACTGGGACTGGATGAGGAGACGACACGGATTATTGATACCGATGTGCCGCTGGTTACCATCCCTGTCCGTCCGGGACGTAACCTCGCTGTCATTATCGAGGTGGCTGCGATGAATTACCGGCTCAAGCAAATGGGCTTTAATGCCGCGCTGCAATTTACGAATAAACTTACCGCCACCATCTCAGAAGATATGGATGATCTCGATTAGGAGTGTGAGAGCATGTTTTATTCACTAGCGATTGACCCGATTGTCTTCTCGATTGGATCACTGCCGGTTCACTGGTATGGCCTGATTCTGGGTCTTGGTGCGCTTACCGGGCTTTTCCTATGTATTCAAGAAGGCAAACGCTTCAACATTCCTCAGGAGTTCTTCATGGATATGTTGCTGTTGGGCTTGCCATCGGCTATTATTGGGGCGCGGCTATACTTCGTAGCCTTCAAGTGGGAAGACTATAAGGATAACCTGCTCGATATCTTCAAGGTCTGGAATGGCGGTATTGCGATTTATGGCGCCCTGATCGGCGCGATTATCTGCGGGATTATTTATTTCCGCTATAAAGGCTATCCGTTCTGGCGCATCGTGGATATCTGTGCTCCCGGACTGCTTGCAGGCCAGATGATCGGACGGTGGGGTAATTTCATCAACCAGGAAGCCTATGGCGGTGTGGTAGAGGAATCGTTCCTGCGGGATAAGCTGCATTTGCCGGACTTTATCGTTAATCAAATGTACATAGGGGATGCTTTTCACCATCCGACCTTCCTGTACGAATCACTCTGGAGTCTGCTGGGCATTCTGCTCCTCATGGTGCTGCGCCGCCAGAAGTTCGTCCGTGCCGGAGAAATCTTCATGTCCTACTTCATCTGGTACTCCATCGGCCGCTTCTTCATTGAAGCTCTGCGTACGGACAGTCTTGCCTTTGACGGCAGCAGCGGTGTGGCAGCCTTCATTAACGGGCTGTGGAGTCCAATGAAGTGGATGGGTTTCGAGCAAGGCTATCTTGACCCGGCTTACGGGAATATCCGTATCTCTCAGCTGCTCGCGCTGCTCATTATTGTGGCCGCCATTGCACTGATTATTGTACGGCGGGTAAGCGGACAGCCGAAGGCTCATTACCTGGACCCGATCATTAGCACCAAACCGGCAGCAGCGGATGCGGTAGTTCCAGAGAGTGCTGTGAATACGCCTCAGAAGCCTTCTCAGCCAGTTCAGCCGGTGGAAGATCCCTCTAAAGATAAGGAAACAAAGGAGTAATACAATCAATGATAGAATGCGTGTTATTTGATCTGGACGGAACGATTGTGAATACGAATGAGCTGATCATCAATTCGTTCATGCATGCGCTGAAGGAGAATAACCTGCCGGCGCTTACCCGGGAACAGATGATTCCGCATATGGGAACTACGCTGCATCACCAGCTAAGCGCGTTCTCGGGCCTGGAGGATATCGGCGTGCTGGAACGGTCCTACCGTTCTTACAACAATGCACATCATGACGAGTTGGTTCATGCTTTTCCCCATGTGAACGAGACGATGGAAGAACTGCTGCGCCGGGGAATCCGCATGGGGGTAGTAACCACGAAGATCCGGCCTTCCACACTCAGAACACTGGAGAAATTCGATCTGCTGAAATATATGGAGACGATTGTTACGGTGAATGATGTGACTCATCCGAAGCCGCATCCGGAGCCGGTGCTCACGGCAGTGGCCAATCTGGGTGTTGATCCAGCCAAGACACTGATGGTGGGGGATAGTGCTGTCGATATTCAGTCTGCCAAGGCAGCAGGTGTGCGTGTAGCAGGAGTGGCCTGGTCGCTTAAGGGTGAGGCTGTGCTGCGCACCTATGAACCGGATTACATCATCCAGGAGATGAAGGACTTGTACTCAATTGTGGAGCAGGAGACTATGCAGCCGTGAGAAAGATAACCCGTTATCCCGTGGAGGGGCATAATTCGCTCTGGCATATTTATCGCACGGTCAGCCCGTGGAAGGGTGTGCGCAACTTTATTTTTATCCAGATTGCCCGTTATTGCCCGATTTTGCCGCTCAAGAACTGGATTTACCGCCGGGTGCTCGGGATGAAGATAGGTAAGCATACTGCGTTTGGACTTATGGCGATGGTGGATGTATTTTTTCCGGAGAAGATCTCTATCGGGGAGAACACGGTTATCGGCTATAACACTACGATCCTGGCTCATGAGTATCTCATCAAGGAGTATCGGCTGGGTGAAGTTATTATCGGCGAGAATGTAATGATTGGGGCTAACACGACTATTCTCCCTGGGGTTACGATTGGGGATGGGGCTACGGTTGCGGCGGGATCGGTGGTTCACAAAGATGTTGCTGCCGGTTCGTTCGTCGGGGGGAATCCGCTCCGCGAGCTGCGTAAACAGGAGGAATCATAATGGCTCAAAAGGAAAGAATTCCACAGCTTGATATTTTTCGGGCAATCGCTATTTTTGCGGTGATCGCCATTCATGCCACTTCACGCACGTTGGCTGAGACACTGGGCACTTCCATGTTCCCTCCGTTTCTGTTTATTAACAAGTTCAGCCAGTTTGCGGTGCCTTCCTTTATATTCTTAAGCGGGTTCGTCCTGTTCTACAATTATATTGACCGTCCGCTGGGCGGGAAGGTACTGGCCAAATTCTACAGCCGCAGACTGATCTATATTATTGTGCCTTATCTTGTGTTTACGGTGCTGTATTTTGGACTGAAAATGACGGCCGGTCATACCTGGGGGATGCCTCTTCAGGAGATGGGCGGGAAGTTCTTCAAGTATCTATGGACGGGTACGGCGTATACACATCTCTACTATATCATCATCATTATCCAGTTCTATCTGCTGTTCCCGCTGATACTCTGGTGTCTGCAGAAAGTCCGGCATCTCGCGGCCTGGGCACCAGTAATCGGGCTTGCGTTACAGTGGGGCTTCGTGCTGCTTAACAAATATATGGTGAACCACGGGTATTGGAAGCTGTCCAAGGGTAGTCTGGCCATTACGTATTTCTCGTATTTCCTGTTAGGTGCGGCGATTGCGATCTACTACAGCTCCTTGAAAAAGTGGCTGGTTCCCTCCCGCGAAGGCTGGCGTTCCGGTAAAGGGACAAGCTGGGTGGTACTATGGCTCTTATGGGCGGCTGCCGGAGCTTACCATGTGGTCTTGTGGTATAACAACTATACGAAGAAAACAGTAATCAACAGTCTATGGTACGAAGGGTTCTCGAACCTGCATGCCTTGCTCTCTTGTCTGGTACTGTTCCAGCTGTCCTTCCTGCTGTACGGGGCAGGACGCAGCTTGCTGAGCAGACTGCTGCTCTCGGCCGGGGCGTGCTCCTTCGGTATCTATCTGCTCCATCCGCTGTTGCTGTTCATGTACCGGAAGCTGCCGTTCCACGGCGGATCGCTGGCCTATACGGCGGCAATAGCGGGCGGCTGGCTGGTGGCCCTCCTGGGCTCCTGGCTAGTGGTTGCGCTTGCCTTCCGTTATGTGAAGCCGGCCTGGATGGTGTTCGGCTCTGCACCGCAGAAGCCGGCAGCAGCGCCAAAGGCGACAGTGTAGACTTAGGCTTAGTTCATATATTGAAAGCGCCGGCTGGCCGCATCTGCGGCTGTCCGGCGCTTTGCTGTAAGCAGGCGGTTCTGGAAAGCACGTTAGCCGGGCTGTTCCCCCGCCTGCTCGCGCTGGAAGTCGGCGATAGCCTGATACTGATCCTCCAGACTGCGGGATACCGAGATGAAGATGGGCAGCAGCTGTTTGTAGGCTTTGGCGTGGGCAGTAACCGGCTCATGCCGGTGAGTGGAGCCAATCATGCTGAAGACAGCATCCAAGGAATCGATCCGCCCGATGGCGTATAATCCCAGTACAACAGCGCCGAGGCAAGAGCTCTCGAAGCTCTCAGGGACGACTACCTCCTGATCGAAAATATCCGCCATCATCTGCCGCCATAGCGCCGAACGGGCGAAGCCGCCGGTAGCCAGGATTCTAACGGGCTCGCCGATACATTCCTCCATGGCCAGCAATACGGTGTACATATTGAAGATGACACCTTCCAGCACCGCACGGATCATATGCTCCTTACGGTGATTCATGCTTAACCCGAAGAAGGAGCCGCGGGCATCAGGATTCCACAGCGGTGCGCGTTCTCCGGTCAGATACGGATGGAAGAGCAGTCCGTTGCTGCCGGGCGGCACCTGCTCGGCGATCCGGGTTAATACTTCGTAGGGATCAATGCCCAGGCGCTTCGCCGTCTCTACTTCAGAAGCGGCGAACTCATCACGCACCCAGCGGAAGAGCATCCCACCGTTATTCACGGGGCCGCCAATCACCCAATGCTTGTCTGTCAGGGCGTAGCAGAAGATCCGTCCTTTGGGGTCGGTCAGCGGATGGTCAACTACAGTACGGATGGCACCGCTTGTGCCTATCGTTGCAGCGATTACCCCCGGCTCCATTGCTCCTACGCCCAGGTTGGACAGAACGCCGTCACTGGCGCCTACTACAAACGGAGTGTCCGTGAGCAGACCGAGCTTTCCGGTAAGCTCCGGAAGCAGTCCCTGCAGGATATGGGTGGTCGGGACCGGACGGGATAGCCGCTCCTGAGTAACACCGGCAATCCGGAGCGCCTCCTCGTCCCAGTCGAGCTTCTCCAGATTGAACATGCCGGTGGCAGAGGCGATGGAATGGTCAATCACATATTCTCCGAACAACCGGAAGAAAATATATTCTTTGATGGAGATGAACTTGTAGGTCTGCCGGAACAGCTCGGGCTGCTCCTCGCCCAGCCACATCAGCTTGGTGATTGGAGACATAGGGTGTATAGGCGTTCCTGTCCGCAGGTAGAGCTCATGTCCATTCAATTCATCCTTCAACCGCCGGGCATAGCTGCTGCTCCGGTTATCAGCCCAGGTGATACAGGCGGTCAGCGGCTTACCCGCAGGATCTACAGCGATGACGCTATGCATAGCGGAGCTGAACGAGACCAGCAGAATGGATTCAGGTGTTGACAGGCTCTCCTGCATGACCGCTGCTATGGTATGAATCACGGCTTCCAGAATCTGCTCCGGGTTTTGTTCTGCAACAGAGGGGGAGGGCTGATGCAGCGGATAGCCCTGATTGCTCTGAGCGACAATTGTTCCGTTCTCCTCAAAGAGGACAGCCTTCGTGCTGGTGGTTCCAATATCAACGCCAATCATATAGGATGTACTCAAGCCGTCAGTCCTTCTTTCTGCTTCTGAATTAGATACCGGGAATACTTAATGGAGGAAATAAAGTACAATCATATTAACTTATTATATTCGCCGCTTATCCCGGTGGCAAAAGGAACTCTGGAATTCAAGCGAATTGTTGACGCAAAAGGATGGTCCGTGATACGATATTGCCACTACTTTACTTTGCTACCACTTTACCATGATAAAGCATTTGATAATACCCTTTAACATATCCGATGAGGTGAACAATGAAGATGGCCAAACCAAAGGGATTTGAAAAGCCTGCCGGCGTAAGAGATTATCTCCCGCGTGCGGTAACGAAGCTGCGCAAGATCGAGAAGGATGTACTTCACTGTATGAGCCGCTGGGGCTACCGGCAGATGATTACGCCTACTCTTGAATATTACGATACGGTCGGTGTAGCCAGCTCTACATCTGATCAGAAGCTGTATAAATTGCTGAACAACCGTGGGCAGGCGCTGGTGCTGCGTTCAGAAATGACGGCACCTGTAGCCCGTGTGGTCTCCTCTCTACTGAAGGATGAGCCGCTGCCGCTGCGTTTGTCCTACCATGCCAATGTCTTCCGGGCCATTGAAGAAGAGGCCGGGCGGGAGGCAGAATTCTTTCAGACCGGCGTAGAGCTTGTCGGTGATGATTCGCCGGAGGCTGACGCGGAGGTAGTCGCGCTGGCAATTGCTTCACTGCAGGCGGCGGGCGTAAAGTCTTTTAAAATAGCAATTGGACATGTGGGCTTCCTCGACGGTCTCTTCCAGGAGGCGGTATCCGGCCTGCCCCAGGCTCAGGAGGAGCTGAAGAGCCATCTGCTCAGCCGCGATTATGTAGCCTTCCGCCAGACGCTGCGGCGTCTTGAGCTGTCTGCTGCCCAGAAGCAGGAGCTGGACGGACTGCTGCGGCTGCGCGGCGGGAAGGAGATCTGCGGTCAGGCGCTGGAGCTGAGCAATCATCCGGTGGCGCGCGCGTCGATCGAGCATCTGTGCAAGGTCTGGGAGGTGCTGGTTGCTTACGGTGTCTCGGAGCATGTGCTGATTGATCTGACGATGATCGGTGATTTCTCTTACTATACAGGCATGACCTTCGAGGGATATGCTTCCGAGCTGGGCTTCCCGGTATGCAGCGGCGGCCGGTATGACAACCTGCTGCAGCAATTCGGGCGTCCGATTCCCTCCACCGGCTTCTCCCTGAAGACCAACCGTATTCTGGATGGAGTCTCCGGGCTGCTGGAAGAGGAAGAACTGCCGATTCTGGTCCAGTACGATGCACTGCGGCGCCAGGAGGGTCTGGCCGAGGCTGCGAGGCTGCGCTCGGAAGGGCATGCTGTGGTTACACGGCTGGCAACAGGCCCGGAGGAGCTGAAGACCGTGAAGCGGCTGGATGCAGATACTATTCAGGCAGAGGGCGAGCTGTACGGCGAGATCTACACGTTCGTGTCGTTTGTCAGCGAGCATGGGTGAGCGGAGCTGCTGCAGGTGGTTTTTAAATGATGAGTACACACGAAACGGGGGCGGGTATTGATGGCACAGATTCTTAAGGTGGCCATGCCGAAAGGCCGGATTTACAATAAAGCGGCAGAGCTGTTCCGCCAGGCGGGACTGCCGATTCCTCCGGACGGAGAAGAGTCGCGCAAGCTGGTGATTTCCTTGCCGGAGGCCGGAATGGAGTTCATTCTGGCCAAGCCGGTGGATGTGCCCACTTATGTAGAGTATGGAGTGGCGGATATCGGTATTGTCGGCAAGGATGTGCTGCTGGAGGAGAGCCGCGATGTGTACGAGCTGCTGGATCTCGGGATCGCCCGCTGCCGGATGTCGATTATCGGGCTTCCGAACTGGCAGCCGGGCATTCAGCAGCGGGTAGCTACCAAGTACCCGAACGTGGCTTCGCGGTATTTCCGTGAGCAAGGCCAGCAGGTGGAGGTTGTGAAGCTGAACGGCTCCATCGAGCTGGCACCGCTGATCGGGCTGGCTGACCGGATTGTGGATATGGTAGAGACCGGCCAGACGCTGAAGGATAACGGTCTGGTGGAGATGACGAGCATCTTCGAGATCACCAGCCGCCTGGTGGCGAACCGGGTAAGCTACCGGATGAAGAATGAGGAGATTCAACAGCTGTGCGACCGGCTGCAGGCTGTTATTGCAGAACCGGGGTTGCAGGTAAAATAATATAAGCAAAACTATAAGCTCAAGGGGGAAGCGGCGGTGAAGATCCAGTCCAGTAAGGAATTTAAACTGCAGCGTGAGGTGGAATACGGCACGCCGGAGCAGAACAAGGCCGTACGTGAAATCGTGGCCGATATCAAGCGGGAAGGCGACGCGGCGCTGCTCCGTTATACGGAGCGCTTCGACGGCGCTGTACTGACGCCAGCGCAGCTGCGCGTAACGCCGGAGGAGCTTGAGGCCGCCTACGGCCGGGTAGAGGAGTCCTTCGTGACGGCGATTCGCGCAGCAGCCGTGAATATCCGTGCGTTCCATGCGCGGCAGAAACGCAATTCCTGGATGGATCTGCAGCCGGACGGTACGATCCTCGGCCAGATCATCCGCCCGCTGAAGCGCGTGGGCGTCTATGTTCCCGGCGGCAAGGCGGCCTACCCGTCCTCGGTGCTGATGAACGTGATACCGGCACAGATCGCCGGGGTGCCGGAGATCGTGATGGTGACGCCGCCTTCGACGGGCGGCTCTGAAGGTATTGATCCTTATATT
This sequence comes from Paenibacillus sp. FSL R7-277, assembly GCF_000517965.1. Classification (NCBI taxonomy): domain Bacteria; kingdom Bacillati; phylum Bacillota; class Bacilli; order Caryophanales; family Paenibacillaceae; genus Paenibacillus; species Paenibacillus sp. FSL R7-277. Next base: position 12,386 of record NZ_ASPX01000045.1, read on the forward strand.
CTCGTGGCCGCCGCTGAAGCGGGCGTACACGAGATCTACCGCGTAGGCGGCGCGCAGGCCATCGCCGCCCTCGCCTTCGGCACGGAATCGATCGTGCCGGTCGACAAGATCTGCGGGCCAGGGAACATCTACGTGGCCCTGGCCAAGCGCGAGGTCTACGGCGCTGTCGACATCGACAGCATCGCCGGACCGAGCGAGATCGTCGTGCTCGCCGACGATACCGCTGAGGCCGCCTACATCGCGGCCGACCTGCTCTCGCAGGCCGAGCACGACGAGATGGCGTCGGCGATCCTCGTGACGCCGTCGCAGCGTCTCGCGGAGGCGGTGGCTGCCGAGGTTGAGCGGCAGCTGCAGGCATTGCCGCGCGAGCAAATCGCGCGGGCCTCGGTCGAGAACTACGGCGCGATTATCGTCGTAGACTCGCTTGAGGAGGGCATCTCCGTGGTGAACCGGCTCGCGCCGGAGCATCTGGAGATTGTGGTGAACGACCCGATGGGGCTGACCGGCGCAATAGAGAACGCCGGGGCGATCTTCCTCGGGCCGTACAGCTCGGAGCCGGTCGGCGACTACTTCGCCGGACCGAACCATATTATACCGACGAATGGCACAGCGCGGTTCTCCTCGCCTGTAGATGTGGATGACTTCATCAAGAAGTCCAGTCTGATCTATTACAGCAAGGAAGCGCTGCTGCGCGACGGGGCGGCGATTATGGAGCTTGCCCGGCGTGAAGGGCTGGAAGGCCATGCACGCGCCATCGAAATCCGGCTTACGAACGAAGCGAAAGGTGGAGACACAAATGGAGAACAATAATAACGAAGTGGCGCTGCGTAAGGCCGGACTTAGCCGTACAACCAATGAAACGGACATCAAGCTAACCTTTGCCGTGGACGGCAGCGGGGTCTCCGAACTGGAGACCGATGTGCCGTTCCTGAATCATATGCTGGATTTGTTCACGAAGCATGGACAGTTTGACCTCTCCGTGCAGGCACGGGGAGATATCGAGATTGACGATCACCATACGGTCGAGGATATCGGTATCTGTCTCGGACAGGCTCTGCGGGAAGCGCTTGGAGATAAAAAAGGCATCAAGCGGTACGCCAGTGTCTTCGTCCCTATGGATGAGGCGCTTGCCCAGGTAGTGATCGATATCAGCAACCGGCCGCATTTCGAATACCGGGCAGCGTATCCTTCCCAGCAGGTAGGTAGCTTCTCAACAGAGCTGGTACATGAATTCCTGTGGAAGTTCGCACTGGAGGCGAGAATTACGCTGCATGTCATCGTTCATTACGGCTCCAATACCCATCACATGATTGAAGCGGTCTTCAAGGCGCTGGGACGGGCACTGGATGAGGCGACCCTGGTAGATCCCCGGGTGAAGGGCGTGCCTTCAACGAAGGGAGTGCTGTAGGATGGACGTTGCAATCGTCGATTACGGCATGGGCAACCTGCACAGTGTCAGCAAGGCCGTAGAGCGGCTGGGGTATACGAGTCTTGTAACCTCGGATGCCGCCGAGATCCTGGCGGCAGACAGTGTCATTCTGCCGGGAGTCGGTGCCTTTGGCGATGCGATGGAGCACTTACGAGAGAGCGGAATGGATGATGTCGTCCGGGCCGCAGCGTCAGCGGGCCAGCCGGTGCTGGGCATCTGCCTCGGAATGCAGCTGCTGCTGCGCAGCAGCGAGGAGCATGGCGAGCATAAGGGGCTGGGGCTTCTGCCCGGCGCAGTGGTGCGCTTCGCCCCCCGGGACGGCTACAAGGTGCCGCATATGGGCTGGAACAAGCTGAGCTTCCGCCAGCCGGAGAGTCCGCTGCTGGCCGGCCTGACGGAGGGGCATGTGTACTTCGTGCACTCCTATCATGCACTCGCGGCGGACAGCGATCTGCTGGCCGTCACAGACTATGGACATCCGGTAACGGCTATTGTGGGCCGCGGCAATGTCTACGGTATGCAGTTCCACCCGGAGAAGAGCGGGGAGCTTGGCGTCAAGCTGCTGGGTAATTTCCTGAGGCTCCAGGCACAGCAGGCTTAGCCTGCCTGAATCACTAATTTGCAATGAAAGCGGGGAGTATTCATGTCTTCTTTTATCCTATATCCGGCGATTGATATCCGGGACGGCAAGTGTGTCCGGCTGCAGCAGGGTGATTATGCCCAAGAGACGATCTATAACGACAGTCCGGTAGAGGTGGCTAAGTCATGGGAAGAGCAAGGCGGGCAGTATATCCATCTTGTGGATCTGGACGGAGCCAAAGCAGGCTGCCCTGTGAATGATTCCATCATTGGGGCCATTGCTAAGCATGCGAATGTTCCTGTACAGGTAGGCGGCGGTCTCCGTACACTTGCCGATGTTGAGAAGCTGCTGGGCCTCGGCGTCAGCCGGGTGATTATCGGAACGGCAGCCATTAATGATCAGGCTTTTACAGAAGCGGTTCTTGCCAAATACGGCGACAAAGTTGCCATCGGCATCGATGCCCGCAACGGCTATGTGGCTACGCACGGCTGGCTTAATACATCTGAGGTCCGCGCGGAAGATCTGGCCAGAGAGCTGGCCGCCAAAGGTGCCGAGACCTTCATCTATACCGATATCTCCCGTGACGGGATGATGCAGGGGCCGAACGTGGAAGGCATTCTCTCTATGGCTAAAGCAAGCGGCCGCAGCGTAATCGCTTCCGGCGGCGTGACCAGCCTTAATGATCTGCAGCGCCTGAACGTACATAGCGGCAGCGGAATCGGCGGGGCGATTGTGGGCAAGGCGCTGTATACCGGCAATATTAATCTGGGTGAAGCGCTGCAGACCCTGGGCCAATCCTCCGGATTGCGGTAAGTCTATACTAAGGAGGGGTCTTGGAATGTTGGCGAAACGGATTATTCCCTGTCTGGATGTGAAGGACGGGCGTGTGGTAAAAGGCGTGAATTTTGTGAATCTGCGCGATGCCGGAGATCCGGTGGAGCTTGCGGCGCTGTACGACCGTGAGGGAGCGGATGAGCTGGTATTCCTGGATATTTCCGCTTCTGTGGAAGGCAGGGCGACCATGATTGAAGTGGTGCGGCAGACGGCGGGTGAGATTGCCATTCCCTTCACGGTCGGCGGGGGCATCTCGACCCCTGATGATATGAAGCGGATTCTGCGTGCCGGAGCGGACAAGATCGGCATTAACACGGCCGCTGTAAATAACCCTCAGCTGATTTTGGAAGGGGCCCGTCACTTCGGCTCCCAGTGCATTGTAGTGGCGATGGATGCCAAATATAATGAGGCTTGGGGCGAATGGGAAGTGTATACGCACGGCGGACGTACGCCCACGGGTATCCGGGCCTTGAACTGGGCCAAGGAAGCGGAGCGGCTGGGGGCCGGCGAGATTCTGCTTACAAGTATGGACGCGGACGGGACCAAGGACGGCTTCGACCTGAAGCTGACGGCGGCGGTCAGCGACCTTCTGAGTATTCCTGTCATTGCTTCCGGCGGGGCCGGGAGAATTGAGCATTTCTATGATGTATTTACGGAAGGCCGGGCAGATGCCGGACTTGCGGCAACCATTTTTCACTATAAAGAGATTGCTATTCATGATCTGAAGGCTGATCTGAAGCAAAGAGGAGTAGAGATCCGATGAGCGAGGACAAGAAGGATATCGCACTAAGCCAGCAGGAGGCAGTGTCCGGCATCCGCTGGAATGAATCCGGCCTGCTGCCTGCAGTCATTCAGGATGCGCGCACCCTGGAGGTATTAATGTTCGCCTATATGAATCCTGAATCGCTGCAGCGCTCCCTTGCGAGCGGCCAGACCTGGTTCTGGAGCCGTTCACGCAGCGAGCTGTGGCATAAGGGGGGGACGTCCGGCAATACGCAGGCGATCACCTCGATCCATTACGATTGTGACAGCGATACGCTGCTGGTGAAGGTAGTGCCGGAGGGTCCGGCCTGCCATACCGGGGAGAACAGCTGCTTCTTCCGCGAGATTCCGCTCGATTCACCGGCAACCGTAACTGATACTGCCGGGGCTGCCGTGAATGCTGCTGAAGCAGAGAGCGGCCGGTTTGCGGTACTCGGGGAGCTGGAGCGTGTGATTGCCGAGCGTGAGGTGAACCGTCCTGAGGGGGCGTATACGACCTATCTGTTCGACAAGGGCGTGGACAAGATCCTGAAGAAGGTCGGTGAGGAAGCCTCCGAGACGATCATTGCCGCCAAAAACAAAGATAATGCCGAGCTGCGCCTGGAGGTCAGCGATCTGATCTATCACCTGCTCGTGCTGCTGCAGGAGCGCAAGCTTCCGCTGGATGAGATTCTTGAAGAGCTGAGCGCCCGCCATGAACGGCCGCGGCGGGACTAGGAGGGCACTTCAGCATGCACATCGATTATCATACCCATCATGAACGCTGCGGCCATGCGGTCGGGAAGCTGGAGGAGTATGTGCAGCGGGGCATCGCTCTGGGGCTTGAGCAGCTTGGGCTGTCGGATCATCTGCCGCTGATCCATGTCGACCCGGACCACTACTATCCCGAGATGGCTATGCCTCTTGCGGAGCTTCCGCGATATGTGGAGGAATGCCTTACGCTGAAGGAGCGCTACCGGGGCACGATTGAGCTGCGGGTCGGGCTGGAGGCGGATTATATTGAGGGATATGAGGAGCAGATCCGCGAGCTTTTGGCACCCTATCCGTGGGATTATCTGATTGGCTCGGTGCATTTCCTGGGAGAATGGGATATTACCGACCACCGGCAGACCCATGGCTGGGAAGGCCAGGATGTCATGGCGGTATACCGCCGCTATTATGATGCTGTACAGAAGTCGGCGTTATCAGGATTATATGATATTATAGGACATATGGACGTCATCAAAAGGTTCGGTTACGGACCCCGGACGCCGGAGGACCTGGCGGAGGCTAAGAAGCTTGAGCTGGATACGCTGAAGGTCATTGCCCGCAGCGGCATCGCGATGGAGCTGAATGCTTCCGGGCTGTCCAAGCCGTGCGCCGAGATGTTCCCGGCAGAGCATGTGCTTGTTCAGGCGCTTGAGCTGGGCATTCCACTCACGGTTGGCTCTGATGCGCATGATCCCATGAAGCTGGGAGACGGCTTAACAGAGGCCCGGGACATGCTCTGGCGCACCGGCTTCCGCGAACTGGCCGTCTTTGAAGGACGCCGCCGTACATCTGTTCCGTTCAGCGTATAAATTTATAATCCCAGGAGGGTACTATGCATCATCAATTACGGATTTTTTCCGGTTCGTCGAATCCGAAGCTTGCCGCTGATATTGCGGAGCGCCTTGGTGCGCCGCTTGGCCAGATTAAGCTGACCCGTTTCAAAAGCGGCGAGATTTATGTGCATTATGAAGAGAGCATCCGGAACTGCGACGTATTTTTGGTGCAATCCCTGGCTCATCCGATTAACGAGCTGTTTGTAGAGCTGCTGGTCATGATTGATGCCGCCAAGCGCGCATCGGCCAGAACGGTGAACATTATCGTTCCCTATTACGGGTACGCCCGGCAGGAGCGTAAGTCCGCACCACGTGAGCCGATCTCGGCCAAAATGGTCGCCGATGTGCTGACCACCGCCGGTGCAACGCGCGTAATTACGATTGATCTGCATGCCGCAGCCATACAGGGATTCTTCAATATTCCGGTCGATCATCTGACGGCGCTTGATCTGATTAGCGGTTATCTGAAGGTGAAGGGGCTTACCGATCTGGTCGTGGTCTCCCCGGATGCGGGACGAGCGTCCATGGCGGAGAAGCTGGCCAGCCGGCTGGATTCGCCGTTCGCCATCATGATTAAGAAGCGTCCGGCGCATAATGAATCGGTGATTACGCATGTCATTGGTGATGTGGAAGGCAGGACGCCAATCATTATAGAGGATCTTATAGATACCGGAACCACGATCGTCAATGTGGTGGAGGGCCTGAAGGAGCGGGGTGCCCGGAACAGTATCGTCTGTGCTACGCACGGACTGTTCTCCGGGGATGCGCTTGAGCGGATGGATCATCCCAATATCGACGAGATTGTCATTACCGATTCGATTGCCCTGCCGGACGAGCATTCCAGCAGATTCGCGGTGCTCTCGGTAGCTCCCATGCTGGCTGAGGCCACGCGTATTATCATCGAGGGCGGTTCCATAGATAAGCTGTTCAGAGACGCGGGGATTTAACTCCCGCGTCTTTTTTTGAGCTTTTCCCTCCCGTTAGCTCTCTCTCTGAGACTTGAGAATCTCGTTGCCACATGTGGTATACTGTGTGAAGAAGACAGCCGAGACCATAAATGGAAACGAACAGGTAAGGCTAGGGAAGCTGAAACAAGGGAGGTGCCTTGCTTCCATGATAGAGAGAACTTCAGAGAATGCCGCGGAGCACAGTAATGTCATTCCGGTCACTCTGGATGCCAATTTTTTCTTTGAAAGAGCCGTTCGGTCGCTGGACCGCTTTCAATATGATAAGGCATTAAGAAATTTTCGCAAAGCTGTTGAATATGAGCCGGATAATCCGGTGAATCATTGCAATATGGCGGGTATATTATCTGAGATGGGCAATTATACCGCATCTAACGAGATTCTTATCCATGTTCTGGAGAAAATCGACCCCGCTATGACGGAATGCCATTTCTACATGGCTAATAACTTCGCCAATATGGAAAGCTTTGAAGAGGCGGAGCGTTCGCTGGTCACTTACTTGGAAGAGGATGCTAACGGCGAGTTCATGACCGAATCCGAAGAACTGATGGAGCTGCTGCAATATGAGCTGAACCGGCCTGCTCCGCTGGTGCGTATCCGTAGCCGTGAGGGAGTCGTAGAGCATGACCGGGCGCGGAGTCTGCTGGAGGAGGGTAAGTTCCCTCAGGCTGTAGAGCTGCTGGAGGAGATCACTGCGGGTACCCCGGATTTTTTGGCTGCGCATAATAATCTGGCACTAGCTCATTTCTATATGGGCCGGTTCGCCAAGGCGAAGGAATGTCTGAATGAGGTGCTGAAGCAAGACCCCGGCAATCTGCACGCTCTGTGCAATATGGCCATCTTCCTGCAGTATGCAGGAGATAAGGAACAGCTTGAAACGCTGCTCGGTATGCTAGAAGCAACGGTGCCGTTCCATCAGGAGCATGTATTCAAAATGGCTACAACCATGGGTATCCTGGGCCGGCACGCTGCCGCTTACAGCCATTTCCGCCGTCTGCTGAAGGACGAGGAGGTCGCCGGAGACGCCGGGCTGTATCATTACTGTGCCGCGGCGGCAAGCAATAGCGGAAGACATGATGAGGCACTGCGCTGCTGGAGACAGGCAGCCAAGCTGGACCCTGCTTCCGCTGTCCCTGCGTTCTTCCTGTCCCAGCTCCAGCAGGCCCGGGCAGAAGGACACCCTATGCCTGCTGTCAGCTATAACTATCAGCTGCCCTTCCAGGAGCAGCTGAAGCAGTGGAAGGGCAATACAGGCAGATTCACTGAAGAAGTGCGGAATAATCCGCTGCTGCGCGCCTCGTTCTTCTGGGCGCTGCGCTACGGCGATTCCGCTACGAAGCTTCAGGTGACCGAGGCTCTCCGCTGGATTGAGGACGAGGAGATGTCCGAGGTACTGCGCGGAGTTCTGGAGCAGGAGCCACTGCAGGAGGACCGCCTGCAGGAGGCGGCATTGTTCAGCCTTCAGCGGCTGATCGGGGAGAACCTGAATGAAGCCGGCGGCTCGCCCGGCGAAGAGCAGGAGCCTGCGGCTGCTCCCGGACCCAAGGGGATGCTGCCCGGAACCGGCGGCTTATCGCCGTCCACTACCCGCATTTGAAGCAATTGCTGTTGTAAGAACACCTACTTGTAAGGAGGCCAATGTAATGTACAAAACGATTGTAATCGGAACAGGCCCGGCCGGGCTGACTGCCGCGATTTATCTGGCGCGTGCGAACCTGAGCCCGCTGGTCATTGAAGGCTTGCAGCCGGGGGGACAACTGACAACGACGACAGAAGTGGAGAACTTTCCAGGCTTCCCTGAAGGGATTCTGGGTCCGGACCTGATGGACAATATGCGCAAGCAGGCGGAACGCTTCGGCGCTGAATTCAAGAATGGCTGGGTGGAGTCGGTGGACTTCTCACAGCGTCCGTTCAAGGTAACAGTGGACGGAATGGGTGTACTGGAAGCGGAGTCGGTTATTATTTCAACCGGGGCCTCTGCAAGATATCTGGGCATTCCGGGCGAGCAGGAGAATGTGGGACGCGGGGTCAGCACCTGTGCGACCTGTGACGGCTTCTTTTTCCGTAATAAAAAGATTGTCGTCGTCGGCGGCGGAGACTCCGCTATGGAGGAAGCCAGCTTCCTGACCCGCTTTGCGTCCAGTGTAACGCTGGTTCACCGCCGTCCCGAGCTGCGGGCCTCGAAGATCATGCAGGACCGGGCGCGTGACAACAGCAAGGTAACCTGGGCCTTGAACCGCACACCGGTTGAAGTAACGGTAGGAGAGACCGGAGTGAAGGGCCTTACGGTGCTTAACAATGAGACAGGTCTGACAGAATTGGTGGAGGCAGACGGCGTGTTCGTAGCGATTGGACACACACCGAACACAGCCTTCTTGGGCGGGCAGATCAATACGGATGAGAATGGCTATATCGTGGTGAATCCGGGTACCACCGAGACCAACATCCCGGGTGTATTCGCCTGTGGCGATGTACAGGATACACGTTACCGTCAAGCGATATCGGCAGCGGGAACCGGCTGTATGGCCGCTATGGATGCCGAGAAGTTCCTGGAAGGCACGATGGTGCACGACTGGAGCGAATCGCTGGACAAATAACGGGTTTACAAGAATTACCCATACAGGTAAAATGTATTTAATTAGATAAGATACCCACTAGGGGAGCCTGAATAGGCTGAGACGGGAAAATTGAATTTCCGGACCCTTGAACCTGATCTGGATCATACCAGCGTAGGAAAGTGGAGTCGGACCTTTTTTGAATACAGTCTTATTTGGCTGTTCCTTTAATAAAGCCGCTCCAGGTGGAGCGGCTTTTTGACTTGCAGGAATCTATAGATTCTTCAGCTCAATCTGCTGCGTGACCTCTTATCTGATGAGTGTACAGAGCGAAGAGGAGGAGATTGAAATGACAGGAAGTAAAAACGAAGAGGTGGATCTTTCGGGATTCCCCGCAAGCCGTAAAGTGTATGTGGAGGGCTCACGCCCGGATATCCGGGTTCCGATGCGGGAGATCAGCCTCAGCAGAACCGAAGGCGTTGCCGGGGAAGAGGAAAATGCTCCGCTGCGTGTCTATGACACAAGCGGTATGTACACGGATGCCGCGGAGGAGACGGACATTCGGAGGGGGCTGCCGCCGCACCGTTCAAGCTGGATCGCGGAGCGTGGCGATTCGGAGGAGTACACCGGAAGAGCCGTCCGGCCGGAGGATAACGGAATGCGCAGAGAAGGGGCTGCCGCAGAAGCTTATCCAGGACTGCGCAGGAATCCCAGGCGGGCCTATGCAGGAGGCAATGTGACCCAGCTGCATTATGCAAGGCAAGGGATCATCACACCGGAAATGGAGTATATTGCGATCCGGGAGAATATCCGGCCGGAGTTCGTAAGGGATGAGGTGGCTGCGGGCCGTGCTATTATTCCGGCCAATATCAATCACCCGGAGAGTGAGCCGATGATTATCGGCCGTAACTTCCTGGTGAAGATCAATGCCAACATCGGAAATTCGGCGGTCACTTCTTCTATTGAAGAGGAGGTGGAGAAGATGCGGTGGGCGACCCGTTGGGGGGCTGATACCATCATGGATCTCTCCACCGGCGCTAAGATCCATACCACCCGGGAGTGGATTATCCGCAATTCTCCTGTGCCGGTCGGGACAGTGCCCATATACCAGGCGCTGGAGAAGGTGAACGGTATAGCCGAGGATTTAACCTGGGAGCTCTATCGCGACACGCTGATCGAGCAGGCGGAGCAGGGGGTGGATTACTTCACCATTCATGCCGGGGTGCTGCGGCGCTATATTCCGTTCACTGCCCGGAGAATGACCGGCATCGTATCCCGGGGCGGATCGATTATGGCTGCCTGGTGCCTGGCCCATCAGCAGGAGAACTTCCTGTACACACACTTCGAAGATATATGTGAGATCATGAAGATGTATGATGTGGCCTTCTCGCTGGGGGATGGCCTGCGTCCCGGCTCTATCGCTGATGCCAATGACGAAGCTCAGTTCGCCGAGCTGGAGACGCTGGGAGAGCTGACGGCGCTTGCCTGGAAGCACGATGTTCAGGTTATGGTAGAAGGTCCGGGCCATGTGCCAATGCACAAGATCAAGGAGAATATGGACAAGCAGCTTGAGATTTGCCACGAAGCCCCTTTCTACACCCTCGGTCCGCTAACTACGGATATTGCACCCGGCTATGATCACATCACGTCGGCCATCGGGGCAGCGATAATCGGGGGCCTTGGAACGGCAATGCTGTGTTACGTTACACCTAAGGAGCATTTAGGCCTGCCTGACAAGAATGATGTGCGCGAAGGCGTCATTACCTACAAAATTGCTGCACATGCCGCAGACCTCGCCAAGGGACATCCGGGTGCGCAGGACCGGGACAACGCGCTGTCCAAGGCGCGGTTCGAGTTCCGCTGGCGCGATCAGTTTCATCTCTCCCTGGACCCGGAAAGGGCGCAGGCGTATCATGATGAGACCCTGCCTGCGGAGGGGGCAAAGCAGGCGCATTTCTGCTCGATGTGCGGCCCTAAATTCTGCAGCATGCGGATTTCGCATGATATCCGGAATTCCCATAGATGGAGCCAATCACTGTAACTTAGCTGCATGACCTAATCTATATGTAGGTACGTTGTTCATGGCCGAGAGGCCGTGATTACAGCGGAAACGTATTATTCTGAGGCTATCTCCCCAAGCTGAATGGCTGGCGGGGATAGTCTTTTTGTAGTTAGTGATTACAATCACAATTTACCCCTGTACCCTATGCTAAGCTGGTGTTGAGAAGAATTCTCATTAGTGAGGTGTGCAAAAGGATGAGCAAAGCGTTGAAGCTGGATGAATCGGTCTTTGAGCTGGTAACCAGGCACCCGGAAGTGGTGGAGATCATGGTGGAACTGGGTTTTCGTGATATTGCGAAGCCTGGAATGCTGCAGACTGCAGGACGATTGATGACCCTGTCCAAAGGAATGAAATTAAAGAAAATAGAGCTGGAAACCGTTCGGCTGGCCTTTCAGCAGCATGGTTTCGAGATTATAGAATAGAAGGAGAGATTGTGATGAGCGAACTGATTAATAACCGCGAGGTCGATATTCCGGAACAGACACGCCGCCAGGCTATGCTGAGAGAGATCATCAAGGAGCTGCATGCGGGCAAAAGCGTGGAGGAGGTTAAGGCGCGTTTTGAAGAAGCGGTAGGCGATGTTACGGTGGAGGAAATCTCCGCCATGGAGCACTCTCTGATGACCGAGGAAGGCATTCCGGTAGAGGAAGTACAACGCCTCTGCTCCGTGCATACGGCAATCTTCAAGGGCTCGATTGAACAGATCCACCGTTCTTCTAAGCCTGAGGAGCAGCCCGGTCATCCCGTGCATACGTTCAAGCTGGAGAACCGGGAGATCGAACGTCTGGTCAACTTCCGGCTGGAGCTGCATGCGGATAAGTTCAAGAAGAACGACAGCGATGAGATTATCTATAAGCTGCTGGAGGACCTGAGTCTGCTGCTGGATCTCGACAAGCATTACAGCCGCAAGGAGAATCTGCTCTTCCCTTACCTGGAGAAGTACGGCATATACGGTCCTACGAAGGTAATGTGGGGAGTGGATGACGGAATCCGCAATATGATCAAGGAAGCCAAGAAGGCGCTTAGCGCCTATAACGGGGACAGCGGGCAGATTACAGCCGCACTGGAGGAGATCATTAAGGAAGTCAATGAGATGATCTTCAAGGAAGAGAATATTCTGCTCCCGATGGCGCTGGATAAGCTGACTGAGGATGAGTGGGTCAAAATCGCCCGCGAAAGCGATGAAATCGGCTTCTGCCTGACTGCGCCCGACCAGGAATGGATACCGGAACGTGCAGCGGAGCCTGAGGGTGCTGATGTTCCGGCGGAAGAAGGGGAAGGCCTGTCCCCGCAGGGCTTCATCCGGTTCGAGACCGGGCTGCTGTCGCTCCACCAGCTCGAGACGCTGATGAATCATCTGCCGGTGGATCTGACCTTTATCGACGAGAACGATGTCGTCCGCTACTTCTCGCATGGCAAGGAACGGATCTTCGCCCGGACGAAGGCCGTTATCGGCCGCACCGTACAGAACTGCCATCCGCCGCAAAGTGTGCATGTTGTTGAGAAGCTGCTGGCTGATTTCAAAGCCGGAGTGAAGGATGCCGAAGATTTCTGGATTAACATCAAGGATAAATTCATCTATATCCGTTATTTCGCCGTGCGGGATGCAGAAGGCCGTTATATGGGGACGCTGGAATTCACCCAGAATATCGCACCGATCCGTGCCCTTGAGGGCCAGAAGCGGATTTTGTCCGAATAGCATTAAGGTATCTGGCACCCTACAATAGAAGAGAATGAACGGACTTTCTTGCCTGCCTGGTGAGAAAGTCTTTTTGTTAACAAATAAGAACTGAAGTCCATTGCCCCGGGTGTATCGCCTTTCCTTGACCGCAGGGGAGGGTTCTATTATAGTGGGTACGTAGGATTAACTATTTTAGCATAGAAAAAGGTGGCTTGTAACATGTCTGAACATATCTACGTTGGCGTGGATTTAGGTGGTACCACGATTAAGGTTGGAATCTGTAATGCCGAGGGAAGCCTGCTGCACACTTACGAAGGTCCGACAGGGACTGCGGATGGCGTCGATGCTGTCATCGATAATATCGAGAAGTATGTACGCCAGATTGTGGAGGACTCTCCGTACTCCTGGGACCAGCTGGCTGGTGTCGGTGCGGGACTGGCCGGATTTACGAATATTCGTGAAGGTATCATCATCCTTGCGCCCAACATAGGATTTAGAGATGTGCCGATCCGCTCCATTCTGGAGGGTCGCCTGAACAAGCCAGTCAAAATAGACAATGATGCCAACGTGGCTGCACTAGGCGAAGCCTGGAGCGGTGCAGGGCGCGGCATAGAGAATTGTGTCTGCTATACGCTCGGTACGGGTGTCGGCGGCGGTATTATCATTAATGGTAAGGTGTATCAGGGATTTGCCGGTCTGGCCGGCGAGCTTGGACATATCTCCGTGGTGCCCGATCTGGAAGCGATCCAGTGCGGCTGCGGGAACATGGGCTGTTTGGAAACCGTTTCCTCAGCGACAGGCATTATCCGTATGGCGAACGATGCTGTAGCACGCGGGGACCGGACCTCCTTGTCCACCGTTGAAAAAATCGCTGCGAAGGAAGTATTCGATGCCGCGAAGGCAGGCGATGAAGCTGCGCTGCGGATTGTGAACCGGGCGGCCTTCTACCTGGGCAAATCAATGGCCTCCGTTGCAGCGGTTCTGAACCCTGAAGTATTCATCGTCGGCGGCGGAGTCTCCAAGGCAGGCGATATTCTGTTCGATGAAGTCCGCCGGGTATTCGCCAAGCTGGCGCCTGCCCCTCTGCAGACCGGTGTTACGATTGTACCTGCAGCGCTTGGCAATGACGCCGGTATTATTGGTGCGGCAGGCCTGCTGCTGCGTTCTTAAAAGACCGGAATTATTCATATACTAATCATAGGGAGGGATGCTGTAATGACCGACCTCGAGCAAACCCTGCCCGCCCATGCCACCCTGATTATCATTACAGGCATGTCGGGTGCGGGCAAGACGATTGCCGTGCAGAGCCTGGAGGATCTGGGGTTCTTCTGCGTGGATAATCTTCCGCCTGTACTAATCCCGAAATTCGCTGAGCTGATTGAGCAGTCCAAGGGTAAAATCGCCAAGGTGGCGCTGGTCATCGACCTTCGGGGGCGGGAATTCTTCACCGCCCTGTCGGAGTCTCTGGCCTACATCAAGGACGAGTCAACGATCGGGTGTGAGATCCTTTTCCTGGACGCCACAGATTCAGTGCTTGTACAGCGTTACAAGGAGAGCCGGAGGCATCATCCGCTTGCTCCGAAGGGCATGCCGCTGGACGGCATCCGCATGGAGCGCCAGATGCTGGAGGAGCTTAAGAATTCAGCTACCCTGTGTCTGGATACCAGCAGCATGAAGCCGGTTCAGCTCAAAGAAAAAATAGTGTCACGCTTCTCCCACCTCGGGAAAAGCACCCTCTCGGTTAACATTACTTCGTTTGGATTCAAGTATGGGATTCCGATTGATGCTGACCTGGTGTTCGACGTCCGCTTCCTGCCTAATCCGCATTATGTGGATCAGCTGCGGCCCAAGACAGGCCAAGACAACGAGGTGTACGACTACGTAATGAAATGGCCTGAAACGCAAGAATTCCTGACCAAGCTGCTGGATATGCTTCAATTCCTTATTCCGCAATACCGCAAGGAAGGCAAATCCCAGATTATTATCGGCATCGGCTGTACGGGCGGCAAACACCGTTCGGTAGCCATCGCCGAATACCTGGGCAAAATGCTGGGGGTTAGCGAGACGGAAGCGGTGGCAGTCAGCCATCGGGACTCCGAACGCGACCGGCATTGATGAGAGAAGGGATGAATAGTGGCTGAAGAACAAGGACAGCGTCCGAAGATCGTCGTGATGGGTGGCGGGACAGGGCTCTCGGTGATGCTCCGGGGGCTGAAGGAGAAGCCGCTGGATATCACGGCGATCGTAACTGTCGCAGATGACGGGGGAAGCTCCGGGATTCTGCGCAGTGAGCTGCAGATGCCGCCGCCCGGGGATATCCGCAACGTACTTACGGCTATGGCTGACGTTGAGCCTCTGATGGCACAGATTATGAAGTACCGCTTCAGCAGCGGAGAAGGCTTAGCCGGGCATAGCCTGGGCAATCTGATTCTGGCTGCACTGACTGACATCTCCGGGGACTTCGTTACAGCAGTCCGGGAGCTTAGCCGGCTGTTCGCCGTTCGCGGCCGGGTGCTGCCTGCGGCCGGAGAGGCGGTAATCCTGCACGCCGAGATGGCGGATGGAACGCTGATTACCGGTGAATCCAAAATCCCGGAGGCGGGAGGCGTCATCAAGCGCGTATTTCTGGAGCCGGTGGATGTGGAGCCGCTGCCGGAGGCGCTGGAGGCTATCCGCAACGCAGATGCTATTCTGCTCGGTCCGGGCAGTCTGTATACCAGTATTCTGCCGAATCTGCTGGTGCCAAAGCTGGCAGAAGCCGTGGTAGCTTCCGAGGCCATTAAGATTTTTGTATGCAATGTAATGACCCAGCCGGGTGAGACGGATAATTACACGGTTAATGACCATCTACAGGCCGTATATGACCATATCGGGCTGCATCTGTTCGATTATGTGATCGTCAATGACGGGGAGATCCCGGAGCAGGTGCAGATCAAATACGCCGAGAAGGGTGCCCGTCCGGTACAGCTTGACCGTGAGGCCGTGGACGGCAACGGGTATAAGGTGATTGCTGACAAGCTGGTATTATTTAAAACCTATTTGCGGCATGATACAGATAAGCTCAGTCACCATATTTTCCAGCTGGTGAAGGATTGGATTGACAGAAAGAGTTAAATGAAAGAGGTGAGCCCCTTGTCTTTTGCGGCCCTTACCAAAAAAGAGCTGACGATGGTCGAGAGCCAGCCCTGCTGCGAGAAAGCGGAAATGTCAGCGCTGATCCGAATGAATGGTTCGGTGCAGCTTTCGAGCAAAAAGGTGGTTCTCGACATTTCGACGGAGAACGCCGCGATTGCAAGGCGGGTATATTCTTTGCTTAAGAAATATTACCAGGTCCATATCGAGCTACTCGTGCGTAAAAAAATGCGTTTGAAGAAGAATAACGTCTATATTGTAAGAATCCCGAACCAGGTCCAGGAGATCCTGAAGGATCTGCGGATTGTCTCTGAGGGCTTTATTTTCACAGACGGGATTGATGAGGAGATTGTTGGCAAGAACTGCTGCAAACGTGCCTATCTGCGCGGGGCCTTCATGGCCGGCGGTTCGGTCAATAACCCGGAGGGCTCTTCGTACCACTTGGAAATCGCTTCCATGTATGAGGAGCACTGCAAGGCGCTCGTTGAGCTAGCTGGTGAATTTCACCTGAATGCCCGCTGCATAGAACGCAAAAAAGGCTTCATCCTATACATCAAGGAAGGCGAGAAGATCATCGAGTTCCTGAGTCTGATCGGCGCCCATCAGGCGCTGTTCAAGTTCGAGGATGTGCGGATCATGCGTGATATGCGCAACTCGGTCAACCGGATTGTGAACTGCGAAACGGCCAATCTGAACAAGACGATCAGTGCGGCGGTACGCCAGATTGAGAACATCAAGCTGCTGCAGCGCGAGGTGGGTCTGGAAAGCTTGCCGGATAAGCTGCGGGAGGTGGCCGAGATCAGACTGGCGCACCCGGATATTAACCTCAAGGAAGTCGGGGATATGCTGGGCGGGACGGTCAGTAAATCGGGTGTGAACCACCGTTTGCGCAAAATTGATGAGCTGGCGGACAAGGTCCGCGGCGGCTGATTATTTTTTTTCTAGTGCGGTATGCGTTATAATGATATAATATTATAAAATTAATGTGAAATTTTTGGGCAGATCTCAAATAGGGGGTAAGCGTTTCATGACAAAGCACCCGGTAGTTGTTCGGTTGAAGACGGGGCTCCATGCTCGGCCGGCAGCATTGTTTGTGCAAGAAGCTAATAAGTTTTCGTCGGAGATTTTCGTGGAAAAAGACGATAAAAAAGTGAACGCCAAGAGTATCATGGGCATTATGAGCCTTGCGATCAGTTCCGGTACGGAGATTCATATCAGCGCAGACGGTGCAGATGCGGAACAGGCTGTAACCGCTTTGACCAGTCTGGTAAGCAAGGAAGAGCTCGAGAATCAATAAATGCTACATGGTCTAACCAAAAGCCCTTAGGGGCTTTTTTTCATATCAGCTTTAGAGGATAAGGAGAGGTATGCGGATGCAGATTCAAGACGGTGAAGTATCATTAGTTGAGCCTGCTGAGGCGCTCAGAGAGCCGTATTTAGCCTTTTATGAGGAGTGGAAGGCCAGCGGGGAGCCGTTTGTGCCCTGGGTAACAGAGATGGACCCGGCTGACTTTGGCGTTATGATTCAGACTCTTCACGGGTATGCCCGTGGTACAGATATACCGGCCGGCTGGGTGAGCAGTTCAACCTTCTGGCTGGTGACCGCGGACAAACGGGTGGTGGGGGCTGTGAACATCAGGCACCGGCTGACCGAAAGGTTGCTCCATTCTGGCGGGCATATCGGTTACGGCATCGTCCCTTCTGCACGCAGACAAGGCTATGCCAGTGAGCTTCTGAAGCAGGCCCTCCTGAAGTCCGCTGAACTGGGTATCGAGCAGGCACTCGTAGTTTGTGACTCCGTCAACACCGCATCGGAACGGACAATCCGCAGGAATGGCGGTATCGAGGATAGCGAATATATAGAGGAGGACGGAAATGTCATCCGCCGGTTCTGGATCGGGACGGGGAACAAATAAAAAATAAATATCGTACATCGCTCATGCAACTTTTACCATGCTGTCCCGTCTAGAGGGTAATAACACTTAAACGAATCGAAAGGGGATGGCAAGCATGAGAAAATGGGGTAAATCGATTGGATCAGTTCTGCTGGCAGCTAGCTTGATGATTGGAGGAATGGGGTTGAGCGGAGTGCTAAAGGGTCCTGAAAAGGCTTACGCCGACGAAGTACAGAAGAATGTGGTGAACGTGGTAGGCAAAGGCGAGCTGTCGATCAAACCGGATATTGCGTATCTCTCCATCGGCGTAACGACAACTGCCGAAACCGCGCAGGAAGCACAGAAAGGCACAGCCGCGAAGGTCTCCAAGCTGACCGCTTTGTTCAAGACCACTTGGGGCATTGCAGACAAAGACATTCAGAGCACCCAGTTCAACGTACAGCCTAACTACACTTACAGCGAGAAGGACGGCCAGAAGGTAAAAGGCTATAACGCCCAGCACACGCTAGAGGTCTCTTACCGGGATCTGACAAAGGTTGGACAATTGCTGGACGCTGCCTCTGCGGCTGGAGCGAACAACATCGGCAATGTGCGGTTTGCCATTGAAGATCCATCGGCCTTTGAAGCACAGGTAATCGAGAAGGCTATGCAGAATGCAGATGTCAAAGCAGCGGCTATTGCCAAAGCAGCCAAGCGCGGACTGGGTCAGGTAGTCACTGTCATTCAGAGCGATGACGGGAATCATCCGGTGGTCTACGCTGAAGCAGCCTCCATGCAAAAGATGTCCATGGATAACAATGCTGGCAGCTCCGTTGAGCCCGGGCAGGTTAAGATCATTACCCAATTGAGTGTAACTTATGAATTGAAATAAAACGTTTCGTAAGAGGCGCTTGCTCTGCTGTTATAGCGGGGCAGGCGCTTTTTATAAAAATATAAGAATTTATATGTTTTACATGATAAATTATCCTTCTATTTCTCGCTGAAACGGTACCGTCCTTTAAAAGGACGGCAAAGCCGTTTCCACTTGTCATATAAATGTATATATATGCACACAGCCGCTATCGAAAGCTCTCAATTTGTTTAAATTGAGGTAACAGGATCTTTAGATAATCACGGCAAACCTTAAGAAACTGTAAAGCGGATTGTAACATCCCCCGCTAGTTCTTTTACTATAATAGGAACAGTGATACGGAAGAACACACATCATGACTAATCATACCACCAGGTGGAAGGGGAAATAACAATGAATTCGAACTCTAAGAAATACATCAGCAAATGGGGTGCAGGAATGCTCGCCGCAGGAATCCTGCTGGGAGGAACAGGAATAATCCATGCAGGCATCACTGAGGCCGCTCCGGCAGCCGCTCAGGTCAAAGCCAAATCCTCATCTATAGTGCTGAAGGTTAACGGGAAAAGTACAGCCCAGACGGGCCTGCTCCAGGAAGGAAAGGTATGGGTGCCGGTAACCTTCCTGCGCGATGCGCTGGGGATGCCGCTCTCTTATGATAAAGCGGGGAAGACGTACACCATCGGGACAGGAACTGCTCAGACAAGGCTGACGATCAATGATTATGGCATTTCTGTTATGGTGAACAATTATTATGTCGGTGAAGGCAAGCAACTGAATAACCGGCTGTATGTTTCGTCTGAGCTGCTTAGCGATTACTTGGGCTACAAAGTAGACGGGAGCGCAGCAGCAGGACGGCTGAATGTTATGAAGAAAGTACAGAATGCGGTAACCATCAAAACAGTGAGCTATGTGAAGGATCATAAGGATGCGCCTATCCGGCTGGATTATCCGCAGGTCAGCGGCCTGGCAAGTGCAGAAGCAGAGAAGGCAATCAATGATACGATTAAGCAGACCGTTCTGAACTATGCGAAGGATGCTGAAGATCAAATCTCCAAGCGGTCGAAGGATGACCGGCCGTATGAATTCGAAGGCGGTTATGTGATCACGTATAACCAGGATGGCGTGCTCAGCCTAATCACCAATCAATACGGGTATACCGGCGGTGCCCATGGGATGACTTACCGCAATGCGTTCACCTTCTCGCTCAAAGACGGGAAACGTCTGTTGCTGGGCGATCTGTTCGGTGCCAACCCTAATTACAAGAAACAGCTCAATGCCAAGCTGGCCACCGAGATCAAAGCTAACGGAGGATATCTGGGCGGGTTCAATGGACTGAATACCGAGAAGTACTTCTATCTGAAAGATGGCAAAGCGGTGCTCTTCTTCCAGTTATACGAATACACGGCATATGCCGAGGGCTTCCCGGAATTCAACTTCAGCTTCAAGGAACTCCTGCCGGATGGAAGCAGTCCGTTCGCGGCGCTGAAATAATAAAATAATTATCCAGATGCCCTTGCATCTCCTCCGGGAGATGCAGGGGCATTCTTGCACAACCCTTCATCCACGGCCTAATCAGCCTGCCCTGCCGTTACCACTTCACCCGGATAGTCATAAGCTATAGAAGGCAAGCAGCTTATAACGGGGAGGGGAAGGTTATGGTCTATGCTTATACAGCGATCGGGGATTCACTTACAACCGGCTTCGGGGCGCTGCCCGGGAACGGCTTCGTCCCCGTCTACCGCCGGATGGCGGAAGGGAGGCTGGGTACACCAGTGGTGCCGGCGAATCTTGGCGTCAACGGTCTGACCACCGGGGGGCTGAAGCAACGGCTGAGGAGCTCGAATGTCTACCGGGCGGCGGTGAAGGATGCGCAGATCATTACGCTGTCCATTGGCGGCAACGACTTGATTAAGGCAGCCCGGGCAGCCGGGCCCCGGCCCGGTGAATTCCAGGGCTTACTGCAGCAGGCGCTTAGGGACTGCAAGCGTAACTACAGCGACATCATGGGTAGCCTGACACAGCTCAAAGCAGGTTCCCGCAGCCCCTATATCATCCGGATGGTAGGCCTGTATAATCCCTACCCACAGGTGAATGAAGCAACAGAGTGGGTGCGGGAGTTCAACCGCTATGCAGCAGGCTACAGCAGCAATAACGTAGGGTTTGCTTCGGTATACCATGAATTTGCCGGTAACGAGCGGGGGCTGCTGTTCCTGGACCATATTCACCCGAACGGCAGAGGCTACCGCGTAATTGCAGGCAAGCTGGATGCCCTTGGGTACGGGAGCTTAAGGTAGGCAGCAATGGCTGGGCATAAGAAAGAGGCTGTAACGGGACCGGACCGGTCTGTTACAGCCTCTTTGTGTATTCATTGGAGCATGTACTTATACGCCTGTTGGCAGAGTCTTCTCAATTACCTTGTCCACGATACCGTATTCAGCAGCGTCTGCAGCGCTCATGAAGTAGTCGCGGTCAGTATCCTTCTCGATCTTCTCCAGCGGCTGGCCTGTACGCTCGGACAAGATGCGGTTCAGCTTCTCACGCAGCTTGATGATGCGGCGGGCGCGGATCTCGATATCCGAAGCCTGCCCCTGCGCACCGCCTAGCGGCTGGTGAATCATGATCTCGCTGTTCGGCAGGGCGAAGCGCTTGCCCTTGGCGCCGGCATTCAGCAGGAACGCTCCCATGGAAGCGGCCATACCTACACAGATGGTGGATACATCCGGCTTAATGTATTGCATTGTATCGAAGATGGCCATACCCGCTGTGATGGAACCGCCTGGGCTGTTCACATACAGGTGAATATCCTTATCCGGGTCCTCGGCAGCCAGGAAGAGCATTTGTGCGATGATGGAATTGGCAACCACGTCATTAACCTCCGTTCCAAGGAAAATGATGCGGTCCTTCAGCAGGCGGGAATAGATGTCATAAGCGCGCTCACCGCGGTTGCTCTGTTCTACTACCATAGGAATATAACTCACGTGGAAAACCTCCTTGAAATTGGTGCTTCGAATGTGTTCATTTTTTACTGTTACCGTATTAACCACATGATAAACAAATTCAAACAAAAAGTCAAAGAAAGTCAAACTTACTTTCAAAAAAAAGAGCCCTCAAGCGGCTCATTGGTTAAATATAATATAATCGGAACTAAATTATGTACAAGCTTGAAAAAAATGGCGCGCCCGCCAAGAATCGAACTTGGATCTCAGGCTTCGGAGGCCTACGTCATATCCATTGGACCACGGGCGCAACAGAAATTATTATAATATACTTCTCGGATAAAAGCAATGCGTATTAGGCATCCTGCGCAAAAATAGTTTTCTCTGCCTCCATTAATAGAGCCGGAGATGCACCTCCTGCCAGCGGCCTTCCGGACAAGCCCATGTATAAGATGAAAGCGGGCTGAGAATTATAGTCTCGGAACACTTGCACTTGGCGTCAGTTTTGGGTAGAATATGGGTGGGACTTAAAAAGTTAACCCGGGACATTTTGAGACCACGAACAAGGGATAAGAGAAAGACGAAGTTGCAGGAGTGAAAGCATGCGTAATCTATTGGAAATCCAAAAGCAGCTTCTGCCTGATCTCATGGAAACCCTTAAGAGACGGTATACGATTCTACATCAGATCATGCTGTCCGATATTATTGGGCGCAGGACGTTAGCCGCATCGCTTGATATGACCGAGCGGGTGCTGCGCGCCGAGACGGATCTTCTGAAATCGCAGGGGCTCATTGAGATCGAGAGCGTCGGTATGCGCATTAGCGATGCCGGTCGCAGACTGCTTGACCTGCTGGAGCCGGTCGCCAAGAGCCTATTCGGCCTGGATGATCTGGAAGAGAAAATTCGTACAACGTACGGTCTCACCAAAGTCATTGTGGTACCTGGCGATTGTGAGACATCGCCGTTCACCAAGCGTGAGCTGGGGCGCGCAGGCTCCAAGGCACTGCTCAGCGTACTGCGCAGTGACGATACGATTGCCGTCACAGGCGGATCAACACTGGCCGAGATGGCCGATCAGCTGACCCCGCCGCTATCCCTTTCCTATAAGAACGCCTGGGTTGTTCCGGCGCGTGGAGGACTGGGAGAGAGCATGGAGATACAGGCCAACACCATTGCTTCAACCATGGCCAAACGGATTGGCGCCAATTACCGTCTGCTGCATGTGCCCGATCTGCTTAGCGGAGACGCATATGAGTCGCTTGCGCAGGACTCCAATATTGGAGAGATTGTACAAATTATCCGCAGATCGCGTATTATTGTACATGGAATAGGCGACGCCATTGAAATGACCCACCGCCGCAAGCTGGACTCCGGGACGATCTCAGAGATTCAGAGCGAGGGAGCCGTAGCCGAGTCCTTCGGATACTATTTCAATGAGAATGGCGAAGTGGTTCATACGATGCGGACCATGGGGCTGCGCCTGGAAGACATTATACGTACAGAAGTCGTTATCGGTATTGCCGGCGGCAAACGCAAGGCGAAGGCCATTCATGCGATGCTGCGGTTCGGGCAAGAGGATATTCTCGTCATCGACGAGGCGGCGGCTGTTGAAATCGGCAAGGAAATCGACACACAGCTACAAAAGGCCCTATAGATTCCATTAAATGGGGCGCGCGCAAAGGGTTTATGCATTATACTTAACATTGTTGTCTTGACGAGCCTCACGGCCTGTCTTGAATAAATAAAACGAACTCTAGGAGGAACTATTCAATGAGTGTAAAAGTTGGTATTAACGGTTTTGGACGTATTGGACGCCTTGCATTCCGCCGTATTCAAAATGTAGAAGGTATCGAAGTGGTAGCAATCAATGACTTGACTGACGCTAAGATGCTTGCTCATTTGCTTAAATATGATACAACTCAAGGTAAATTCCAGGGAGACGTTGAAGTTCATGACGGATTCTTCAAAGTAAACGGTAAAGATGTTAAGGTTCTGGCGAACCGCAACCCTGAAGAACTTCCTTGGGGAGAGCTTGGCGTTGATATCGTTCTGGAATGTACTGGTTTCTTCACAACTAAAGAAGCCGCTGAGAAGCACCTTAAAGGCGGAGCTAAGAAAGTAGTTATTTCCGCTCCAGCTACAGGCGACATGAAAACTGTTGTGTACAACGTTAACGATGACATCCTTGACGGTTCCGAAACAGTAATCTCCGGCGCATCTTGCACAACGAACTGCCTGGCTCCAATGGCCAAAGTCCTGAACGACAAGTTCGGTATCATCGAAGGCCTGATGACTACGATCCACGCTTACACAGGTGACCAGAACACTCTTGATGCTCCACACGCAAAAGGCGACTTCAGACGCGCCCGCGCTGCTGCTGAGAACATCATCCCTAACACTACCGGTGCTGCTAAAGCCATCGGCCTGGTTATTCCAGAACTGAAGGGCAAGCTTGACGGAGCAGCACAACGTGTGCCTGTAGCTACAGGTTCCCTGACTGAGCTGGTTACTGTTCTGGATAAGAGCGTAACTGTTGAAGAAATCAATGCAGCCATGAAGGAAGCTTCTGACCCAGAAACTTACGGCTACACTGAAGACGAAATCGTATCTTCCGACATCAAGGGTATGACTTTCGGTTCCCTGTTCGATGCAACTCAGACTAAAGTACTGACTGTTGGCGACAAACAGCTGGTTAAAACTGTTGCTTGGTATGACAATGAAATGTCCTACACTGCACAGCTGGTTCGTACTTTGGAGAAATTCGCTAAGCTTGCTAAATAAGACCGATTTCATATAAGAAGTACAATAGAGCGGAAACAAGGAAAGTCTGTTTCCGCTCTTTCTAAATGAACTGGATTCGCGTGAAATGGCTTTGTGAAGGAACCAATTTTGGGTGTGGAGGAAATGTTAATCATGAACAAAAAAAGTGTCCGTGATGTAGAAGTAAAAGGCAAACGCGTATTCGTGCGTGTAGATTTCAATGTGCCAGTGGAAGACGGCAAGATCACTGATGATACCCGTATCCGCGAAACCCTTCCAACAATTAAATACCTGATTGAGAACGGTGCAAAGGTCATTCTGGCCAGCCATATGGGCCGTCCTAAAGGCGAATTCGTCGATTCCATGCGGTTGACTTCCGCTGCAGTCCGTTTGTCTGAATTGCTCGGCAAACCGGTAGCCAAGGCTGATGAGGCCATTGGCGAAGCTGTAAAAGCGAAAATCGCTGAACTGAACGATGGCGATGTGCTTGTGCTTGAGAATGTCCGTTTCTACAAAGGCGAAGAGAAGAATGATCCTGAACTGGCTAAGCAGTTCGCTGAACTGGCTGACCTGTTCGTCAATGACGCATTCGGCGCAGCTCACCGTGCCCATGCTTCGACAGAAGGAATCGCTCACTTCCTGCCGGCAGTATCCGGTCTTCTGATGGAGAAGGAATTGTCCGTTCTCGGCAAGGCGCTTTCTAACCCGGAACGTCCTTTCACTGCCATCATCGGCGGTTCCAAGGTGAAAGACAAGATTGACGTTATCGACAACCTGCTGAATCTGGCTGACAATGTACTGATTGGCGGCGGCCTCTCTTACACGTTCACCAAGGCTCAAGGTTACGAAATCGGTAAATCCCTGGTAGACAACGACAAGATTGATGCAGCGCTTGGATTCATCGAGAAGGCCAAGAAGCTGGGCAAGAACTTCGTGCTTCCGGTTGACGTTGTAGTCGCTGACAAGTTCGGTGCAGATGCCAACACCAAGATTGTAGATGCAACCGAGATCCCTGCAGATTGGGAAGGTCTGGACATCGGTCCTAAGACCCGTGAAATCTATGCCGATATTATCAAAAACTCCAAGCTGGTTGTGTGGAATGGACCGATGGGCGTATTTGAAATCGACATCTTCGCTGAAGGTACCAAGGCTGTGGCTCAGGCTTGTGCTACTACCGAAGGCTACACTGTTATTGGCGGCGGCGATTCCGCTGCGGCTGCTGAGAAATTCCACCTCGCAGACCAGATGGATCACATCTCCACT
This sequence comes from Paenibacillus sp. FSL R7-277, assembly GCF_000517965.1. Classification (NCBI taxonomy): domain Bacteria; kingdom Bacillati; phylum Bacillota; class Bacilli; order Caryophanales; family Paenibacillaceae; genus Paenibacillus; species Paenibacillus sp. FSL R7-277. The sequence continues at coordinate 37,674 of NZ_ASPX01000045.1, forward strand.
GGCGGCGGCGCATCGCTCGAGTTCATGGAAGGTAAGGCTCTTCCAGGTGTAGAAGCACTGAACGACAAGTAATACCGAAGAGGGAGGCAATACATCACTATGAGTAGAACACCTATTATTGCAGGCAACTGGAAAATGTTCAAAACCGTTCCGGAAGCCGAAGGCTTCATCGCTGAAATCAAAGGCCAGGCGGAAGTGGCAGGCGTAGAGACTGTAATCTGCGCGCCATTCACGAACCTGCCTGCACTGGTTGCAGCGGTACAAGGCACTACCATCAAAATTGGTGCACAGAACCTGCACTTCGAAGATAACGGCGCTTATACAGGTGAGATCAGCGGCGTAATGCTGAAGGATCTTGGTGTAGAGTACGTTATTATCGGCCACTCCGAACGCCGTGCTTATTTCGGTGAAACGGACGAAATCGTCAACAAGAAGATGCATGCGGCCTTCCGTCACGGCATTACTCCAATTGTCTGCGTAGGCGAAAAGCTGGAAGAGCGCGAAGCTGACCAGACTAAGGACGTATGCAAGGTGCAGACTGAAGCGGCATTTGCCGGTCTTAGCGCAGAGCAGGCAGCAAGCGTAGTTATCGCTTATGAGCCGATCTGGGCGATTGGTACAGGTAAATCCTCCACTTCCCAGGATGCTAACGAAGTTATTGCTTATATCCGCACCCTTGTTAAAGGCCTGTACGATGAAGCAACGGCTAATGCAGTCCGTATCCAATACGGCGGCAGTGTGAAGCCTGAGAATGTAACGGAGTACATGAGTCAAAGCGACATCGACGGCGCTCTCGTCGGCGGTGCCAGCCTGCAGCCTGCTTCCTTCGTTTCACTCGTTGAGGGGGCGAAGTAAGAATGTCAGCTCCAAGACCTGTAGCACTGATTATCATGGACGGCTTCGGACTGCGGAACACGGATGAAGGCAACGCTGTGGCCCAAGCCAACAAGCCGAACTACGACCGTTACCTGAAGCAATATCCTAATACTACGCTTACCGCTTGCGGTGAAGCTGTAGGTCTGCCGGAAGGCCAAATGGGTAACTCTGAAGTAGGGCACCTTAACATTGGTGCCGGCCGGATTGTATATCAAGACCTGACCCGTATCGACAAGTCGATCCGTGATGGAGAATTCTTCGATAACGAGACGCTGGTGGCTGCCGTAAGAAGCGCTAAGTCAACCGGCAAAAAGCTTCACCTCTATGCACTGGTATCCGATGGTGGCGTACACAGCCACATCAATCACCTGTTCGCCATGCTCGATCTGGCCAAAAAAGAAGATCTGCATGAAGTCTATATTCATGCCTTCATGGATGGCCGTGACGTACCACCCGACAGTGGACAGAAGTTCATTCAGGATCTGGTCGCCAAGATTGAAGAGGTTGGCGTAGGTACGATTGCTACGGTATCCGGACGCTACTTCGCGATGGACCGTGACAAGCGCTGGGAACGTGTAGAGAAGGCTTACCGTGCAATGGTATATGGGGAAGGCCCTAAATATACCGATGCCCTTCAGGCCATCACTGCATCCTACCAGAATTCTGTGTTCGATGAATTCGTGGAGCCAAGTGTAATTGTGGACAGCCAAAACAACCCGGTAGCGACCGTGGAGAGCGGCGATTCCGTCATTTTCCTTAACTTCCGTCCTGACCGTGCGATTCAGCTGTCACAAGTGTTCACGAACTCGGATTTCCGCGGTTTCGACCGTGGTCCTAAGTTCCCGCAAGGCCTGCACTTCGTATGCCTGACTACCTTCAGTGAGACAGTTCAAGGCTTCGTGGCTTACTCCCCGAAGAATCTGGACAACACGCTCGGTGAAGTGCTGGTTCAGCAGAACAAGAAGCAGCTGCGTATTGCAGAGACCGAGAAGTATCCGCATGTGACCTTCTTCTTCAGCGGCGGACGCGATGAGGAGCTTCCGGGCGAGACCCGTATCCTGATCAACTCGCCGAAGGTGGCAACCTATGATATGAAGCCAGAGATGAGCGCTTACGAAGTGGCGGCGGCCTGCGTAGCGGAGATCGAGGCGGACAGACAGGATGCCATTATCCTGAACTTTGCTAACCCTGATATGGTAGGACACTCCGGCATGCTGGAGCCTACAATCAAGGCAGTCGAAGTAACGGACGAATGCGTAGGCAAGGTTGTGGATGCTGTAGTTGCCAAGGGCGGCGTTGCTATTATCATTGCCGACCACGGAAATGCTGATATGGTATTCGATGAGAACGGACGTCCGTTCACAGCCCATACCACCAACCCGGTACCGTTCATCGTCACCACTGAAGATGTAGTTCTGCGCGAAGCTGGTATTCTCGCAGATGTGGCACCGACAATCTTAGATCTGATGGGACTTCCGCAGCCTGCGGAAATGACCGGACAATCCATGATTGCCAGCCGCAAATAAGCAAGACATCTGTTTGTGTAAACCCAAAACCATTGTATAAAAGGAGATTAAACTTACATGACTATTATTTCTGATGTGTATGCACGCGAAGTCCTTGACTCCCGTGGTAACCCTACTGTAGAGGTTGACGTATATCTGGAGTCCGGCGCAAAAGGCCGCGCGATCGTTCCTTCCGGCGCTTCCACTGGCGCTCATGAAGCTGTAGAGCTTCGTGACGGCGACAAATCCCGTTACATGGGCAAAGGCGTTCTGAAAGCTGTTGAGAACGTAAACGAAATTATCGCTCCAGAAGTAATCGGAATGGACGCTCTTGACCAAGTGGGCATCGACAAGCTGATGATCACTCTGGACGGAACTCCTAACAAAGGCAAGCTGGGCGCTAACGCAATCCTGGCTGTATCCATGGCTGTAGCTCGCGCTGCTGCAACTGCTCTGGACATTCCTTTGTATGTATACCTGGGCGGATTCAACGCCAAGACTCTTCCAGTACCAATGATGAACATCATCAACGGTGGTGAGCATGCCGACAACAACATCGACGTTCAAGAGTTCATGGTTCTTCCAGTAGGCGCTCCAAGCTTCAAGGAAGCACTGCGTACTGGTGCAGAAATCTTCCACAACCTGAAATCCGTACTGCAATCCAAAGGCCTGAACACAGCAGTTGGCGACGAAGGCGGCTTCGCACCGAACCTGGGTTCCAATGAAGAAGCGATCACTACAATCATCGAAGCGATCGAAAAAGCCGGTTACAAACCAGGCGTTGACGTATTCCTTGGTATGGACGTTGCTTCCACTGAGTTCTACAAAGACGGTAAATACACACTTGCAGGCGAAGGTAAATCTTACACTTCCGCTGAGTATGTTGACCTGCTGGCTTCATGGGTTGAGAAGTACCCAATCATCACTATCGAAGATGGTATGTCCGAAGATGACTGGGATGGCTGGAAATTGCTGACTGAAAAATTGGGCGATAAAGTCCAATTGGTTGGTGACGACCTGTTCGTTACGAACACTGAGCGTCTGGCAACAGGTATCGAAAAGGGTATCGGTAACTCCATCCTGGTTAAGGTTAACCAGATTGGTACACTGACTGAAACCTTCGATGCGATTGAAATGGCAAAACGTGCCGGCTACACAGCTGTAATCTCCCACCGTTCCGGTGAGTCCGAAGACAGCACTATTGCTGACATCGCTGTAGCTACCAACGCAGGCCAGATCAAGACTGGTGCTCCTTCCCGTACAGACCGTGTGGCTAAATACAACCAACTGCTTCGCATCGAAGACGAGCTGGGCGAATTGGCTCAATACAACGGCCTGAAATCCTTCTACAACCTCAAAAGATAATTTCTTTTGAATCTATAGATACAATGAGCCTGCCGGTTTCCGGCAGGCTTTTTTGATGCTGATATCTGCGATAGAGGGACAACATGAGATTTTCATAGTGTGATAGGGCGGGAATGCCGTCTGGAAGGTTGTATTCATTCTGTGGCTATGATAAAATAAAAATGCTGTTTATGAAACGGATATTCTAATTTAGCATAGATAGTGATGCTTGGACGTAGGAGGTGGAAGTGAATGGATATCTTTTTGAAAGTGGTGCTTCTGATTTTTGCCGTAGGTCTGATTGCGGTCGTTCTTCTGCAAAAAGGGAAAAGTGCAGGTCTTTCCGGTGCCATCTCCGGCGGTGCTGAGCATCTCTTCGGTAAAACAAAGGCGCGCGGTATGGAGCTTGTGCTGCAGCGTGTAACAGTTGGTCTGGCGGCAGGATTCTTCATCATGTCAATAGTTGTTGCCATTGTTGTTGAATAACTCGTCTACAGTAAGCCTTCGCTCTGTTCTGAATGGAATAGACGGGGGCTTTTTTGTATGCAGATTTAATATTGTGAACATCATAACAGGGATGCCCGGGATTAATTTCGTGTATACTAGGGTATGAAGTATATAAAGGTAAATTTTACTTGAAATGATTAGCTGTATAATAGGACAAGGCATACAGTATGCCAATGCATAGGAATGCAGCAGGAGGCTGAGGTAACGAACATGATAACACAGGAAATCTTACTTGATTTCATGCGGGAGACCGCTTATAAACCACTAACCTATGAAGAACTGGTAAGCCATTTCGCCACTCAGGATAGTGCCGATTTCAAAGCCTTTGAGGCTCTATTGATTGACCTGGAAAAGGACGGCCGGATCATATTGACCCGGGGCAGCCGTTATGGTGTGCCTGAGCGGATGGATTTGCTGCGCGGACGGCTGCAGGTTCATGCCAAGGGCTTTGCTTTTCTGATTCCCGATAACCGGGAGCACCCGGATGTGTATATCCACGCGAACGATCTGAAGGGGGCTATGAACGGCGATATCGTCTTGATTCGTATTACCTCTAAGAGCCCGTCCGGCGGGCGAATGGAAGGCGAAGTGGAACGGATTCTGATCAGAGGTGTGTCGCAGACAGTGGGTGTTTTCCAGAGCCTGGAGACCTATGGCTTCGTGCTGCCTGATGATAAGCGGATTAACCGGGATATTTTCATCCCAAGGGAGTCTTTCAAGGGTGCGGTTGACGGGGAAAAGGTGGTTGTCCGCATTGTGAGCTATCCGGAGGGCCGTGCTGCGGCTGAGGGTGAGATCATTGAGATCCTTGGCCATAAGGATGATCCGGGCGTGGATATTCTGTCGGTAATCCGTAAGCATCAGCTTCCGGAGGCTTTTCCGGCTGAGGTGATGACGGAAGCGGAGCAGGCGCCGGATTCGATCACAGATGAAGAGATTATCGAGCAGGGGCGGCGTGATCTGCGCGGGCTCAATATCGTAACGATCGACGGCGCAGATGCCAAGGATCTGGATGATGCGGTAAACGTTGAGCGTCTGGAGAATGGCCATTATAAGCTGGGCGTTCATATTGCTGACGTAGGCTATTATGTGCGTGAAGGCTCTGAGCTGGACAAGGAAGCCTACGACCGCGGATGCAGTGTGTACCTGGTGGACCGTGTCATTCCGATGCTTCCGCACCGGCTGTCGAACGGTATCTGCAGCTTGAATCCGCAGGTTGACCGTCTGACGATGTCCTGTGAAATGGAATTCGACGAGCAGATGAAGGTCGTGAACCACGATGTCTTCACCAGTGTCATCCGTACGAAGGAGAGAATGACCTACTCTGATGTACGGAAGATTGTCGAGGATGAAGATCCTGAGCTGCTGGAGCGTTATGCTCCGCTGATCGGGGATTTCCGCCTGATGAAGGAGCTGGCGATGAAGCTGCGGGGTGCCCGGATGCGGCGCGGGGCGGTGGATTTCGATTTTGAAGAGAGCAAGATTATTGTAGATGAGGCCGGTAAGGCTATCGATATTGTAAAACGTGAACGCTCTGTAGCGGAGCAGATTATTGAAGAATTCATGCTGGTGGCTAATGAGACGGTGGCGGAGCACTTCCACTGGCTGAAGGTTCCCTTCCTGTACCGGATTCATGAGGACCCGGACCCGGAGAAGCTGCAGAACTTCATGGCTTTTGCGGCTAACTTCGGCTACCACGTGAAGGGCCGGGGGAATTCGGTTCACCCGCGTGCGCTGCAGGATCTGCTGGAGCAGATTCAGGGAACGAAGGAGCAGACGGTAATCAGCACGATGATGCTGCGCTCCATGAAGCAGGCGAAGTATGATGCCGAGAGCACCGGGCACTTCGGGCTGGCAGCGGAGTTCTATTCCCACTTCACCTCACCGATCCGCCGTTATCCCGATCTGGTCATCCACCGTGTGATGCGTGAGGTGCTTGAGAATGGAGGAGCGCTGAGCGAGAAGCGCCACGAATATCTGGCCTCCCGGATGCCGGATATTGCCCAGCAGTCCTCGGAGCGTGAGCGTGTGGCTGTTGAAGCCGAGCGCGATACCGAGCAGCTGAAGAAAGCAGAGTTCATGCAGGACAAGGTTGGCGAGGAATTCGACGCCATGATCAGCAGTGTGACCAGCTTCGGGATGTTCATTGAGCTGGACAATACGGTCGAAGGTCTCATTCGCCTCAGTGCGCTGACAGACGACTACTACCACTTCGATGAAGCTCATATGGCGCTGATCGGTGAGCGTACCTCCAAGGTCTTCCGCATCGGCGATGAAGTGAAGATCCGCGTGGCCAAGGTTAACATGGATGACCACACCATCGACTTCGAGCTGGTTGATATGAAGCCGCGGGCGGCTGGAGACCACCGGAGCTATGGCGGCAAAGGCGGCCGTCCGGGCGCAGGTGGCTTCAGCAAGCCCGCCGGTAAGGCTGGAGGCGGCAAGGGCCGTGGCGGTAAAGGAAAGCCCGGCAGCGCTACTGCCGGAGGCAAGAGTGGTGTTGCCAAGGGCAAGAACGGCGCCATCTTCGGTGCTGGCGGTAAGGGGAAGAGCGGCGGCACAGGTGCCGCTGGTAAGAGCAAGAACGCTTCTCCCGCTGGCGGCGGTGAAGCGGCTGGTGGCTTCGGCGCCGCTGCGGCAGGCGCCGGGAACGGGCCGCGCGCAGATGGAGCGGCGGCGTGGGACATCGCCGGCGCAGCAGGCAGCGGCCGCAAGCGCGGCCGCGGGCCGGAAGCGGCAGCGCGGCGTGGGCTTGCCGCCGCAGGCGCAGCGGGCGGCGGCAAGGCGGACCGCCGGGGCGAAGCCGGCGGTTCGGGCGCTCCGCGCGAGGGCGGCAGAGGCCGCGGCGCGGAGGCCGGTGGCGGTGCCGGGGGACGCGGCATCGCCTTCGGCTTTGGCTCGGGCAAGGGCGGCTACGGCGCGCCGGGCGGTGGCGGGTCTGAGCAGGCGGGCGGTGAGCTGCGCGGCGTAGACGCGAGCACACGGTTCCGCAGCCGCGAGGACCTCGGGGCCGACGGGCGCGGCGCAGCGCCGGAGGGCAAGGGCCGCCGCAAGAAGAAGGGCGGCGTGTTCATTAGCCCCTCCGTGACGCCAGGCAGCGGGGAGTCCGCAGGCCAGGCCGGTGCTGACACTGGCGAGAAGAGCGGGCGCCGTAAGCGCAAGAAGAAACCTAAGGCGTAGGCTGAACGAGATGAGCGCTGTTCCTTTAGGGGGACAGTGCTTTTTTAATAAGAATCAAGCTTCACACGACCGCGGCATAGAGCGATCCTTCCTTGCGTTGGCAGCTCCGCTTTTGATACAATATAGACCTGGTGTCCGTGAAGGATTGCCGGGAATTCGATTCAAGGAGTGACGCTCATGGGTAAAAAAGCAGACGGGAAAGTGCTCGCCCAGAACAAAAAAGCTTCCCATGACTATTTTATTGAGGACACCTACGAAGCTGGTTTGGTTCTTACAGGAACAGAGATCAAATCGCTGCGTAATGGCCGCGCCAACATAGGGGATGCGTTCGCTACGATCCGCAATGGCGAGATTCATATCCACAACATGCATATTAGTCCTTTTGAACAGGGAAACCGCGCCAATCCTACCGATCCTACGCGCACACGTAAGCTGCTTATGCATAAGGAGCAGATACACAAGCTGCTGGGCTCGTCCAAACGGGATGGCTTCACCATTGTGCCGCTTAAGATTTATGTGCGTAATGGCTATGCCAAGCTGCTGATTGGTCTGGGTAAAGGTAAGAAGGAATACGACAAACGGGATTCCGCCGCGAAGCGTGACGCACAGCGTGATATCCAGCGTGTACTGCGTGACAAGCAGAAGGTCGCCAGATAGACGGACTACTGCACCTGCGTCGAAGTGGTTCCAGATTCAACCTTCAATTCCTTTAACCCACGTGTTAAAGTGTTGATAAATGTGCTATACTGGGTAAGTAGATTTTTTGCTTCTGAACAGCCATCGTAAATCAGATCGCTGTGTACCGGATCAGCATTTGTGCTTGTGATTGATCCGTTCATCCGAAGCGCCCTTTCTAATGAGGGGCCGTTCTTGGATTCGACGGGGATAGTTCGAGCATGAGTAGCGAGTAGTGGGGACGCGTCCGCTTCATCAACGCTAAAGCCTATTAAACGGCAAACAACAAAACAACTACGCTTTCGCAGCCTAAGAAACTGTGTGCGTGCTTCTACTCTGCATCGTCCATGTGACAGGGCTAGGGGCTAACAAATAGTGGAATACGCTGTCTCATCTCCGCCTGGGGTGAGCTGAAGAAGATAATCAGGCTGACCCGAAGGGGACCCGGTTACGGGGGGCTTCTAGGGTGACATCAAAACTGTAACTACACTCGTAGAAGCTTATGTGCCGTTATCTTCGGACAGGGGTTCGACTCCCCTCGGCTCCATATGGAGTAAAGCAGAAGACACCTTGAAGGGTGTCTTTTTCGTTTCCCTTTAAGACTCAGTTCACTTGAAAATTGCTATAATAATAACGAATGTAGCTGATAGCGAAACGTATTTCATTTGCGGGAAGACCGGACAGGAATATCTTTAATTGACGACATTGAGGTTCATTTCTTGGAGTTGCCGAAGTTGGATGAACGCAGCGTCCCATCTGAAGGCGGACTAATTAATTGGCTGTTGTTTTTAAAAGGTGCTGATACATCACAATGGGAGGTGCTGAAGATGAATGAGCCAGGATTGGAAAAGGCAATGGATACTCTGCAATATTTGAGTCAGGATTCTGATGCTAGACGGCTTTATGAGGCTAGACAGAAGTATCTTCATGATGAAGCATCTATGCTGGGAAGTGCTAAATTGGCAGGTATAAAGGAAGTAGCGAAGAATATGCTTGACTTGAATCTGGACATAACGACGATTGCAAAGGCCACTGGATTAACAGAGCAGGAGATCAATGCTTTGAGGAAGTAAAAAATGTGGGAGCATCCAATGTGAGGGTGCTCCCTTTTTTTGTTACTAACGATGCCTTCCTTTATTAGGGGTGATGATTGATTTATTCGGGGGATTGCGGGAATTTCAAAAGTGGAATATTATTACCTTATGATTAATGTATTGGCTTACTAATTTATGTTTATATTAATTTAATTGGAGTGGATGTATTATGTATCCCCATCATCAAGCTGCCATTGATGCCATCACCAACAAGCTTAAAGCCAGACCCGACGTACAAGGGATCATCATCGGAGGTTCCGTGGCGCATGGTTTTGCTGGTGAAACCTCTGATATCGACATTATGATCGTCCTTTCTGAAGAGGATTACAAGAATGCTTGTTCCATCCATAATCTTGGGTATTTCGAAACGGAATCCTGTTCTTATGAAGGCGGTTACGTGGACGGGAAGGTTGTATCTGCTTCCTACATCAAGCAAGTGGCCGAATCCGGCAGCGAGCCTGCTAAGTTCGCATTCCAGGATGCGTTCGTCACCTATTCCAATATCGAGGGGTTGGAAGAGTTGGTCCAAGACGCACCCCGATATCCGCTGGAGAACAAGGCAGAGAATATGCAGAAGTTCTATGCACAATTCGAAACCTGGAAATGGTATTATTACGAAGGACTGAAACGCAACAATCGTTTATTAATCGACTACTGTTTGACCCACTATGCCTTTTTCGCAGGTAGGCTGATTTTGGTACACAACGAAACGCTGTTCCCTTCTTATAAGTGGTTCTTAAAGGTTCTGGAAGGGGTAGAAAAGAAGCCGGAGAATTTGTTGGCGGACATCCATCGGGTACTGGAAGAACGAACGCCGGAAGCCGTCGAGAATCTGTACGAGAGTATTGTGGAATTTAATAACTGGTATCAGGCAGAGCATCATTGGACGGTTCAGTTCATGATGGATAGCCAGCTGAACTGGATGGACGGACCGGTTCCGATTCTCGATTTATAAACTGTTCCGCTAACGGAGTAAAGCAGAAGACACCTTATCAGGTGTCTTTTTTCATTACTGTGGATGTATTAATTTCCTAGTACATAAGAAGCCGTCTCCGTCGGATGGCTAAGAGGAAAATGATGACCATAGGGAACAACGTCAATCTTTCCAAGCTGTACTGGAGTAGAATAGCGCCGATCTTGATCGCCCCAAATAATATGAAGATTAGCACTCGGTACTTTGGTGAAATCACCCCGATAGTTTTTCGACAGGAAACGATTGAGCTGAAGAGTTGTATTTAAAATTCTAGGCGAAGTAAAGCTGCTGCGTACTTTGGCAATATAATATTTCGGAATGCCCTCTATATTTTCAAACAGACCATTGCCAATTAAATAACGTTCCAATGAACTAGCCGTTGCTAACTTTAATGCCCATTTGTTCAACAATGGAGGAGCATTAAACGATTTGTGATTTTTCTTCGTAACAGGTGGCTGAAGTAAAGTAATAGTATTCTTCGTATCCAAGTACTCTCGCGCTAACGCTTCCAGCAGAATAACCGCTCCGAAGGAATGGCCAATCCAATGTGCGCCCTGAGCAGCTTTTCCTGATAACTCCTTCACTACATTCAAATAGAGATCTATAAGGTTCTTCTCATGCTTAAAAGGGGAACGTCCTAAACCTGGAAGATCCGGAATCCATACAGGTTGACCCGTTTTTTCATGAAGCTCCACTCCTAAGGGAAATAAATCCTCCCCATCACTCAACAAACCGTGGAATAAAATAAATGGCCTACCCTCTCCTTGTATTTGATGAATCACAGTGTTTCCGATTAAGGTTCGTTCAAATACATGATTATGCTGGTTATTTGGGTACATCAAGCGATAATCCAAATCTGCTACTACGGCCGGGAAAAAATTCATGACACTCGTCTTAGTAAACCAATCGGCTCCCATGACTTTTTTCGGCAGATCATTTGAAAACGTTCGATTTGTAATAAAGTTCAGTCCATCCGATGGAATTCGTGTGATTTTACTGAGCCCGCTGTTCATAAGTGCCTTCATGAAGCGAAGGGGGACAGAAATCTTAGGTGCGGCCATATTCATACTTTCTGACATCACGCCTAATAACTCATCTATATCCGGATCAAGCGGTTTGTCTGGAACAAGGGTATAGGTTCGAATAGACGACGGCTCCAGCTTAACAACCTGAACAATAAACTTCGCCAGCGCATCGTTTGCAATCAGTGGTAATTTATACCCCTTGCCTCCAGGTATAACTGGCATCAGCACTCTGCGCATACTCTCCACAAGCAAGCCTAAGCCTGCTACCTGCTCCGTACTTCCTGTTGTACTGCTGCCGACTACAGTTGGCGGATTAATCACAGACAGCGGATAACCTATTGCGGATGCCTGCTGGCGAATATACAGATCTGCTAGGAATTTTGTTCTTTCATACGGATTTTTAATTTTCAAATAGTCGTGCCCTTCTTGGAACACATCAATTTCCACCTTGCTATTATCATCATCAAAAGGGCTCATATATCCAACGACATGAATAAATTGCTGCAGACCCTTCAATTGATGGATACGTTTAGCGAATTCACTGATATGCTTAGCACCGTTTAAAAATACAGAGGTTGCCTCTTGCGTTGTCGCTTGAATATCCATTTGTCCGCCTGCGTGAATAATAACATCCGTGCTCAGTACCTTCTTCTTATCTTCATCACTTAGACCTAAATCTGGGTTCGTCAAATCACCTTCAATAAAGTGCATGGCTGTCTCGTTGAAAAACCCTTTTTCCTGAAAAACGCGTGTTGCTTTACTTTTCGATCTTACTAAAAGAAAAATCGTAACATCCTCTTTAAGAAGCTCCTCCACGAGTTGCCTCCCAATAAAACCTGTTCCACCTGTTAAAAATATTGTTCTCACATCATCCGCTCTCCTTTTTAGTACTGATTGGTACTAATTTTGTGTAAAAAAAATGCTTCTTATCGAAGCAAGTTGAAAAAGTGGCTGGCTGTTCTCGTGATCACCGTTGCATCCTTCAATGTCTCTGCAAGAAACAGCGCTCCTTCAAGATTCGTTATAAAAAGTGCTGCTACCTCGTCTATATGAATCGTTTCTCTAAACTCGCCTTTTTCTGCTCCTTGTTGTAGTAATAGAGAGATTTTCATTTGTAATCCTGTGAAAAAGAGACCTATTTTTTCCTTGATGTGCGTAGCTTGTGCCGGAGTTTGAATATAAAGTGTAATAAACGGACAGCTCCCCTTATAGTCTCTTGCCTGAACTCCCTCCGTTAAATGCTTTAAAAACATCTGGACACGATCTTCAACGGATAACTGGTTCTGAGAAAGGATTTGATCCATTGCCCGCTCATACGTTTCAATCCAATAATCAACGACCCCTGCTAACAATTCTTCCTTATCCGCGAAGTGATAATATACATTAGATTTGGACACTTTGCTTACACGTACTAATTCATCCATGCTGGTATAAGCAAATCCCTTTTCTAAAAATAAGGCTGCCGCGACTTCAAGCACACGTTTTTGGTTCATGATTTTTGCCTTTGTCATGAGTAGAACTATACAGTACTAAATTGAGCGTTGCAAGTATTTTTATTTTTGCATAACACCTATTTATCCTCTATAATTGTAGGCTACTATGCACCCAGTCAGGAGGAAATGATGAATTTTATACAAGAGCACCTAGCAGGATATGGAATGAGCGAGCAGATGGTTGTGTATCTCTCGAACATCATTATGGTTTTATGTATTGCTTTACTCTCTATAGTGGCTAATCTTGTTGCCAAAAAAATCGTACTGAAGATCATCATCCATATCATTCATAACAACCGGTATACGTGGGATAATATCTTTTTGGAGAAAAAAGTATTTCACAAGCTGTCGCATCTCGCTCCGGCCTTTATCATTTATTACGCGGCGCCTATTTTTCCGCTGTATCAGTCTTTCATTGTAAAGTTCGCCTTAGCTTATATGATTATTGTAACGATCACGGTGTTTAATGCCCTGCTTGATGCCATCGATGCTATTTATCGTACGTATGAAGTGTCCAAGATGAGGCCGATCAGAGGCTACATTCAGGTTGCAAAGATTATACTGTATATTATTGGTGCGATTGTGGTGATTTCTAACCTCATGGGTCAGAATCCGCTGATTCTGCTTAGTGGACTGGGCGCTTTATCCGCTGTTCTGATGCTAGTGTTCAAAGATTCGATATTGGGCCTCGTGGCAGGTATTCAATTATCTTCTAACGACATGGTTCGTGTAGGTGACTGGATTGAAATGCCTAAATATAATGCCGACGGCAATGTAATTGATATTACGCTGAATACGGTAAAGGTGATGAATTTCGATAAAACCATTACCATGCTTCCGAGCTATGCCCTGATCTCAGACTCTTTTAAAAATTGGCGGGGGATGGAAGCCTCCGGGGGCAGAAGAATTAAACGAAGTGTGTGTATTGATACAAGCAGCATATGTTTTTGTACCAAAGAAATGATTGAGGAGTTCCAAAAGGTTCACTATCTTAGCGATTATGTCCTGACAAGATTAGATGAAATTAACGCCTATAATACGGAACATCATATCAATATGGAGAGCAAAGTGAATGGAAGACAGCTAACGAATATCGGGGTATTCCGGGAATATGTCCAAGAATATCTGCGTAATCATCCCAAAATTCATAAGGATATGACGCTCATTGTCAGGCAGTTAGCACCAGGAGACAGCGGACTGCCTTTAGAAATTTATGCGTTCAGCAATGAGACTACCTGGGGTGTGTATGAGTCCGTCCAGTCGGATATCTTTGATCACATTTTTGCGATTATCCCTCTGTTTGGACTTCGCGTTTTCCAGAACCCGACGGGCCAGGATATTGTTAATTTAAAAGAAAGGGTAATTACTTCGCATTATTTGGCATGATATAATATGGGGGAATGGAGTTGATGCTGATGCAGGATTTACTCGACCCTCGCGTGGATTTAATCTTCAAACGTATCTTTGGAAGTGAACATAACAAGGATGTATTGTTATGGAGAAGCGGACGTTATTCTATTGGAGTGAGATGTATTACCATCAGATTCCTAAGGGCAGTAACTATAATACACTGAAGAAATGTGTAACCATCAATATTTTGAACTACTCTTGCCTCAAAAATGACCGCTACCATAGCGTTTTTCACCTACGGGAAGATCATACCGGAATTTCTTTGTTGGAGGATATTGAGATCCATGTCATTGAGTTGACGAAACTAGATGAACATTCGGTGTCGCTTGAGGAAGGCGGGCTGGTCAATTGGCTGCTGTTCCTAAAAGGTGTGGACAAATCAAACTGGGAGGTGTTGGCGATGAATGAACCAATGTTAAAGAAAGCAATGGATACGTTGGAATTCTTGAGTCAAGATACCGTAGCCAGAATGGAGTATCAAGCTCGTATGAAAGCCCTGAGCGATGAGAGACGCGTATTGAGGGGGCTAGAGCGGAGGGGGAGCGTAAGAAAGCCGAGGAAATTGCCGGGAAATTACTGGCGATGGGGTTAGAGGTTGAAACTATTGCAAAAGCAGCGGGTCTCTCAGTACAGGAAGTAAAGGCATTAAGCCCACTGCAATAGTACAGTTTTCAGATAAGAGTAAAGCCAGCCTGATTGTGTGGGCTGGCTTTTTCTCTCCTATTCTACAACTCCGCCCCCCGATACCCCATCTTCCGGTAACCCTTCACCCTTTTCTTAAACATCCCCATAAGCATAGGGACCTGGAGATCGATATAATCATAAATTCTTACTTCTTCTTTGTTGACATGACTCCGGTGCAAGCGGCCGGCATATTGCTGTAAGGTGCCTGACCAGGAAATGGGATGAACCAGGAACAGTGTGTCCAGTCTGGTGTCATCGAAGCCCTCACCAATCAGCTTGCCGGTAGCGATAACGACCCGCTCCTGATCGTCGGGAATTGTGGCGATTTGAGTGCGGAGCGCCACGCGCTGTTTTTTGCCCATCCGGCCTTTCAGTACAATAATGTTCTTGGCAAAAGCCTGCAGCCTCTCTGCAAAATAGCAATTTGGCGACAGAGGAGAGGTTCTGCGCTACCCTGTTATTAAGAAGGCGATTAAGGACTTCAGTAAGGTATCCGCCAACAAGGAGCAGATTGCTGAAATTATGGTGTTCACAGTGGAGTGTGGGGTGGACTTCACCCGGGCTTACGGAGACATCGATGAGCGGTTCTATCTGACGGTGTCCAGTATTTATAGACAAGCGTTGGAATACATTATGAAGAATGATTTGGAGGAAAAATTCGTCGACCGTAGCAGAAGGTTGGCGGAACGTAGTCAGGGCATTGGCTGGAGCTTTGGAGATGCCATGGTCGAATTCTATTATCACTATTTAGGGCACATGGAGGAAGAAGAGGAGACAGAGGATTAGACTGTGCGAGCTAGGGCGGAGGCCCTACATTGTTTTCCAATATAAAGAATGAAGAAGCCTCCCTGTAGTGTATAATAAAGCAAATTAAAGCCCCTGTCCCTGGATCGGAACGGACAGAAGCTGAGGAGGAATCGTTGTGGCCAGCATCAGACAGAGAATTGTTCCGCATCTATGGTATGACAAGGAGGCGGCAGAAGCCGCCCGCTTTTACGCTACTGTGTTTCCGGAGTCCAAGGTTACGAGTGTGAACACGATTCATGATACGCCCTCCGGCGATGCGGGTCAGGTCTCTTTTGAGGTCTGGGGGCAGGCGTTCATGGCGATCAGCGGAGGTCCTTATTTCAAGCTGAATCCGGCCGTCTCCTTCTTTGTTAATTTCGATCCCTCCCGCGACCAGGATGCAGCAGAGAGATTAGATGAGGTGTGGGATAAGTTAGCGGAAGGCGGCACCGCATTGATGCCGCTTGGCAAGTATCCGTTCAGTGAGCGGTACGGCTGGATTCAGGACAAGTATGGGGTGTCCTGGCAGCTGATTCTAACGAATCCGGCAGGGGAGGAGCGGCCTGCGATTATTCCTTCCTTGTTGTTCGTGGGGGATAAATGCGGGAAGGCGGAGGAGGCGATGTCCTTCTACTTATCCGTATTTAAGGATTCGCGTCAAGGACTTCTTACCCGCTACCCCGCAGGCTCTGCGCCGGATCAGGAAGGAACGATTATGTTCGCAGACTTCATGCTGGAGAATCTGTGGTTCACGGTCATGGACAGTGCGCATAATCATCAGTTCAGCTTCAATGAAGCGGTCTCCTTCATGGTATCCTGCGATTCTCAGGAAGAGATTGACTACTACTGGGACAAGCTGTCTGCAGTTCCTGAAGCCGAGCAATGCGGCTGGCTGAAGGATGCCTTCGGTATCTCCTGGCAGATTATTCCTGCGGAGATGAATGAGATGATGAAGAAGGGCACGCCGGAGCAGCTGGCGCGTGTGACGAAGGCTTTTCTGCAGATGAAGAAGTTCGAGCTTACGGAGCTGCGTAAGGCCTATAAGGGAGAATAAGAGCGGCAACCTGCTGGAATACCAACACAAGCGATAAGGACCTAATCCTTATCGCTTCTTTGCGCGCAAATATAAGAATGTATAGGTTTCACTTGCCTCACACCTTCCCCCCGCCATCCCCCGCCCGGTACTTCTTGCGGTACTGGGCCGGGGTCATGCCGTACACCTTTTTGAAGCTGGAATAGAAGGTGTTCAGGGACGAGAAGCCGAAATGCTGCACGATGGGCTCGATCGGCGAGTCGGAGGCAATGAGCTCCTGGCAGATGAACGTCAGCCGCTTCTCGGATATTTTGTCGGTGATGGACTGGGTGGTCTCTGCTTTGTACAGACTGCGGAAATAATTGACCGACAAGCCCAGGTGATCCGCCAGCATGGTGGCAGACAGATTCGGGTCGGTGAGATGACTCTCGATGAACTGGTCCACCTGTCCGATCAGGGCGATATTCTTGGATTGGCTGCGGGCGGCCGCAATGTCTTCGAGTGTTCGGGTAATCAAGGCCTCCATCCACGGCATGACGTTATCCATTGTTTCCTGCCGAATGATCTGTTTCTCGATGGACGTCAGTCCCCACGAGCTGGGCAGCGGCTGGGAGGAATGCTCCTGGATGAGCCGGCGGATGTCCATGAACAAGGTAATCAGAGACATTTTACATTCGAAATAAGGCAGTTCCCGCAGCTTCACAACCGCTGAGCGTAAGACCTCCAGAATGACGGCGGCGTCCCCCTTGAGTATGGCCTGGGCGATCTGCCGCTCCTGGCTCACAGGCAAATGATATAATTCCCCGGGTGCAGCGGGCAGCCATTCCTTCACAATGAGCGACCGGTGTCCGAACCGGAATCGCTCCTGTGTCAGATCATACGTCTCCAGATACACCTCATGCATGTCGGTTAAGCCAGGCAACGTCCGGCCCCAGGCAATGGTAGTTCCTACGGACAAATACTGCTGGATTAACTGCCCTGCCACTTGCAGCTCCTTCGCGAATTCCTCTGACAAGGGAGCCGATAAGACTACAGCCACGTGGTCGTCCCCCATATCTACCGTCTGCAGCTTGTGCCTGGACGATTGCAGCGACTCCTGAATGATATTGGACATAGCGAACCGGAGCAGGCGCCGGTCCTTCTCCGGGTACACTCCCGAGAATTCCGCGAAGTGGTCGATCCGGAAGATGGCTACGGACAACTCATCGCTTGGCAGATCAATCCCCCATTCTACGAATTGAGCGCGGATTTCCGTTGCCGAATGGTACGTCTCCCCGAGGAAATCCCTTAAGAACCGCTCTCTGCCCAGAAATTTATTATGCCGCCATTGCTCGGTAAGCTCGTGAATCTGATTATGCTGCGAGGTAAAAACGCTCGATAAGTATTCGAGTTCATTGGCGTTCGCCTCAAGGCCGGGCTTCTCCGCCTGATGCTGCCGCATGACCCGGCTGATCAGCTCCTGAATGGGCGAGTACACCCGTTTGGAGATTAGAATAATCACCGCCAGGGAGGCCGCGAACAAGACGAGGAACAGGATCAGACTGGTGTCGCGCAGGACCGTGATTTTATTCAGAATGGCGGACTTCGGGATCATCTCAATGAAGGTCCAATCCTGGATACCCTTAACGGAGGAGTCGGCATAGACCACTAGCTTCTCCCCCTGATCCCGTGGCTGAAATAGCTTCCAGCCGCTGGCTCCCTTCATTCCGTGGCTTCTGAGCTCGGCAATCTGCTGCGGATTCATTGGCGTGCTGCTAAAAATCGTCTCGTCCCGGTCATTCAGCACGGTGATCGACCGGCTGGCGAAGTTTGAATTATTCTGCAGCAGAGTCATGAGATTATGGGTATCCACATTCATGACGAACGCGGAGATAGAGCTGCCTTTTTCATAAAATCTGACAATGGTCATCACTTCTTTGGGGGTGTTCCCGGTAAGAGGGAGAGACAAGGTTCGCGGAATGAGCACGCTGTGGTTCGCTGTTTCCGGGTCACGTAAGCGCTTAATAATATCCTGATCGTAAAAAGCGGCGGTATCATTTAACCCAAGTCTGGAGTCAATGACCGTATTCGTATAACCGTTAATGAGGTAGACCGAATCAATGGAGGGGTTGGCGTTCTTAATGTCCGTCAATTGGCTCCATACCTCATAGGTCTCGAAATCGCTGTAATGGTCCGAAAGGGCATACACCTTAAGCGTGCTGTCGTTACTGGAGGAGAAGCTGAAATCAAGCGCCCATTCCATCAGCCGTGACGTATTCCGGGCCCCGTTCACGAGGAGGGATTCCGAATGATCGCCGATTTCCTCCAGCAGTGTCTTGGAAGATTGCCCATAGAGCAGTACGAAGGAGATGCCTAAGACCAGAACGTTCGCACTGACAAAGTAAAAAATAAGCTTCATGTAGGTAGGGTGCCGCTTCAGCGAGGCGAAGAACGGTTGTCTGAATTTCATGGCTCTGGAACCTCCGTAATCATAACTGTCCGGCTCATTATAAGTAGATTTATTATAGCACACCGGATATTTTCGTCTGCCGAATCGTTTGTTTTCGGAAGAGTGTTGTTTTTGGGAAGGCGGTAAATCTGTACTTGCGGGAAGGATTAGCGTTTCTCGGAATTGCTCAGGACGCAAGGGCTTGATAAGGTGAGCGCATAGATAACGGACGCTCTTGGGGCGATGACCGGTCTTGAGGAAGGGGGGATGTACAAATGAACTATCCGCTTAACGCAGGTAAACGTTCAAAATGGAGGCATATCACGCAGAATCCTTTTCTGTATGTGATGGCTGTACCGGGGCTGTTGTTTTTCCTCGTGTTCAGTTATTTTCCTATATACGGGATTATGATTGCCTTCAAAGACTATGATTTTGCCAAGGGGATCACGGGGAGTGACTGGGTAGGGTTTAAAAATTTCGATTACTTTTTTACATCAGATGACTTCTGGACAATTCTGCGGAACACACTGCTACTCAACGTGCTGTTTATTGTGTTCACGACAGCGGCGGCCGTTCTGATTGCGCTCATGTTCAATGAGATCCGCAATAAGTATTTCAAACGGATATCGCAATCGCTTATTTTCCTGCCTTATTTCATGTCATGGATTGTGATCGGGATGATTGTCCAATCCTTATTCGGCGGGGAAGAGCCCATGATTAATGTCTGGCTGCAAAATATCGGCATGGAGCCGGTCAACTGGATGTTTGAGTCGAGTCTGTGGCCTTATATTCTGACGGTGATCCGGGTGTGGCAAGGGGCCGGTTATCTCTCGATTATTTTCCTGGCCGCCATTACAGGCATATCGGAGGATCTATATGAGGCAGCCCGCATCGACGGGGCTTCTAAACTGCAGATTGTGACGCGCATTACGCTGCCGCTGCTGGTTCCGACGATTATGATCATGACGCTGCTGGCCGTGGGCAAAATTTTCAACGGGGACTTTGCGATGATCTATGCCATCATTGGAGACAACTCGATGCTGTATCCGACTACCGACGTCATTGATACCTTTGTCTTCCGCTCCATGCGGCAGCTGCACGATTTTGGCATGTCTTCGGCAGTGGGCCTGTTCCAGTCCATTATGGGTCTGATTTTCGTCATTGCTGCCAACTGGGTAACCCGCAGGGTATCCAAAGAATCTGCTTTATTCTAGGAGAGGTACTATGATACAGAAACATAGCGCAGCGGACCGCACCTTTACGGCATTCGCCCATACGTTCATTTTGCTGTTTACTTTATTTTGTCTGTTCCCTTTTCTGCTGATGATTGCCGGTTCCTTTACGGATGAGGAGGAGCTGATAGCACACGGCTATACCTTATTCCCGCAAAAATTATCGCTGGCCGCTTATAAGGCGGTTCTGCAATCGGATGTACTGTTCAATGGCTATGGCGTTACCCTGTTCATCACGGTTGTCGGGGCCTTAAGCGCCCTGTGCATTTCCGCCATGCTCGGCTATTCACTGGCGAATAAACGGAATGTTCTGCAAACGCCCTTTCTGTTTTTTTGCTACTTGCCGATGCTCTTCTCGGGAGGGATCATTCCGTTCTATATTGTAGTCAGCCAGTGGCTGCATTTGCAGAATACGATCTGGGTGCTCATACTGACGATGTTATGCCAGCCATTCCTCGTCTTCCTGCTCGTCAGCTTCTTCCGCACCATACCTGAGGAGCTGGAGGAAGCCGCCAGAATCGACGGAGCGAATGAGATGAGAGTGTTCTTCCAGATTATGATTCCGATCTCCAAGCCGATTCTGGCTTCTGTCGGCCTCTTTTATGCGCTGAGCTTCTGGAATGACTGGTTCATGGGACTCATGTTCATCGATAATGAGAAGTTATTCCCGCTGCAATTAATTCTGCGCCGGATGGTCTCCAATATGGAAGCGGCCAGGAATCTGATTCCTTCCGGTGCTGCGATTGCAGTGACCCCACCGACGTACGGGGTGCGGATGGCGACGACGGTGCTGACCATCGGCCCGATTGTGCTGCTGTATCCGATGCTTCAGAAATATTTTGTCAAAGGTCTAACGGTTGGTGCTGTCAAAGGGTAAGCCATTCAGATTGTCCATAGATACAGGAGGGTAATGAGATGAGGTTAAAAAAATGGTTCGGCACGGCAACAACAGCGGTATTGGTGTCGTCACTGGTGCTGGCAGGCTGCGGAGGAAATGCGAAGAATGAAGGCAATACGGCGAATTCTACGAATTCCCCGTCCAGTTCAGAGGGGGCAGCGCCTGCTGCCAAAGAAGTAGTGACGCTGAAGGCCTATTTCCCGGGAGATAAACCTGCGGGGTTCGATGCTGTGCTGCAGGCAGTCAACGACAAGCTGAAAAAAGATAATATCGGAGCCGCGCTGAATATCAACTTCATGCCTTGGACCGACTACGGGAATGCGGTATCCGTGAAGATGTCTGCCGGAGAAGAGTTCGATATGTATCTGGATGCCCCTTGGCTGTCCATGAACCAGATGATCGAGAGTAAATCGTTGACGGAGCTGGATGCGGCAGTGGCTGCACGGCCTGAGCTGAAGGCGTCCATTCCGGAGGAAATGTGGGAGTATAACAAATTCGGCGGCAAAATTATGGGGATTCCGCTCGGCACCACCCAAGGCCAGCTGTATGGCGTACTGATCCGTAAGGATTTACGCGAGAAATACGGGCTTCCTGAGCTGAAAACCCTCGACGATCTGGAGAAATTCCTGTACGCGGTCAAGGAAAATGAGAAAGACATCAAGCCTTTTGTCATTAACGGAATTAAGGCCGATAAGCTGCCATTCATCCTGAGTAACTCTGCGAATCTGGCGCAGGATGAAGTACTGGAGATTGGGGTCAACATGTTCTCGTATTCGATCAAGGATAAGAAGGTCATTGGCCAATGGGAGAGCCCGACAATTGCCGATGCTTATGATCGCGTTACCAAATACTATAAGGATGGAATTATCTCCAAAAATATTGCCCAGGAGCAAAATGCCGAGACGCTGTTCAAGCAAGGTAAATATGCGGCGACCTACTATGCAGCCGATGGGGTCGAAGGGCTGAAATATTCGGAAATGCTGAAGGACGGCAGCGACAAGCTGGAGATTTTCATTCCGAACGGGGAGCAGGCTAAGCCTTATACGGCTTATCAGCAATGGAACTTCCTGTGTATCCCGACGACCTCCAAGCATTCCGATGTCACTATGGATGTAGTGAACTGGCTGTCGATTAAGGAAAACCATGATCTGATGGAATACGGCATTCAAGGAAAGGACTGGGAGCCTGTCGGCGATTCGAGCTATAAGGCGCTGTCCGGCTATACCTTCCCTGGTTATGTGCTGACCTGGCGGCCGACGCTGAATCGTACACCTGACACCATGATGCAAGATGACAAGAAGTGGTTCGACTTCTCGACCAAGACGTCCAATTTTACGCTTAGTCCAATCGCAGGCTTCAACTTCAACGCCGAGAAGGTAAAGACGGAATATGCCAAAATCACGCCGCTACACGATTCGATCTTCCTGCCGCTAAGCCAAGGCCTGATCCCTGCGGCAGAAGGAAAGAAAACGATGGAGGATAAGATGGCAAGTCTCGGCGGGCAAAAAGTAATCGATGAAATCCAGGCCCAGATTGATGCCGTTACTTCCGGGAAATAACCGTACTTCAAACACAGAAAGAGGTCACTCCAATGAAAATAACACGCAGCGCGCACAATCCGCTGATTGAAGCCGTGGATGTTGTCCCCTCCCGTCCCGATTTCCAGGTACTGGGTGCGTTCAATGCAGGCGTGGCGCAGCTACAGGAGGAGACGATCCTCTTGCTGCGCGTTGCTGAAGCGCCAATACCGGACCGGGCGGACGAGGTGCTTGTTCCCCGGTTGAATGAAGCAGGGACGGAGGTGCAGGTAGAACGATACGACAAGAACGATCCGGCTTATGATTTCTCCGACTCGCGCTTCGTCGCCAAGGACGGGCAGACGGTGATGCTCACCTCGTTATCCCATCTCCGGGTAGCGCGAAGCCAAGATGGCGTTCATTTCGAGGTTGAGCCGCAGCCGGCCCTGTTCCCGGAGCATCCTTTGGAAGCATGGGGGATTGAAGATCCGCGTGTGACCCAGATTGGGGACACCTATTACATCACTTATAGCGCTGCCTCTGCGCGCGGTGTCGGTGTCGGGCTGGCGGAGACCCGCGACTTCCGGATTTTCAAGCGGCGCGGGATGATGCTGCCTCCCGAGAATAAGGATGTTATGATTTTCCCCGAGAAAATTGGCGGCAAATACTACGCTCTGCATCGCCCAGTGCCGAAGTCATTCGGCGCGCCCGAGATGTGGATTGCGGAATCGCCCGATCTCGACCACTGGGGGAACCACCGCTTCCTGATGGGACTCGGCGAGCAGGGCTGGGACTCGGCCCGCATGGGCGGCGGAGCGGTTCCGATCCGCACACCGCAGGGCTGGCTGGCGCTGTATCATGGCGCGGACAGCAGCCACCGCTATTGTATGGGGGCGGTGCTGCTGGATCTGGAGGACCCGTCCCGGGTCATTGCGAGATCGCGTGTCCCCGTGCTGGAGCCGGAAGCTTCCTATGAGGTGAACGGATTCTTCGGCAAGGTCGTGTTCTCCTGCGGCGCGCTGCTGCTGGACCAGACTGTCCGTATGTATTACGGCGCGGCAGATGAAGTGATGGCTGTAGCGGACATCCCGCTTCAGGATATATTAGATACTCTTGTGTAAGGGTAGGGAGGCAGTGTGAGCTGCCTTCCTTAATCACTAGTATAGAAAGCGCTAACAAAAATCTGCTAGATAGACAAAGGAGCGTGTACATGACTGGTAACGTGCAAAGCAGGATCAAGAGATGGATATGTCTCGTGATGGTTGGTTTGATGATCTCGACCCTTGGGTACCAATATCCTGTATCGGCGGCGGATAGCTCGTCGCAGGAGCTGGCGGAAATGAGGCTGATGAAGCAGCGGGTGGTTGAGTTCTATATCTCCAAAGATATTATTAACGACGGAACTAACGGCCGGGTGGAATGGACTTTTAAATCACAGGCCGGAACCTACTTATCGAGTCAAAAAGCGAATGGAAGCTGGAGCGATGTAGATTATGCCAATACCACCTCCAGCGCCAACGGCAGAGCCTGGTCCCCATACCTGGCGCTGGACCGGATGCAATCGATGGCTCAGGCATTCGCAGACCCGAAGGGGCCTTACTATCACGATGAAACTATGTTAGCCGGTATTCAGAAGGCGCTGGATCACTGGTTTACGGTCAAGCCGACCTCCACCAACTGGTGGGAGACCGGCATCGGCAAGCAGCTGCGGCTTAGCAAAATCGCACTGTTATGTGAAGGCTACCTGACTGCGGAGCAGGCCGCCAACATTGTCGGTACGTTGGACAGCAGCCCGAATACGGTCGATGGCGCCAACTCCTCCTGGTACAACCAGAATTATATGATTCGCGGCTTATTGCTTGAGGATGCCCAGAATGTCCGTAGCGCCGTAGAGGCGTTTAACGTGCTCTCGGCTGTGACGGTGACGCTGACGGGAATTCAGTCCGACATGTCCTTTTTCATGCATGGGAAGACGAATTATACCACGGGCTACGGCAGAAGCTTCGCCAGAGATATGTCCTTCTGGGCCTATGTGGTCTCGGGCACAAGCTTCGCCTACAGCCAGGCGGCCATTGACTCTTTGTCCTCCTATGTGCTGGATGGAACCAGATATCTGGTGAGAGGCGATGTTGCCGATCTGGGGATGGGGATGAATGGGCCGGAGTGGCCGGATTATGAGAGCTCTGCGCTGACCTTCTATGAAGATCCGCTGGAGTGGATGCAGGCGGCCAATCCGAAGCGGGCGGATGAGTTCGCTGTCTTCCTCGATAATATCCGGGGTATTGGAACGGTCACGGGCAATGGACTGGACGCGAACAATATGACGCAATGGCAGACCCTGGTCTCCTCTCATATGCGGAAGGATTACGGAATCACGGTCAAGATGTCGTCCAGCACGGTCAAAGGCGGCGAATTTAGAACTATAAACCCAAACGGATACAATCTGCTCTACTGGACTCCGCAAGGCGCTACGGCCATCCAGAGAACCGGAGATGAGTACAGAACCGTGTATCCGCTGATGGATTGGACTCATGTTCCGGGGACTACAGCTCCCAACGTATTCACGAAGGAGAATAATTTCAACAACCCGAAGACGTTCGTAGGCGGCGTCACCAATGAGCGGTACGGAGCCACGGCGTTTGATTTCAACAAGCTGAGTACCAGCGGGAAAAAGGGCTACTTTTTCTTCGATGATGAAATGGTAGCGCTGGGCGCAGGCATCACTTCAACGAATGCTGCTCCAGTCCATACCACGCTGAATCAGAGTCTTGCTGTTGGCGATGTGCTGGTAGATGGCAAAGTGGCAGACGGAACATCGCAGATGAACGGACGCTGGGCCTATAACGATAGTACCGGGTATGTGTTCCCGGATAAGACGAATTTCCAGGTGAAGCAGGAGACGAAGACCGGGAAATGGAGCGATGTGGTCACTGGCAGCTCAACGGAGCCAATCACTAAGCCGGTGTTCTCGCTGTGGCTCGATCATGGCGTGAAGCCGGTCAATGCCTCCTATCAGTATATCGTATTGCCAGGTAAAAGCCCTGAAGAGGTTGGCAGCTACGCGGAAGCAAGCCCGATAAGTATTCTCGCGAATACGCCATCAGTGCAGGCGGTCCGGCACCGTTCCCTTGGTATTGCGGAAATGCTGTTCTATCAGCCGGGTACGGTGACGCTAAGAGAAGGACTGACTGTTACCGTAGATAAACCGTCGATGGTAATTGTAGATGAATCCGCGGACCCTGTCCGCATCTCGGTGGCGAATCCCGAAACGCCGGGAATTACAGTCAATGTAACGCTGAACCGGAACGGGGATCAGACTACAACCACTTACAGACTCGGTAAAGATACATTTACCGGCAGGAGTACGACGCTGAGCGAGGGAGCTTCTATCGACGATAGAGGGTATGATCTGGCTTACAGTAAAGGTACGGTTGCTTCGTCCAGCGTGGGCAAGCAATTTGCGTCGGGTGCTACGGATCTGTACAGAACCTCCAGTTGGAGTTCGAATGCATCAGACGATGAATGGATTTATGTGGATCTGCAGGATCAATATATGATCAATAAGGTTAGACTGCATTGGGAGAAGGCTTACGGCAGAAGCTATAAAATTCAAGTATCCGATGATGCGGCCACCTGGAAGGACGTTTATGCGACCTCCATGGGGGATGGCGGCATCGATGACATTGCCTTCGGTAAGACCAGCGCAAGGTTCGTCCGGATGCTGGGCGTTCAGCAGGGGACCGGAGACGGTTACTCGCTTGCTGAGTTTAACGTGTATGAAGCGGTTGTCCCCAACCTTGCGGAAGGCCAGACTGCGGTGGCAAGTTCGTCCAAAGCGGCTGATGTATCAGTGGGGAATGCTGTAGACGGCTCATTGACAACCCGCTGGGGGTCCAACTATGCCGATCCGCAGTGGATTTATGTCGATCTTGGCTCCATTCAGCCGATTGCTAAGGTCATGCTGCACTGGGAAAGCTCGTATGGGAAGGAATACCGGATTGAAGTCTCCGATACAATGGAGGACTGGAAGACGGTATACAGTACGTCCAGTGGGGACGGGGATATCGACGAGATCTCTATCGATCCGGTGAATGCCAGATACGTCCGGATGTATGGAACTCAGAGAGCGAGCAAATACGGATATTCGCTCTGGGAATTCAAAGTGTTCGGACCAGAGACTGAAGCCCGCGTTCCCGCCCGGGTTGAGCTTGCGGCAGCGCCATCTTCGGTGGTGCCTGGAGGCAAAGTATCCGTTACGGGGGCCGTCTATGAGGGTGGTAATCTTCCGGTTCCCGGTGTGGAGGTTGAACTTACAGCTGCCGATGGAAGCCTTGAGCCTGCAAAAGTAACTACAGATGTGTACGGCCGGTTCAATACGGTCTTTACCGCACCGTCCGTTCCCGGAGAGGTATCCATCTCAGCCATCCTGCCGGCAAGCCCATCCGTGACAGGGGCAATCACCGTGTCTGTAGAAAAAGAGGCTGTGCCTACAACAGCCCGGATTGAACTTGAGGCCTCGCCGTCCTCCGTATCCGCTGGAGGCAAAGTGTCCGTTACGGGAACCGTCTATGATGGTGAAGAGCTTCCGTTAGCGGGCGCTGCGGTCAGTCTCATGGCAGCCTCGGGTAGTTTCGAGCCTGCGCTTGCTGTAACGGATGAGAACGGCCGGTTCAGCACGGTCTATACGGCACCGTCCGCAGCCGGAGATGTAGTCATTACGGCTGTACTGACTGACAATCCTTCCGTGACAAATACGGTAACCGTTTCTGTAAGCAAGGCCATGCCAGTCCCTGTTCTTATTGAACTTCAGACGGCAGCGTCTGCCGTGAATACCGGGGATGATGTATCCATCACGGGGACCGTCTCGGGTAGCGATAATCTTCCGGCTTCCGGCCTGGGGGTTGAACTCGCTGCTTCCTCGGGCAGCCTGGAGCCTGCTCATGCTGTAACGGACGCAAACGGCCGGTTCAGCGCGGTCTTTACGGCACCATCTACACCTGGAGAAGTGACGATTACGGCATTCTTGAGCGCTTATCCGTCCATTACGGGAAGAATTAACGTATCGGTCAATGAGCGTTCGGGCGGCGGAAACGGCGGCGATCCCGGAGGCGAAGCGCCAGTGACTCCGTCAGTACCAGTACCGCCGGTTATTGTTGGAACACCGATTAAGCCGGACGAGGGCCCGCAAGCCCCGGTTACTCCTCCGGTGGCTGGCCCATCTCTCACCGATATTGCCGGGCATTGGGCCGAAGCCAGTATCCTTGAAGCTGTTAAGCAGGGCATCATTATAGGTTATCCGAATGGCTCGTTCCAGCCTAACCGTAATGTGACCCGTGCTGAATTCACGGTGATGCTGGCGAAGGCGCTGAAGCTTCAGAACACAGAAGCAGCGTTGTCCTTCAAGGACAGTGACCGGATCGGTTCGTGGGCCAAGACAGCCGTAGCTCAGGCAGTAGCCCTGGGAATCATTCAGGGCGATAACAACAGCAACTTCCGCCCGGATGCGCCTATGACCAGAGCGGAAATGGCCGTTATGCTGGCTAGAGCGTTGCATCTCGCTCCTGTTGCCCGCTCAGCAGGATTCACGGATGACCGCGACATCCCCGCCTGGGCGGTTGGAGCAGCAGCCGAGATGAAGAAGTCAGGACTGATGCAAGGCAAAGGCAACAACAGCTTCTTCCCGAAAGATGCCGCAACGCGGGCAGAGACGGTTACGGTTCTGCTGCGGATGCTGGAAGCTAAGTAAGTATAGCCAACCTTTTATCGTTATACGTTAGAACACAGCAAAGCAGCGATTCTCCTGTTAATAGGGAATCGTTGTTTTGTATTTTTGGGCATGTAAACGGCTATGATCATAAGGAGATCAATGACAACCAGTACACTTATGCTATAATTTAATAAAGTGTTTTTGTGCTTAGAGAAAATTGGATAAAGGATGCATTGACCAACCATGTATGAGAATCAGACTTCTATGCACCACAAGCTCTTTATTATCGGCGCAGGTGCTGCCGGACTAATGGCCGCTGTTACTGCGAGTGATATGGGGATCGATACTGCCATTCTGGAGAGTAACGACCGGATTGGCAAGAAGATCTTAATGACCGGCGATGGCCGCTGCAACATTACGAATGAATCCACTGTGACAGATACGGATGAAGCAGCCGCTTTATCGCGCAAGTATCACAGTAATCAACCCGAATTTCCGCTTGCGGTAGTGCAGCAATATGGCGTCGGCCAGACGATTGATTTTTTCTCCTTTCTTGGGCTTCCGCTTACAAGGCTCAAGGGGGGCTTGATGTATCCGATGTCGCTGCAGGCAGCGGCGGTACTTGATATTTTCCAGCTGGCGCTAGAGGATCGGAATGTTCCCGTATACCTTAAGAATAAAGTGGTGGATGTTACTGCTTCGGCAGATCATCCTCGCTTCACGATAAAATGCCTAACCGAGACAGAGGAAGAGGTTGTGTATACTAGCGACTATCTGCTTCTGTCTACGGGTGGCAACACCGGTCCGAATGCAGGCAAAGAACCTCCGGGTTATACCCTTGCCGAACGTCTGGGGCACACCCTGATTGAGCCTTTTCCGGCCATCGTGCAGTTGAAGCTGCAATATCCGAATATGAGGGCACTGTCCAGTATCAAATCTCAGGGACAAGCTCATATCATTGTAAAGGGTAAAGTCATCGGCAGTGAACAGGGCGAGATGGCCTTCACAGACTATGGGATTACCGGTCCGCCCATTCTCCAGCTAAGCAGGAAGGCTGCCTATCATCTGGCAAGAGGAGAACAGGTGAAATTATCGGTGGATCTGACGCCGGGCCGCACAGAGGAAGAGTTAATTGATTTTTTAGAAAAGCTCTGGGAGACCTTTGGGCACCGGACCGTGGCGGATTCCCTCGTGGGTATCTTCAACAAGAAGCTTGTTACGGTCCTGCTTAAGGAGACGGGCTTAGATCAACAGCCACAGCTTCTTTGCCAGAATCTACCGCCCAAAACTAAAGAGAACTTTTATCGGCTCTTGAAGCGCTGGGAATTTAAAGTGACGGATACCAATGGCTTTACGAATGCGCAAGTGACAGCCGGCGGCATTGATACGTCAGAACTCATAGAGGGAACGCTGGAATCTAAGCTGGTGCCCGGGCTGTATTTAGCCGGCGAAGTGATGGATGTGGACGGAGATTTCGGCGGCTATAACCTGCAATGGGCCTGGAGTTCCGGATATGTGGCCGCTATGGCGATAGCTAAGTCCATTCAATAAATTTATTAGGAAAAGGGATGCATCAATTAACATGTATAAGGATCAGACTTCTAGGCACCACGAGCTGTTCATTATCGGTGGGGGTGCTGCAGGTCTAATGGCTGCAGTTACAGCGAGGGATCAAGGTATTGATACAGCCATTATTGAAAGCAATGACCGGCTCGGGAAGAAAATAATCACGACGGGTAACGGGCGTTGCAACATTACGAACCAATCCACCGCCACCGGTACGGATGAAGCAGCCGCTTTATCCATTAAGTATCACAGCAATCAGGCAGGATTCCCAATACATGTACTGCGGCAATTCGGTGTCCGCCAGACGATCGAATTTTTCTCCTCGCTCGGGCTTCCTTTTACAAGCTTGGAGAATGGCCGGATGTATCCGATGTCGCTGCAGGCGGCTTCGGTGCCGGGTGTGTTTAAGCTTGCGCTGGAGGATCGGAATGTTCCCGTATATTATAAACATAAAGTGTTGGATGTGACCGTTTCGGCAGGACATCCGCGGTTCGCGATAACCTGCCAGACAGAGACAGAGGAACAGGTTGTGTATACCAGCGACTATCTTTTTCTATGTACTGGCGGCCTTACCGCTCCAAAAACAGGAACAGACGGCTCCGGTTATACGCTTGTCCAACGTCTGGGGCACACCATGATTCACCCGGTGCCAGGCATTGTACAATTGAAACTGGATTATCCGTATTTGAAGGAACTGTCGGGTATCAAATTTGAGGGAGAGGCCCATGTTATCGTAAACAATGAAGTCATCCGCACGGAGTCTGGCGAGATTCTTTTTACGGACTATGGTATCTCGGGCCCGCCTATACTTCAGCTAAGCAGAAAGGCTGCATATAATCTCGGCATAGGAGAATCCGTGACCCTTTCGGTTGATTTGATGCCGGAGCGCACGGAGGAAGAGTTAATTGATTTTCTGGAGATCCACTGGGGAATCTTCGGACACCGGACGGTTGCCGATTCTTTTGTGGGCATCGTCAGCAAGAAGCTGATTCCCGTGCTGCTGAAGGAGGCTGGGATTGATCAACAGCTGCATCTGCTGTGTCAGGATCTAACCTGGAAAACCAAGAAAGTATTCTATAAACTATTGAAGCGTTGGGAATTTAAAATCACCGATACCAATAGCTTCACGAACGCCCAAACCACAGCCGGTGGCATCGATACAACGGAGCTAGTTGAAGGAACGCTGGAATCTAAGCTGGTACCTGGGCTCTATTTGGCCGGTGAGGTGATGGATGTAGACGGAGATTGCGGCGGCTATAACCTGCAATGGGCCTGGAGCTCCGGATACGTCGCTGCGATGGCGCTTGCTGACCGGCGTGCAGGCACCACGTAAGGGTAGAGGATTGATACAGTGCTAATGAAGACACCCCTTAGGGGTGTCTTTTTTATAAGATATGCTAAGATAAAAGTGTCATCGAACCTGCTATTTCATTATCTTGAAAGGGGTGTCACCAATTGCCGACAGGATCTAAGAACTTGTCCACTAAACAAAGGTTTGTAGAAGCGCTTATGAATGAATCACTTGTGGAGCTGCAGTCCATCCCGAAAAGCGATTTGCATAACCACGCCGGACGCGGAGGGAACATTCGATATATTAGCGAGTGGGCGCATGTTGACATAGAGCCGGCGGCGGAACCGTTCCGATCGTTGCAAGACATGCAGCAATGGTTTGTTGAATCTGTGAAACGGCATTGCCCTGGTATTCAAGGTTATTTGAAACGGATTGAAGCTTCCTTTGCGCAAGCGGCTGACGACCATATTGAGAGATTGGCATTAAGCTTTGGAGTGGATGAGGTGGATACCTTGGGAGGAATGGAGCCATTTATGCGGATCATGAATGAATATCATCGCCGGTTTGCTCCTGCAACACAGTTTCTCCCGGAGCTGGCTTTGGACCGTGCCTGCAATGTAGATGAAGTGTATAACCGGTTAGATGAAATATTGGCTTACCGCTGGTTTCGCTCCATCGATATTTGTTGCGATGAATTTGCCCAGCCGATCACATCTTTTAAGTCCATTTACCAAGCTGCGAATACGGCGGGGCTGGCGCTCAAGGCTCATGTGGGGGAGTTCGGAACCGCGGATGATGTTATGGAAGCTGTTGAGGAGCTCGGGCTTCATGAGGTTCACCATGGAATTGCAGCCGTCCGTTCGCCTCAAATTATGAACTGGCTTTCTGCTCACCATATTCAACTGAATGTCTGTCCTACTAGTAATATTATGCTTGGTGTAGCGGAGAACTACGGCAGCCATCCTATTCGGAAGCTTTATGATTGTGGAGTACCTGTGACGATTAACACCGATGATTTGCTGATCTTTAATCAAAGCATTTCTCAGGAGTACATGAATCTGTATCAAGCTGGATTAATGACAGCAGAAGAGCTGAACGAGATCCGCCTGATAGGACTTGGAGGCGTTCTTTGATGAGTTTGAAGAGGATCTGGCTATTCTTGAAGATTTAAGGGATCGTTGATAGGACTAGTAGCTCATCAGAACTAAACGTGAGAAAATTACTTTAACTCATGGCTTGCTGAGGGTTTACCGCGCCCCGTTTAGAGTGCAAGGGGAGGCTTAATTGCAATTTGTACAACTAAATCGCCCTATGTCCCGCTAAATCAATGTTTAGTTGTATTTCCTGCAATTAAAATGCCTCAATATCTGGATTTTCGCCCATCCGGGCAAATTTAGTTGTACAGAATACAATTAGAAGAGGAATTCCACCCGTTTCACTGTTTTTAGTTGCACAGAATACACTTACCCCTTTTTTTCGCTACGAATGCAGCTTCATCCCTTACCACATTTTTGGAATGAAGTCACTTGTTTAAATCTGATGTGGTACTAGATAAAGGCAAGGTGTCCAAATGACTGATGAATATATCTGGGTTATTTTTGTTGCTGAGCAGACGAGCGGATTTCCGGACTTTTATCCTATAGGAGTATTTACAGTGCACGACAGGGCTGTCGAAGAAATAGACAAGCTGCCTAAGGATAAGAATTATCAGCTTCTAAGGCTGCCGATTAACCGGATGTTTCCGTATTACCATAAGAAGAGCGGAGAGCTGGTTGGAATGGATGCGATCCATCATGAGCATTTTCACTTCAAAGATTTAGATGAATAAGTTCAACTAAGTCCAGGAGGCCTTATTATATGAGCAGAGCAGCAAAGCAGCAGCTGAACGATGGCCCTAAGATCCGCAAAGAAAAAATGATTGCTTCAAAGATGATTCGTATCTATTGCAAGAAAAAACATTATGGGCAGGAGCTCTGTGAGGAATGCCGGGTTTTAAATGAGTATGTTATGACAAGACTCTCCCGCTGCAAATTTGGTGATGAGAAGACAGCGTGTGCCAAGTGTCCGATTCACTGTTATACACCCGTCTACCGCCATAAAATTAAGGGGGTTATGCGTTTCTCGGGACCGTGGATGCTGCTGTATCATCCGTTAGAATCCATAAGGCATATTCCCATACCGGAGAAGTTAAGGAAGCCTTTGTCACGATAGCCGCTTCAATCAATCTATCTGCTATCAGAAGGACCATCTGTGAGTTGGTCTTTTTAATATCCTTTTGATAAAATGTACATATATTATAACTTTTATTACCGTTATAAGTTATAACTTGAAGCGAGCAGAGCATACTATAGGAGGGGGAAAAAAATGAATGGTGTGGTCAAAGTGACGAAGGATCAATCGAAGGTGAAGCGTTATTCCCGAAAGATTGGACGGATGGGGAATAGCTTGGGTGTGAGCTTGCCAAAAGCTCTTGCGGATAAAATGAATATCTCTCAGGGAGATGAAATTGAGTTTATTGAAAATGAACACGGAGAAGTGGTGTTGAGAAAAAGCCGGGCAGCTCTGTTGCCTGAACAGGTTCGTCCTGAGGTGTTGGAGGCGTTCTTCGATGTGTTTGAAGAGGATCAGGGCATTCTTGAAGACCTAAGGGATCGTTGATATGGCCATCTTTCTTACTAAGGAAGAAGTTATTACAGCACACCATTTCATGATGAAAAGAATGAATGACGCAGATCAGGCAGGTGTGAAGGATCACGGCCTGCTGGAGTCTGCGGTACATAGACCACAACAAAGTGTTTTTGGAGAGGATGCTTATCCCTCTATATTCGATAAGGCAGCTGCATTGCTGGAATCGCTGGTCAAAAATCATTGCTTCCATAATGGCAATAAACGTACAGCTTACCTGGTTACGAAATCATTTTTGATTCTAAACGGGTATCATCTAAGAATGCAACGGGAGTTTGCAGTTGAGTTTGTTGTAGACATTGCCAAGGGTGTGTATTCATTAGAAATGATTACTGATCTTTTAACAAAATATTCTGTGGAACAGTAAAGGCAAGGTGTCCAAGATGCGATGGGATCAAGTTCAGGGGCGTGTTCCAAATGAATGGGTTGTTCTTGAGGCAACTAAGGCCTACTCTAAGGAAGGCCAGCGTTTTATTGAGGAATTGTCCGTGATTGATTTTTATAAGGATCCCACTTTCATCTACCTACATAATAGCATCATTATGCAGAATACGAATGGGTATAGCCTTCACCGCTTCATTAGTAGAGCTGACTATACCCTAAAAAACCCTTCTCCGCTTCGTTAGCAGAGTTGGGTTTTTTAAGCTTTTTATTAGCTATAAGGATTACACCAACCCCAGCCACTCCCGCTTCAAAATCGCAAATTGCTGGGTATTCTCGTACTTCGGGGTTCCGTCTTCGTTCTTGGTGAAGGAGATGAATTCCATGAAGCAGCCTTCTCTGCGCATACCCAGCTTCTCGCAGAGCTTCTGCGATCTGGAGTT
Source organism: Paenibacillus sp. FSL R7-277 (assembly GCF_000517965.1). NCBI lineage: Bacteria > Bacillati > Bacillota > Bacilli > Caryophanales > Paenibacillaceae > Paenibacillus > Paenibacillus sp. FSL R7-277. The sequence goes on from NZ_ASPX01000045.1 coordinate 72,407, forward strand.
GTCGTCCTCGACGTAGGCGTAGATGCGTCTGGCTTCCTGCTCCAGGAAAAGATAGCGCAGCAGCGCGCGGGCGCTTTCGCTGGCATAGCCGACGCCTTCGTAGGCCGGGTTGAAGTGCCAGCCTACGCTGTAGGTATCGGGCTCTTCTTTCATGCAGAATAATTCGCCAATGATTGAGCCGGTATCCTTCAGGCAGACGGCGAGATGGGAGTCGTCCTGACTCCGTTCGCTGGCGGTGGCGATGGCTTCCTCTAACGTGGAGAGGCGTTCGCTCAGGAAACAGTTCACCCGCGGATTTGCCAGATACTCCAGCATACCCGGTGCATCCGTCTCCCGGAAGTTTCTGATGATTAAGCGGTCGGTAGTGAATTTTTGCATGATGATCCTCCCTAAATTAAGTGAGCGTGTTATTTACCGGCAAGCGGATGTGAACGGAATACCTGCCGCCATTGCTTGTGAATGTGATTTCGCCCTTATGCTGGCTGATGATTTTGTGGCAGGTCTTGAGGCCGATTCCGGTGCTATGCACCTCATGGGCCTCCTTTTTTATAACATTCGTGATATCTATCAACAGCCAGCGGTCTTCGATTCTATACGCAATCGTTACGGCCGCAGACGTATCGGCATACTTCGTAATGTTGGAGAAAAGGTTGTCGAATACCCGCCTGAAGGAGATCAGGTGAAGCTCCACGCGGAAAGGGACAGGGGACGGCTCCCATGCTACCCGGAAGCCGTGATTCTCCAGCAACATCGACTGCTCATCGATTAACTGATCCATGAGCTGAATCCCATCGTAGGACTCGAACTCGAGATCATTCTCCTCTGTGTTATACACGGTGAAGTACTCGAATAGCTTGTCGGACAGATGTTTGATCTGATAGGCTTTTTCTCTGCTGCTGTGAATGTATTTCGCTAACGCGGCCTGATCCTGATATTTCTTGTATTCGATGATGTCCAGGTAGCCGACCAATGCGGTCAGCGGTGTCCGCAGATCGTGGGACATGGCGGTGACCAGCTCGCTGTTGGCGACTCTGGCCTGCTCCTCGCTCTCCAGGCGCTCGATGAACGATTTCCTCATCTCATTGATGCTCTGGGCCAGAGACGATAGCTCATCCTTCCCCTTCAGCGTAATCGGATAATCCAGATTCCCGCCCTCCAGAATCTTAATCTCTTTCTCCAGCACGCCAATATAAGAGGTCTTCTTGTTGATGAAGAACAGGACCAGGACGATGAAGAATAAGAACGACAGAATCACACCCAGAATCGTAATGAGGTTGTAATACTTGTATTCAAAAAAATACTCCATATAGACCTGAGCAGTCGTATCCGCAAAGGTAACCGTGGAATATTGGGATTTGCTGAAAATGTTAGGGTCGGGCAGAAACCTCGTATTCTCGGTCTTGATCGTGTACCCGTCTGTAGAGTAGAGAAATTGGTTGTCCTTATAGAGATAGAGATTTACGTATTTGGTTTTCCTGACCCATTCAGCTATTTTTGCGTCATCCTTAAGCGACAGATGCTGCCCGGAGATATATTCCTCAAGTGCCGGAAGAGCTTGTTGTTCTTGCTTGTCAATGAACGAGCTTCTAGTCCGGTAATGCTCCAGCAGATCTTCGCCTGTGGACTGCAGCAGCAAGAACAGTGCCGCTGAAGCCAGGAACGAACCGATCAGGCACAGGATTAATTTGAGTTTCAGCCTGCTCCACCGCAGCTTGTTATTCAATCCGGTACCCCTTTCCCCAGACGGTTTTGATGAATTTAGGATTCTGCGGGTCCTTCTCCAGCTTCATCCGCAGATTGCGGATATGAACCATCACCGTATTATTACAGCTGTAGAAATAAGGCTCGCCCCACACACTCTCATACAGATTCTGTGCCGAGAAAATCTTATTGCGGTTGCCGGCCATCAGCGCCAGCAGCTTGTACTCAATTTCGGTCAGGGTCAGCTCCTTCTCATTCATTCTTACCTCGTTGACGGTAGTATTCACGCTTAGCCCGTTGAAGGTAATCACATCTGAGGGGGCGGAGGTATCCTCCTTGCCTTTGTATACATAATACCGCCTAAGCAAGGCCTTCACCCGGGACACCAATTCGGTGTAGGAGAAGGGCTTGGACAGGTAGTCGTCACTTCCGGCCGAGAAGGCCAAGGTTTTATCAGAATCTTGAGTCTTAGCTGTAAGAAATAGGATAGGCGCGCTGGTCATCTCACGTATCTCCACGCAGGCCTTAATTCCCGACTTCCGGGGCATCATCATGTCCAGAATGATCAGGTCAATGGTATCGTCTACTTTATTCACGGCATCTTCCCCGTCAACAGCCTCAACGACATGGTATTGCTCACTCTCCAGCAGCACCCGGACAATCTCACGAATCTCGTGGTTGTCGTCGGCTATAAGTATGGTCTTGGCAGGATTCATCATTTCTCCATCCCCCTCCCTTCCTGAGCACTCATTGTGCTACCATTATAGATTGTCTATAGCGCGTAAACCACCGGATGACAGGCGACTTAAGAATTCTTAAGGAAGTTCATGCCCGGATCTTAAGAATATTCACCTAAGCTGGAGATATTATAAGCCAGTGAAGAGAGGGATTCGTAAATGGATTGGTTATTACACAAAAAGCGGGTCAGCAAGGTTCTCCTCGCTTGCGTGGGCCTTGTGACAATTATAGTATTCATCAGATACCTGCCGGAGCTTCTGCGGCTGACGATGTCGCTGGACGGCTTCCGCGATTATATCCTCTCAACGGGGAAATTAGGCCCGGTTATGCTGGTGCTCTTCCAGATTCTCCAGACGGTAATCGCCCCGATACCGGGGGAGGTCGTTCAAATTGCCGGGGGATACATCTATGGGACAACTCTAGGGGCGGTCTTCGTGACTGGGGGGATGCTGCTGGGGGCAATGATTGCCTTCTACTTTACCAGATTCCTGGGCGGTTCTTTCATTGATAGTTTGCTTCAGAGGGACAAGTTCAAGTGGATGAGAGGAATGATGGATAATAACAAGTTCTCGGTGTTCCTGTTCATTATCTTCATTATTCCCGGACTTCCCAAGGATATGTTCATCTATGCAGCGGGATTGACGACGATGAAGCCCTTAAGATTCTTTACGATCCTGCTCATGGCCAGATTTCCGTGGCTGCTGGCCTCCGTAAGCATTGGGGCTAATATCTACGATAAGAATTATGGTCCCACCATCGTCATCTCCGCTATCTCCGTCCTGGCCTTTATTTTGGGATTAATCTATAAAGACAAACTGATTGACAAATTATCTTCCTTCAAAGGTGGTAAAAGCGGGCTGTAGCCGCAACTGTTGGAATGTTGTCTGTACCTTGGACATAGAGTGGAACTACAGGAGGCGTTGCATATGTTAATTCAGCTTAGTGTTGCTTTTGCTGCGGCCGCTTTTATTGCTCTGGCGGTGTTCTTGATTCTTACGCTGCGCAAGGGAATGACCACGCTCGGGGAGACCAACAAGACGCTGGGCGAGGTGAGAAATGCCATACATGGATTGACGGGAGAGGCGACTCAGCTCATTCACACGGCGAATCAGGTCACCCGGGATGTGAAGGGGAAGATCAAGACCATTGATCCGATCTTTGAATCTGCTCACAATGTAGGGGAAGTTATTCAGACGGTGACCGAGACCTTCAAGAAGAATGCTACCGACATCGGCCAGAGCTTGAACCCAGAGCCGGAGAAGGCTGCGGTCAAAAGTAAAAGCGGCCAGATCCGCGTTAATACGAAGTTTCAGTGACCTTTGTGTCATTGATAAGAAGCGTCAGTTCAAGGCACCCCGGGCGGGTGTCTTTTTGTATGCAGGTATCATTTCGCTGCAAAATAATCATTTTCTCATAATAGTGCATAATTAGAGGTGATATGAGCAAATGATTGTTTCAGCACTAATTCGGCTTCTGCTATGCTCGGGGTATCCGACAGGTTCATTTCCGTCTACTTCAAGGGTTCGGATCACCCGGTACAAGAGGAGGGCAGACACCGAAATTCCACAGGTTATTGCAAGCGGTTACAAATGTATTCTGCAACAAATTTAAATCGGGAGGCAAATCAATGAATAGAATCGTTGCGAAGGTAACCAGTATAGTATTGTTGTTTTCTCTTGGACTCACTCTGTTATTCAGCGGGTGGGGAACGGCGGTGGTACACGCTGCAGGACTTACGGTAACAGGCAGTGGAGGCGGAAATGAAGCTGCCTACGTGGAGTGGTCACCTGTCAGTAATGCATCCGGCTATAAGGTATTCGTCAAAGCGGCAAGCGCTGCAGATTCCCAGTATCAGCAGCTTCCGAATGAGCTGATCCGCAAATATGCCCCCTACTGGAGAGCAGATGCTGTAGGCCTTGCGGCCGGAAGCTATGTTATGAAGGTGGAAGCCGCACTGTCAGGCGGGGGAACGGCAAGTGCAGTGACAGGTACGCTGGCCGCCGCGCCGTATGACCGGTCCGGGTTTGCTTTTTCCACAGCTTCACCTTATGGTACAGGCTCCGGTGCTTATAATGACAATGGAACGCTGAAGAGCGGGGCACAGGTGCTGTATGTCACCTCTCAGAATGCGCAGACCGTAACACTTCCCGTTGTTGTCAGCAGTTCGGGTACAGTGCAGACGGGAGTTGGTCTTGGCGGCATTCTTACTCTTCGGCAAAAAGGCTATGATACTACACCGCTTGCCATCCGGTTCATCGGACAAGTGAAGGCTGCTGATCTGAGCGGACAGTTGAACAGCAGCGGGTATCTTGAGCTCAAAGGCAAAACCAATTATACGGAAATGAACATTACCCTCGAAGGAATAGGGAAAGATGCGACTGCCTACGGCTGGGGAATGCTGCTCAGGTATACCGGAAATGTAGAGGTAAGGAACCTGGGCGTGATGTTGTTCCCGGATGACGGGATTTCGATGGATACAGGCAACGCGAATGTATGGGTGCATAATAACGATATTTTCTATGGATCAGCGGGAAGTGATGCCGACCAGGTCAAGGGGGACGGTTCTACGGACCTCAAGAAGGGATCAACGTATATCACTATCTCGTACAACCACTATTTTGATTCCGGAAAAGCATCACTGGTCGGACTTAGCGAGTCTGCAGAATTCTTCGTGACCTTCCATCATAACTGGTTCGATCATTCCGACTCGCGTCACCCGCGGATCAGAGTAGCTTCGGTCCATGTGTATAATAATTTCTATGACGGCGTATCCAAATATGGTGTGGGCGTAACTACCGGCGCTTCGGCCTTCGTGGAAGGAAATGTGTTCCGTAATGCCAGATATCCGATGCTGAGCTCCCTGCAAGGGACGGATGCTCAGGGCGAAGGCACATTCTCCGGGGAGAATGGCGGGATGATCAAAGCCTACAACAACAGTATCACGGGTGCGGCGAGTCTGATCTATGCGAACTCCAACAGCGGAACGGCTCCAGCCAATGCAGCCTCCCACGATGCTTACCTGGCCTCATCGAGAAGCGAAGCCGTTCCCGGCTCGTACAAAGCACTTGTCGGCGGAACAGCATATAACAACTTCGATACGCTGGTTGATACAGGTGTCAGCGCAGCAGCTGTCGATAACGTAAGCGCAGTAGATCAGAAAGTTACAGCTGGAGCGGGACGCCAGGGCGGCGGTGACTTTAGCTGGAGCTTCAATAACGCCGTGGACGATACCTCCTACGCGATCAATGCTCCGTTAATGGCAGCGATCCGCAGCTACACCTCAGGCTTGGTGTCTGTGGGAGGCAATGCTAACCCGGGAGGTCCATCGCCAACTCCGGCAGCAACGCCTGTGCCAACGGTAACTCCGGTGCCGACAGCGACTCCAGTGCCGACAGCGACTCCAGTGCCAACAGCGACTCCGGTGCCGACAACAACTCCCGCGCCGACAGCAGCACCAACGTCAACGCCTGCTCAGGGAGCGGCGGTTCACAATTTTACAGTGTCAGGAACTTCGAGCAGCTTCTTTACCATTCAAGGCAATCTCTCCACCAGCAAGGGAACGGTCTCCTATAACGGACTGACCTTAACGCAATGTCTGAAGATCGAGAGCGCCACCCGCATCCAGTTCACCGCAGCCAAGGCCTCAACGCTAACACTGATATTCAACTCAGAGGGGTCGAAGATTAAAGTCGATGGGACAAGCTATCCCATAACGAACGGTGTGGCCACCGTCTCCCTTGCAGCGGGTGCGCATACGATTACGAAGGATAGTACGGCTAATTTGTATTATTTGGTGGTGGAATAATATAACTACCAACCCCATTATCGCTTGGCGATGGCATCATTGGAAGTGATGGATTGTGTCATGATTCATGAAATGTACCATATTAACCACATGAATCATGACCGTTCTTTCTGGCGGCGTATTGGTAATATAGTGCTGGATCAGGAATAAGATACTTGAACACCGTATTGTGTGAAAAAGTGAGTGACTGCATCCATGTCCATGCGGTGATCGAACAAGTGCTCAGGATAATAAATGCCTGGAGCCATCGGCTCATCCGTAGACATCATCAGCAGTAAATTTTCGGCCTGCACCGCAGCGCCAAGCGCAGTCATATGGGTCTGACCGAGTGGATCGGAGACAGTCATCCTGCGTTCCACTACGTTACCCTTCGCATCCATGCCTTTCAACAGAATCACCAGGTGATGAGCACTCCCGGTTCCCGGATTGTACAATAATTTCCGTCTGAAAGGCTTGAATCGATCCCCACTAATCATCTTCCATATTCCGGTTTTGACCAGTCCTGCGAGTGCATAAGTGGAAACCTTATGATCGAAGGAGATGCGAAAGCTGGCAGAATCGATATGATGGGTACGAGGCAAGGTGACATGATCAGGAGTATCCAGTCTGTAACAGTGCGTCGCGTATCCATTTGGAAACTGTATTTTAACCGGGTCAGTCATGGGATAGACAAGCCGGCTCGTATTGGATTGAGTGATATGAAAAGGAATGCTCATCCGGTCCATGAAGGCTGCTGAATCCGGGCCGGCCTTATCCCGCAGGGAGTACAAGGCATGGATGTTAACTTCAACGTTCTGAAGCGATTTCGAGAGCATCATTGCAAACAGGGAGGCCGTTCCCGCCATCCATCCGGAAGAGAGAATCACGGGGGCATGAAGCTCTTCCTGATCTATTGTGCGGATCGCTTGCTGAAACACTTCTGTCCAGCGTGTGACATCAATGAGTGGAATTTTTCTTCGTACTGCTGCAACCAGTAGTCGGTCATCCAGATCGTTCACCGCATTAATGATTAAAGTTATATTTTCTCCTGCGTGAATCAGCGGATCGACTGCCTGGGTATCAACAACAACCGTGTGCACCCGGTCCGATGGGAAAGGGGCTGCTTTGCCAGCAGAACGACCGCCAAGCACTAACTCCAGATCAGGGTGCCTGTCATGCAAAATGCGGGCAATCTGTACCCCTACAGCACCATAGCCTCCAGCGATGAGAACCTTTTTTCTATTCATTTGTTAACCTCCGTTTATAGGTTTATGTACTTATATGTTTAAACTATTGAACATAATACTGTGAAGAAAAGGAATGCGGTTCACCAGCGCGGCGTGCGCTAGCTCTGACATTCCACTTCTACGAGATGAACGAGCTGTTTGAGCAATTCGATAGCATCGTTGAACTCCAGTTTGTAATACATCTCAGTCCCTTTTTTCTGAACCGACAGCAGCCCGGATTGGCGCAATATTTTCAGGTGATGAGAGACTGTAGGGCGTGACATGGGAACATGCTCTGCAATCTGTGATACGTTCATGCTGTCTCGGTCAATGAGCAGCGATATGATTCGCTGGCGAACGGGATCTCCCAGACCTTGAAGATAAGGGCTTAGATTCTCGAAAATATCAATGACTTGTTGATTACCTATCGACTCGCTCATGGCTCACTCCGTTATAATGTTTAATTGTTTAAACGTATTATAGCCTTACATGCCACCAAAATCAAATTTAATATTCATGCCATATGAAAATAGCTGTTCCGCTTGTACAATAATCTTCATATCAATCGTTCTCTTTACTATCAACCAAATCAATAATCTCCCGTATATCCTGAATATTTAAAGCCTCTGCAATTCTAATGATATGGCTAAAATTAATACTTTCTCGTTTTCCATTGGCCAGTTCGCTTAATGCAGCATGGCGGACATGCGATAGTCTAGACAACTCCCGCATCGAAATCTTATGCTTTTTAGCTAAATCAGCTATGTTTACCACTATTCTTTTTCCCATAGTAATCCCTCACTCATCCTGAATATTTTATTGACTTTACGTATAAGCGTATCGCATAACTGCCTTTTATTCGGTACGCTTATGCGTAAGACGAGCATTTTCAGTTCGAATTTTTTTTGTATATTAGAAAGGAGGCCCCAATGCCGAATATTCTTGAATCGCTATATCATGGCAGTTTATTCCCCGGTGAAGATATGATCTCCAAAGACCCTCATTACCGCCCGCTTAACAAGCAGATTACTGAATCTCTTGAGGCTTGGAGGCAGAAACTGTCCTCGGGCGAGTTCGAGGAACTGGAGTCTTTATTGGAACTGTATTCCCAAGTGCAGGGAATGGATATGACGGCTGCATTTGTGTCCGGGTTCAAGGCCGGAACGATGATGATGATTGAAGTGCTGGCTGATGAGCACCATGTTTAAATGATAACGACCTATCGAAAGACCTCACTCTTCCATCTCCCCATACCTTCCCACCGCCATCTCCGCTGACTTCAGCATACGCTGCTTCAGCTGCTCGCCCTCAGTGATCTTCACGCGCAGACCCAGGAAGCGGATGCGGGAGAGCAGGAACTCGCTGTCGTCTCTCATGTAGTGGACGGTGATGCGGTAGATCCCGGTTGCTTCATCGAAGGCCACGGACTTATCGAAGCAGGAGAACGTGGACAAGATCCGCGACAGCTCGGCATTGTAGACAGGGATGACCTGAATACAGGTGGATTCTCTCAGACCGTCTAGAAGACGTGAGATCCGGGCCTTGAGGCCTTCTATACGGTGGGCGGGGATGGGGGCGGGATCGGCAGACACAATGTTCCGCAGCTTCGTGGACATGAGTGAGCGCTGCCGGTTGCTGTACCACTGTAAGTACCACTCCCGCTTATACATATTGTACTCCAGCTTGTGGGGGAAGCCGGATGGGTCGGTCCGTTCCCCGCCATGCTTGATCGCATACGTGAGCTGAATTCCCTGATTCTGCATGATGATGCGGCGCAGGGGGCGGAGCAGCGGATGATAGACCTGGCGCTCCTTGCTGCGGGCCTTCTCGATGATGATCTCTCCTACTTCAATAGAAGCTTCAGGCTCCAGCAGGGAGTTCAGTTTACGTAAGGTTTCTGTTGAAAAAGCTTCAGCCGCCGCCGGATGCCCCAGCATCGTCTTCAGCCAGGAACGCTCCTGTGAGGTTAGCGCCAGGGAGCCGGCCTCTTCCAGGCGGGAGATGATCTGGAAGTTGAATATTTTCTCAAAGGGATTCATAGTAGCTCTTAATCTCCTTCCATTCCTCTATGAACTGCTTGCGCAGCCAGCGGGGCTCCAGAATCTCGCAGCTAGAGCCGAAGCTCCGCAGCCACGGCTTGATCTCAAAGATCTCGTTCACAGTAATCTCGTACAGGAAGGTCGTATCGGACTCCTCCGTAATGGTTCCCCACTGCCCCTGCGCCTCGACCCGCTCCCGGATGAAGTTGGCGCCGGACCGGCTGGGGTTATAGAATCTGACGGCGACCTTCACCGCACGGTTGGTATCTGTTACCCAGCTATACTCCAACAGAGCCTCTAATTGCTGAAGTCTCTGCGCAAACTCCTCTTCTTCTACAGACTCGCCCTCTTCAATCTGGGTCAGGCCGTCCATCCGTAATTTCTTAATCCCGGTCCGGCTGTGATAGCCGATCAGATACCAGCGCCCATACTGATGATCGTAGACGACACGCAGCGGAAGCAGACTGTCCGTAATCCCTGCCGATTCCCGCTCGAAGAGGGGATTGGTGTTCTGGGAGGTGTAGTTCATGCCTTTTTTGGGCGACAGATAGAGGAATTTGATTCTCCGCCGCTGCTGGATCGCCCCGTGGATCGTATAGAGATGAGCCTCATCCAGAATCCGTGAATGGTAATGGTATTTGTACCGGTGGGTCTCCGTGGCTTCGGGGAGAATGTCCCTTATCCGCAGTGCCTTCTTCAAGGTGTCACGCAGGAGGTAACCCTGGACAGACGGAATCTGCGTATTGGCAATGACATCTACATAATCGAACAGGTCGAGCAGCTCGTCATCCGTAAGCTGGTCCAGCAGTTCGTTGGCTGCCTTGTACCGGTAGGGACGCTTCTCATTCACTCTTACAATCACGCCGACCTCCTCCAGGTATTTCAGGTCTCCCCGGATGGTCTTCTCGTCCGGCAGCGGCGAATCGGCGGGCATCTGGTCACAACAGCCGTCATGCAGTTCCTTGGCCGTCAGTTCCTCGCTCTGAAGTGCGGTTAACAGCAGCGTCAGCCGGATACTCTCCGTCTCCTTCAGCGATTTCGCCCGGAACAGGAACAGGAGCAGCGGATCGGCCGATTCATAGTAATTGTAGCGGAGCCATTCAGATAGCTCGGTGCCTTGTTCTGCGGTCAGATCCTGCTGCAGGACGGTCACCATCTCCTTGAGATTGCGCAGCGTTTTGTCATAGGTATGTACGGAAATGCCGAGCCGCTCGGCGAATTGCTGCCTGCTGTAAGCTCCCCCGGCTAGTGACAGCATACGGAGAAACTGTATTTCTTTATCGAAGCTTTCCTTGGCCATATGTATACCTCCAGCCTGTAGCGCATTCATGAGTTGTAATAGTTAATACCTCTATTAAGCACCAGAGTTGCATGAAATGGAAGATTTTTGTCTGCCGCCATACTTTCACCCTGTTCCTCCTTGGCAAAATGAGGGAAGATAAGGCCAGCGAAACCGACTTGGAACGGAGGGATGGCATGAATTCTATCAATACGCTCATCCATGAGCAATTGAAGCAGATTGAACAAGAGGAGCAAGTGACGATCCTCTATGCCTGTGAATCGGGCAGCCGGGCGTGGGGGTTCCCCTCACAGGACAGTGATTACGATGTGCGGTTCATCTATGTGCATCGGCCGGAGTGGTATTTATCCATATGGGATGCACGAGATGTCATAGAGCGTCCTATTAACAATATGCTGGATTTTAGCGGCTGGGATCTGCGCAAAGCGCTGAAGCTGTTCCACAAATCCAACCCGCCGCTGCTGGAGTGGCTGCAATCCCCGATCCAGTATGCTGAGAAGTTCAGTGTGGCGGAGCAGCTTAGGGGGATTTCACCGTATACCTTTTCGCCGAAAGCCTGTATGTACCATTACCTGAATATGGCCAAAGGCAACTACCGGGATTACCTCCAGGGTGAGCAGGTGAAGATCAAGAAGTACTTCTATGTGCTGCGCCCGGTGCTGGCCTGTGAGTGGATTCACCGGTACGGAGAGATGCCGCCGATGGCATTCGATGTGCTGGTAGACCGGCTGATCCCGCAGGATGGGGAGCTATGGCAGGTCGTGCAGCATTTGCTGGCCCGGAAAAAGTCGGGTGAGGAGCTGGACCTGGAGCCGCGGCTGAGTGTGATTAACGAGTATCTGGAGGAGCAGCTGCAAGGGCTGGAGAAGACAGCGGCGGCATACCTCAGTGCCAAGACGGACAATCGGGACCGGGAGCTTGATGCTCTGTTCCGGGAGGCCTTGCAGGAAGTATGGGGGTTGAATTTGTAGAGGAGGAACACAATCATGGCTATTGTACAACTGAGATCAACGAACCCGCAGATGAGCTTCATCATCCGCAAGAATCCGCAGAGCGGCATGCAGCTGCGCCCGGTCCGCCAGGGTATCGCCTACGGCTGGTATTCGGATGAGGCTACTTATAATGTGTATTTCAAGGATGCTGACAATGAGGTCTCCTATAAAAAGAACGAGGGTGAGAGCTTCGAGTACCTCAATGTCTCCCGTTACAACACCCCGTTATTCCCGCTGAATGCGGTGAATGAGTTCTTCTCTACCCCGTTCAAGGCGCGGGATGAGCGGGATGCGGAGGGGTATGAGCACTCTTTTACCGTTCAGATGATTCATGTCGAGCGGTTGCATTACATCCGGTTCTTCAAGCAGCATCTGAAGGATTATTCGTTCACCCTGGAGCATCAGGCGCATAAGAGCTATTCCCTGACCATTACTACGCATAAAAGCTTATACCACCTCCTGCATGTGGTCAGTGTGCTGTCCTTATTCTTATCGATCTTCGGAGATGAATATATCGATATTTCAGAACGGATTCTGGACAAATATATCCGCAGTCTGAACGTGATGGACGCCCCTTTCTATATCCGCAGCCTGTTCGCCCGGAATCTCCTGAAGACCCGGGAGCAGTTCAAGCGGTACAAGGCGGCGGTCGAGCAAACGGAGCTGTATCCGATCGGTCTGGAATATGGCAGTACGGCGATGCAGCGGCGGACGTTCATCTCAGGTGTGCTTCCGTTCGATAAGCCTATTCTGGATATCGGCTGCGGGGAAGGCTTCTACGCCATTCCGTATGCCGGGAAGATTGAAGGCGCTTATTATGCGGTGGACATCAACGAGGAGCTGCTGGAGGTCGTGAACCGGAAGGCAAAGGCCAAGGAGCTCGATAACATCGTCACCTTCCGCTCGCTGGAGCATTTCCTGGAGCTGTACAACGGAGAGCAGGTGGATATCATACTGACTGAGGTTGTGGAGCATATGAGCGAGACGGAAGCGGCTGCGCTGATCCGGCAGATCATCCGCCATGTTGATTTCGGGCAGCTGATTGTGACTACGCCGAATGCGGATTTCAATCCTTACTATCAGCTGGAGGGCTTCCGGCATGAGGATCACAAGTGGGAAAAGGGTCAGGCGGCGTTCGAAGAGTGGCTGACTGCCACACTTCAAGGGCTGGGCGTAGAAGCCGAGTTCTCGCTCGTGGGTGACCGGGTAGGCGACATTCGTACCACACAGAGCGCGATTGTGCGCAGACAGGAGGGTTAGACCATGGACATTCAGACGAAGGTACACACGATATTCATGCTGGTGGGAGCGACGGAGTGCGGGAAGTCTACTTTTGCCAAAAAAGTTCTGATCCCGCAGCTCAGGCTTGAGGACAGCACTACAGGTCTGCGCACGAATGTGCAGTACCTCTCCTCGGACCTGATCCGTCAGGAGCTCTTGGGCTATGACTACGATAAATACGACCAGGTTATGCTGGAGGCCAGCTCGCATACGTTCGCGCTGTTGTTCGAGCGGCTGAAGCGGGTCACCTCCTGGCCGATTAATGCAGAGTTTGTCATTATGGATACGATTGGTCTCGCGGAGGATTACCGCAGTAAGGTGCGGGCGATTGCTCAGGAGAACCAGTATAATCTGGAGGTCATTCTGTTCGATTACCGCAAACGGGAGGATTATTATGCCTCGGAGCGCTCGAAGAAGCTGATATCGGGTCACCTGAACCGGCTGCGCCGGGAAGTGCTGCCGGTGCTGTCCCGCGAGGGCTACCATAGCATTCATAAGGTGCGGGCGAAGGATTTTCTGCTGGAAGGTGTTGAAGGTACAGAAGGTACGGGGGAAAAGCGGCCGAACCCGGAGTACCGGGTGTACATTCAGGACTGGGAGGCGTATGCCGCTGCGGTGCTTCCACAGGAGCAGGAATACATTGTGGTCGGGGACGTACACGAGTGTGTTCAAGAGCTGCAAGGGCTGCTGCGCAGCTACGGCTACCGGATTGAAGAAGGGAAGCTAAGCGCTACGGATAAGCTGAAGAATACACGGATCATCCTGGCGGGCGACTGGATCGATAAGGGCAAGCAGACCCGGGAGATCACCCGGTTCTTGTATAGCAATCAGGAGCATTTCTTGTTCGTAATGGGTAACCATGAGAATTTCGTTTACAAGTACCTGCGGGGGGAGATCAAGGGGACTGAGCCGGAGCTGCTGAGAACCTATTTCGATTCCACTCAGGTATTACAGGAAGATGAGGAGCTGTTCCGTCAATTCTCCGTGCTGGTGGAGAGTGCGAAGCCGTTTTACCGCTATATCGGGAATCGGGGGCCTTCCTTCTATGTGACTCATGCCCCTTGCCGCAATAAGTATGTCGGGAAGCTGGATACGAATTCGCTGCGCCATCAGCGCAACTTCCGGCTGGACCGTGAGTCTGCGTACGAGCAGCAGCTCGGCTTCCTGAAGGAGGAGGCGGAGGGGAACCATCCGTTCCATCTGTTCGGACATATTGCTGCCAAACAGACGTTCCGCATTAAGAACAAGCTTCATCTCGACACAGGAGCGGTGCATGGGAACGGGCTGACTTCTGTCCATATTACGTTCAAGCCGTTCTACAAAAGCCATAAATCCCAGCAGCCTCTATTACAGGAGGAGTTGCCGGTTCTCTTCCGCGAGGAGCACAAGGTCTCCCTGCAGGAGCTGGATACGGAGTCCATGCGAAGACTGCACTATTCCTCGCAGAATAAGGTCAACTTCATCTCCGGGACGATGTCGCCGGCGGATAAAGACGAAGCAACGGGCGAGCTGGAGTCGCTGCGCAAGGGATTGGATTATTTTGCCGGACGCGGGGTGTACGAGGTGGTCCTTCAGCCCAAGTACATGGGATCGCGCTGCACGGTGTATCTGTACCGGGACGTAGAGCATTGCTATGCGGTTAGCCGCAACGGTTATAAGGTCAAAGCTGTCGATCTGACGCCGGTTTACGAAGGGCTGCTGGAGCGGTTCGGAACGTATATGGCGGAGCAAGGCATCCGTGTGCTGCTGCTGGACGGGGAGCTTTTGCCTTGGAAGGCGCTAGGGGAAGGGCTGATTGAACGCCAGTTCCAGCCGATTGGGCGGGCACTGGAGAGCGAGCTTGCGTTCCTGAGGGAGCACGGGTTCGAGGAATCGCTCGGTGAGCTGATCCGGGAATATGAAGCCAGCGGGTTCGAGCAGGACCAGCATCATCTGACCAAAGAAGCGCTTAACACCAGCTACGGAGCTCATGTATACCAGACGTATAAGCATGTCCGCAGCATCCGGGACTCTTACGTGGGGCTTGACCAGCGGGATGAAGCTTACCGGGTGTATAAGCAGCAGCTGGAGCTGTATGCCGGGGATGCGGAGCTGGACTATAAGCCGTTTGCCATCTTGAAGGAAGTGCTGGAGAGTGGGGAGGAACGGGTGCCTGAAGGGGCGACCTCGGAGCAATACCGCTTCCTGAATGATGATGAGATTCTGGTGCTGGATCTGAAGGACCCGGAAGCGTACCGCAGCGCAGAGGCGTTCTTCGCCACAATTACCGTAGAGCAGCAGATGGAAGGCATCGTCATCAAGCCGGAGCAAGAGCAACCGGGAGTGGTCCCTTACCTGAAGGTCCGCAATCCGGGGTACCTGTCCATTATTTACGGCTACGACTACAGATTCCCGCACAAGTATTCCAAGCTGATGAAGCAGAAGAACATCGTGCCCAAGCTGCGGACGTCTCTTGCCGAGTACCGGTTGGGTAAGCAGCTGCTGGAGATTAAGCTGGAGGAGATTTCGGCTGACAACAGCACCTACAAGCAGATTGCCGCGAACCTGTTGTTCGAGGTGACGAAGGAGAAGGAGATCGATCCGAGGTTATAAAAGATAGTCAGGCAGGCTGCCGGGAAGCTCCCGGCAGTCTTGTTCGTGCGTCCGGCTGGCTGTCGGCAGCGCTCTGATGAAACAAAACGCCGGATTTCTGCAAGAAAACGCAGATTGATAGTCAAGATGCTTTTAGGATAATAATATGGGTGTTGAGAGGAGGCAGTGACAGTTGGAGATTAGATTTGAAGCAGACCCAGGTATGGATCGGGGATCGGCCAAGGTCGTTACGCATCCGGCGGAACAGGTGCAATGGAAGAATCTTGAGACAGCGATTCAGGCGGCAGAGAAGCGGATCACAGTCATCAATGCCAGCAATAACCGCCAGGTCACTCTGGAAGCGGGCAAGGTTGCAGTCATAGAGGCGGAGGGCCGGATGTGCAGTGTGCGGCTCATTACCGGAGAGATGTACCTGCTGAACACGAGGCTGAAGTTCGCGATGGAAGCGCTGGATACGCCCGGGTTCATCAAGATCAATAACCAGACTATTATCAATACCCGTTACATCAAAGAATTCTCGGCAACCGCCAATGCACGGGTGGAAGTCCTGCTGACAGATAATAATTCCTACACTGTTAGCCGTTACTATATCAATGATTTTAGGAGGAATTATCATGGCTAATCAGATCAAGCAAGGATTCTTTCAGGTATTTACCCTTACGTCGCTCTGGGTCACGCTGCTGTTAACGGTGTTCTTCAGGGATCAGCCGGTGGAGATGTTGTATCTGTGGCGTCTGGCGGGTATCGCCGCTATCGCTGCCGTAGTCTTCGGGGTGATGTATAATGTGCTGTGGAATCACTTTACGCTGAAGCCGCTGTGGAATATTCTGATCGGTTCGCTTCTCAGTATTGCCGGCGGAATGGGCATGGTATGGCTGTTCTCTGTCGAAATGTTCGGGATTATCAGCGCCTGGTGGCCAGGAATGCTGCTGTTATCCGTGATTCTGCATACGGTGGCGTTCTACTTCTATGCCAGAGCGAACAGCAGGAAGTCGGCGGAGGAATTGAATAAGATTTTGAAGTAGCATGATATGAAAAGAAGGAGAGCACCCGCCGGGTCAGCTCTCCTTCTTCGTATATACACTATGCCGTTCCTTGGACCTGCTTGAAGCTAGCCCATCACAACCAGTACATCGTTCTCTGCCGCCATCCGGGACACAGGAATCAGATTGCCTTCGATCTCCTCGCCGTTGATGACGATGCGGGAGACGCCCTTCTGGACGCCGTGCTTGTTCTCTACCTGGATGTTCAGCTTCTTCCCGCGGAATTCGCGCACCATGGAGAAGTCGGTCCAGTCCGAAGGGACACACGGGTCCAGACGGAGGCCGTCCTTCTGCGGCTGAACGCCCATAATGCCCTCTGCCAGTGAGACCATGACGGTGGAGGCCGTGCCGGTCAGCCAGTGGACATGGGCCCGGCCCTGATACGGGCTGTCCTTGGACTCCACGAATTGGCCGTGGACGTAAGGCTCCAGCTTGCGGACCTCCGCATTGTCGTTCATGGTGGCCGGACTGCAGTTCAGGAAGTACTCGAACGCGCGTTCACCATTGCCGATCATCGTCTCTGCCAGAATGAGCCAGCCCTGCGGTTGACTGAAGATGCCGCCGTTCTCCTTGGTCGAAGCGTTGAACAGCGCCATGAGTGCTACCGGCAAGCCGTATTTGCGGAATGGCGGGTAGAACAGCATCGTGCCGTAATCGGTCCGCAGATTGTCATAGACCTTGTCCATGGCGAGTTTGGCCTGTTCCGGGCGGGCCGCGCCGCTGAGCACCGACCAGCTCTGCGGATTGAGCCAGATCCGGCCCTCATCGTTCTCCCACGAGCCGATGGTATAGTTGTCCTCGGTGAAGCCGCGGACGAACTGGTCGTTCTCCCAGGCATACTTCTGGATATTACCGTCCAGCTCCTCCAGCAGACCTTGCGCCCATGCGGCATCCTCCGGCTTGTTCTTGTTCTCCGCGATGCCCATGAAAACCTTGAAGCCCATGTACAGCTGGAAGGCCACGAACAGTGATTCACCCTTGGCGCCGAGCCGCAGGCAATCGTTCCAGTCGGCATGAAGTCCAACCGGCATGCCGTGGGCACCCATCCGGTCGAGACTGAATTGAAGCGCCTGCCGCAGATGCTCATACACCGTTGCTTCGCCTTGATCTGAATAAGGAATGACCTCATCCGTGAAGTCCCAGTTCCCGCTCTCATTCAGGTACTTGATAACCGTCGGGAACAGCCACAGGGCATCGTCGGCCCGGTAGTGGGGATGTCCCGTCTCCCGTACATATTCAGGGTCGTCCGGTGTTCCTTCATGACCCGGATTATGGTCGAATTTCACCAACGGCAGCCCGCCGCCGTTGGATACCTGGGCAGAGATCATCAGCCGCAGGCGTTCAAGAGCCATCTCATGGTCCAGATGGATAATGCCCTGGATGTCCTGCACCGTATCCCGGTAGCCGAGCCCGTTGCGCAGGCCGGAGTACTGGAAGGAGGCAGCACGCGACCAGATGAAGGTAATGAAGCACTGGTAAGCATTCCACGTGTTGATCATATGGTTCAGATTGCTGCTTGGGGTCTGCACCTGGAAGCGGTTAAGCTTGCTGTGCCAGAAGGTCTTCAGCTCTTCAAGCTCCCGGTCTACCACGGACAAATCCTGGTAGTGGCTAAGAATGCCGGAGGCTCCCTCTTCATCATATTGTCCCAGCAGGAAGGCGACTTCCTTCTCTTCTCCCGGCTGCAGCTCCACATTGAGCTGCAGGGCACCGCAGGCATTGGTATTATAGTTCAGCGAATTGGAGCATTGACCGTTCTCCACGGAGAGCGGATTCCCGTAGCTGCGGTAATCTCCAAGGAACGTATCGCGGTCCCCGTCATAACCGGCCACCTCTGCTCCGGCCGCACCGAAGAATCTCCAGGTTTGCTCTCCCGCGATGTTTTCATTGATGACTTGAAGAATTTTATCGTGCTTGAAGTAGGTCCGGGAAATAAACAACGTGTATTGCAGGTTCACGGTATCTTGCTCATAGTTGTTGTCATTGGTGAATTCGGCGAAGCCGAAGAGGGCCAGCTTGCGAGCCGCAGTGCCGTCATTGCGGATCTTCATGCGCCATACTTCATAGGTCTTGTTCAGCGGTACGTAGTATAAGGACTCGGTATGAATGTTGTCATAATCTGAGACGATGTTCGTGTAACCGGTTCCATGATGGCAGACGGACTTGTATTGCTCCAGATCCTTGCCTACCGGCTGCCAGGAGCCGGACCAATAATCCCCGTTCTCCAGGTCTTTGACATAAATGTAGCGCCCAGGCTCGTCCTTGGAGTTGAAGTGATAGCGGATATGCCGTCCGTTGGCCCCGGATTTCACGAAGCTGTAGCCCCCGGCGTTACCTGAGATAATCGCACCGTATTCCGGCGAACCGAGATAGTTGGCCCAAGGAGCAGGCGTATTCGGCTTCGTAATCAGGTACTCTTTGTTCTTGTCGTCAAAATGACCGTATTGCATAACCATTCCTCCTCATAATAGATGACAGGCAGGGCTATGAACGCGCGTTCATAAATGACCGAAGAATCCCGCCCAATTCCATTATAAGACAGTTGCGGTCTGACAATATACCCTATATTTGAGAAAAAAACAAACAGTAAAGTCTTTTTATAGCAGTTTCCTATATTTGAATGGGCACGTGGCCTTGTTAAGATCAAAAGGAAGGTCTATGTGAGTGCAGCCGGATGGCTGGAGGTATAAGGAGGAGTGCACGATGAGTGTAAAGCAATGGTCTGAAGATACGATATCCTACGATTTAAATGGTGAATGGACTATCCGGAGAGCAGAGCCCGAGGAGTGGGGAGTATATTGCTCCGTCTATTATAACATGGAGTATAACGGTTTTTTTAGAGAGGAAAGCTATGCGAATCCGCGCAGGAATGCCTTTTGGATATACAAGGGGGAGAGTAGAATCGGCGGAGTTCGGATGTCACCGAATGTGATCTACCATCTCTTTGTAATCCCTCCGTTTAACGATTCATTCGGAATATTGAAGCAGCTTAAAAAGTTGTTGATTCAGTGGTCTGACCGGAAGGAACCGATACGGACCTATGAGGTTCTGCCGGATCAGGTTCACCTATACGCGCGGGCAGGCTTCTGGCCGGATGAATTCAGATGCCGCTGGATGCAGCGGCCTACAGAACTATTCCAAGTGGACTGGGAGGATGATCTGCGGATTGAAAGTCCCGAAGTAGAGGAGAATGAGGCCGGGGACAAGCGGTTTATTCTCACAGAAGAGATTGCCCGTTGTGACTTCGAGAGCTTTAGAGAGGGCTTGGATGCAACCCGGCGGAAGCAAACGGTTATGAAAGATTTCCTGCCTACTGATCCTAGTTACTCTAATGAGAAATTAACACAGGCCTCCACGCTGGTATTCGATAAGGCGACGGGACAGCTCATTGCCAATTGCCGGCTGTGTCTCCAGGATGATGTGGCCGCAGTCTATAGCATTGGCGTTAATCCGGCCTATCGTGGGAGAAGACTGGCTACACGTATGCTGCAAAGAGCCCTTACCACTCTGAAGGGGACTTATCCGCTGCTGAGATTGTATGTAATGGAGGGAAATGATGCGGAATCTGTGTACTATAATCTCGGGTTTAAGCCCGGGGTGCAGGAGGTTCAGAAGATGTATATCCCGGTGAATTAACGGAAATAAGCGATCCGCAGGATCAACCAGGGCACCCTTAGGGTGTCTTTTTTTAACTTTTCAAATGAACCGCAACATAAGATTGGGAGAAGATTCGCAATTATGCAATGATATTTGTCACAAAAAAGGGGATTTGTAGAGTTAATGTAGAGGACTGTCGGATAGTATTAGAAACTAAGAGATTATTATACACAACCTGTCGGTATCCCGTTAGTACGATTTGGTGAACGCCTGCATAGGAAGGGAGGAATTTACAGGTAACAGGCAAGCGGTCTATGAACAATAGGAAGTGTCGGCTGATCCCATAAAAGTCCCATTAGATGAGGAGTACACAAAAAGATGACAATATCGAAGAAATGGAACAAAGGATGGTCCCGAAGTCTGGCCGCCTCTTTGTCGATTGCGCTGGTCACCGCCAACTTTGCGGTGCTTGGGCCAGTGGCTCATGCGGCAGTCGCGGAGAATGACGGTACGGAACAAATTTTTACTTCGGAGAAGTACCGGAGTTTCACCAATCCGGATAGCGGAGCTGTTAACCTAACCTTCCCGGAGCTATTTATCACTGCAGATTCCGGTGAAATGATGGACGGGGCTACGGTTGTAATCAATGGTTATAAGTCAGGTGACAAGATTACATTCGCCACATCCGGCACTGGAATTACAGTTGCCACCAGCGGGGGCAACGGAGCCTACATCTTAAAAGGCAATGCGCCGGTTGAAATCTACCAGCAGATACTGGAGAATGCCCAGTTTACGATGACCTCGCCGGGTGAACGCAGCCTGACCTTCGGTCTGGGGCCTGTGCTCGCTTTTAATAAAAATGGACATTTCTATGAGTATGTGACACAAAACAGCATCAAATGGACGGATGCCCGAGTGAAGGCCGAGGAGCGGACCTACTATGGACGCAAAGGGTATCTAGCGACAATTACTGACCCGGCTGAGAACGCTTTTATTGCGGAAAAGGCTCAAGGGATTGGCTGGATCGGCGGGAAGGACGTAGCCCGTACAGAAACCAACGGACGGGCCAATACACGTGTCTTCACCTTGCAGAACAATAAATATAACGGTTATGGTGATTGGCGCTGGGTAACCGGACCTGAAGGAAAGCTGCAGTACGAAGGCAAATCCGGACTTCCTTTCTATAAGGGTTACAATGCTAGTGGTGGGAGGAATGATTCTGCCACAGTGACGGATCTTACTTATGGGATTGGTACTAACCATATCATGCATAACAACTGGGATGCAGGAGAGCCGAATGACTCTACCTACGAACATGTAGTGCATATTTTTGCAAGTGGAAAATGGAACGATTATCCGATTGATAACATCGTGAATGCTTACCTCGTTGAATACGGCGGTATGGAAGGCGATGCCAACTCCAGCATCAGTACTACCATAACACTGGTGGACAAAACCCCGCTGAAGCAGGACAACGAGACAGCAGAGGGCTATCTTGGTCTTGAGCCGCAGGAATATACAAAGGCCTCTCTGGCGGTTCTCAAGACTGCAACGGATGCTGCCAACGCTGTCCTTGAAGATGAGCATGCGTCTCCTGAAGAAGTTGAGGCCGCCCGTAAGGGTCTGGAGGATGCCATTGCCGGACTGGTGAAGCAGCCGCCAGTGGCTGATAGCGCAAGCTATACCGAGGGCAGCAACAACCAGGTATCTATTAAGTTTGACAAGCCTATCAAGTTCAATGCGGATGATACCGATACTACGGATGACTTCAGAGTGACATTGGACGGAAGACTGGTCGATGTTACGCATGCTGTAGTGTCTGATCAAGATCCTAGTGTCATTATTCTGACCCTGGCCAGTCCGCTGTCCAATGATCCTGTGGTTCGAATCGAATATGATGCCGCAGAGTCGGCAATCCAGGCTCAGACACCCGGGAAAGAGCCAGTGTCCGACTTTACGCTCATTGCTAACGGACCGTTCGGTGATTCCTTGGAAATTCAGACGCCTGCTAAGGGAACAGAGGTATATGGAGCAGACTTCCCGCTCCCGGTAACCGGACAAGCTGCACTCGATTCGGTGGTTACGGCTGCTGTGTATAAAGTGGATGTCCACCCGAATGCGCATCTGTTCGACCTTGAGGTAGGGATTACCGTAACCGATGATGTCTATAAGTGGGACACCAAGCTGCCGGGTCCGCTGGCACCGGGCTCCTACCATGTGGCGGTGACTTCGACCAAGACATTCGGCGATGAAGTAAGAACAGAAACGAAGCTGGTGCCGTTCACGGTACCGCAGCTGGAATTGACCCATGTGGCGGTAAACGAAGGCCAGCCGGATCACGCGGTATTGACGTTCAACCAGCCTGTAGGCTCTGCGTTGACTGATGCTGATCTCACCGGACTGACCATTGATGGCCGGAAGGTTATTGCTGTGAAGTCCGTACAGGGCGACAAAGTGGAAGTCGTTCTGGAGGAAGCGCTTGGTCCTGATGATGCGCTGATCGTAGGGTACGATCCCGCTGCCGGTAATGTTACGGCTGAAGGCAACGTTCTGAACGAATTGAAGCCGATCCAGGCCGGCGAGCAGTCAGGCATCACGAAGAATAACAATGTGATTCCGCTTCAGCTCGTTGCTGCTTATCCCGAAGCGGGGCAGCTCAAGCTGGTGTTCAATAAGCCGATCAACGATCTGACCGATCTGGCCGGATTCACTTACGGCGGCGTGCCGCTTCAGGCACCTTTTGAGATTAACGGCAATGAACTGATCGTTTCAATTCCCGCTGATCATAACGGTGGCATGTTGAGCTACGATCCAGAGCTTGGCAATGTTACGGAGAACGGCAACAAGAATAACCCGCTTACGGGATTGCAGCCGGGCATTGACCTAGGCGGGGATGGCAAATATATCGCCGACGGCGGCAAGCTGCCGGAGAACGGTCTGGGATTAACGGCAGGGGATAAGCCGGTATCGCTGAGTCCAGCCTTCCAGCCGGATGTACCAAGCGGCTATCAGGCGACCGTGCCTAATGAGACGGGGACTATTGCGCTGAATCTTGCCCCGGCAGGAGATAACGATACGCTGCGCAAGGTTAGCTTGAACGGTGTAGAGGTTCCTGACGGAGACTGGAGCAAGCTGCCGCTTCAGGAAGGGCTGAACATCATCCAGGTAGATATTGTGGATGCGAAGCGTCCGGGCGTTAAGCTGGGGCAATACCAAATTCAGGTTATCCGCGCAAGCGGGAAGCTCGTATCGCTTGATCCTTCGAGCGGCACACTGCAGCCTGAGTTCAAGCCTGAAACTGCAAGCTATGATGTATCCGTAGCGAACAGTGTATATGAAATGTCATTTAAGCCGGTTACACTTGATCCTGGTGCTGTGGTAACACTCAGTATTGCCGGTGAAGCTCCGGTAGAGGTTACAAACGGTCAATGGAGCAAAGCGCTCCCTCTAAAAGTAGGCAAGAATGAAGTTCTGGTTACCGTCAAGGATTCCGCAGGCGGAACGAATACGTATACAATGATCATTACCAGACAAGAGCCTGTATCTTCAGGCGGAGGCGGAGGTTCCGCTCCGGCTCCAGCAGCTCCTGAAACATCCAAGACCGAAGTGATTCAGGTGGATGTGGCCATCGGCGGAGCCAATGCAGCTGGCATCACGAAAGTGCCTGTACAGCGTACCACTCAGAGCAATGGCATGATCACTGATCTGGTCCGCTTCACCAAGGATAAGGCTGAAGAAGCGGTGAAGATGGCGAAAGAGACGGGACAAAGCATTGCCCGTGTAGTCATCCCGGATGCGGCGGACAATGTCAGCGAAGTGAATGTCCAGATTCCGGCGGAAACCGCCAAATTGCTGAAAGAGAACGGCATTGTACTGGAAATCTATACGGAGAATGCAATTGTGCGTGTTCCGAATGAATCGCTGGAAGGCATCGGACAAGACTTCTATTTCCGGCTGGTGCCGGTGAGAAGTGCAGCAGAGCGGAGTGAAATCGAGAAGAGAGCCACGCTTGAAGCTGTGGTCCGCGAAGTGGCGAAGGACAACAAAATCGAAGTGGTCGCCAGACCGATGACCATTGAGACGAACCTGTCCAGCAGGGCGGTAACCCTGATCCTGCCGTTAAGAGATGTGAAGCTGCCTGAGAATGAAGCGGCGCGTAATGCATTCCTGGCACAGCTCGGTATTTTCATTGAACATACCGACGGCACGAAAGAGGTTGTCAAAGGCAAAGCGGTTACCTATAAAGAGGGACTGCTTGGACTGGAATTCTCGGTAAGCAAATTCAGTACCTTTACGATTATCAACTTCAATAATCAGTCGCCTGCTACACATGTATCCTATATCGTTGGCTTCCCGGATGGTCAATTCAAGCCGGACGAACGGGTAACGCGCTCGCAGATGGCACTCATGATTGCCCGGAATCTGGGCTATGATGCTAGTGCGGCTGTAGGCACTCCTCCCTTCCCGGATGTGGCTGTCCGCCATTATGCGGCAGCAGCCATTGCCTTTGTGAATGCACAGGGCGTGATGAAGGGTGATCCGGCCGGGAAATTCCGGGGCAATGCACCGATTACGAGAGCAGAGATGGCTGCTGCTGCAGCCAACTACCTGAAGCTTGCCGTACCGGCAGACGGAAAATCGGGCTTCAGCGATACCACTGGACATTGGGCCCAGGCGGTAATTGAAGCCAATGTGTCGGCAGGCCTGCTCAAGGGCTACCCGGACGGAAGCTTCAAGCCGAATGCTTACCTGACCCGGGCGGAAGCTGTAGTCATTGTTAATCAGATGTTTGACCGCGGCCCGCTCCATGGAGCAGATGCTGTGAAATTCCCGGATGTCTCCAAGAATCATTGGGCCTACCTGGACATCCAGGAGGCTGTCATCGACCATCAGTACCGGATCGACAGTGAACAGAAGGAACAACGGGTTACAGAATAAATGGATAGGGGTTGGAGGAGAGATCATTTCTCCTCCAGCCCCTAAATCATTAAATTTGAAGTATAATGGTTATAAAACCGTACCGATTTCCAGTTGCGAAGGAGATCCGAATGAGAGCAATCCTGATTGACGATGAAGAATTGGCACTAAAGGCTTTGGAACGCCAATTGCATGCGCTTGGTTGTTTCGAGATTATCGGCAAATATACCGATCCGCTGCAAGGGCAGCAAAAGGTAGAGGAGACCGAGACCGATATTGTGTTTCTCGATATTCATTTACCGGAGCTGAGCGGGATTGAGCTGGCGGAAAGGCTGCTGGAACGGAGACCCGATCTGCAGGTTGTATTCGTAACGGCATATGATAAGTATGCGATCAAGGCTTTTGAGCTGAATGCCCTGGATTATTTGCTTAAGCCGATTCATACGGACCGTCTGAAGCTTACAGTTCGGAGATTGAATGCTCAGCAGAAGCCTGGCCTGGCAGGCCGGGCAGCGTCAGCGCAGACAAGCTGGAGAATGCTGATGCTCGATGCCTTCCGGATCTACGAAGGGAGTCAGGAGCTTCCGTCACTGCAATGGAGAACGGCGAAGGCGCAGGAAATCTTCTTTTACCTGCTGCATCATCGCGGCAAAGTGGTCAGTAAAGCCACTCTGATTGAATTGCTGTGGGCTGATTTTGATCCGAACAGGGCCTATCCGCAGTTATATACGGCTGTGTATCATATCCGCAAAATGCTGGAGCCCTTCAGCAGAGAACGGATTCTCCTGCAAAATACGGCGGACGGCTATCTGCTCAAGCTGAATGGAATCTGCCTGGACGTTGATGAGTTTGACCGCTTTATCCAAGCGGGGTTAGAGCTCTCGAATGACACACTGCCCGAATACGAACGAATCCTGAAGCTGTTCAAGAGCGAATATCTGGAGGGGTACGATTATGTGTGGGCGGAGCTTGAGCGGCAGAGATTCCAGCTGCAGTGGATTCGGCTGAAGCTGAATCTGGTCCGCTGGTATATGGGGAATGCAGAATATGAACAGGCCTTCAAGCACATTGAACAGGTCTGCACCCGCTATCCGTTAGAGGAGCAGGCGCAATTATTGTACATGCAAATATCGGATAGAATGGGCTTTCATTTTCTGGTGCAAAGACAGTATGTATTGCTGGAAACGGTCATGGAAGCAGAGGTTGCGGAGAAACCGAGCCGGGAGATTGTCAAATGGTATAGGGATTGGGACAACAAGCGTCAAAAAGGGTGAATCCGTGGATTCATCCTTTTTGCCCTATCTAAATTATGATATATTTAATCTTGAATATTTCGTTCTGCAAAGTTCCGGCGAAGGAGAACCCCATGACCCAATTTGTCTACAAGCAGATTATTGCTGACCTCAAAACGAAGATCTTTGCCGGGCAGTACGCCGATATGAAGCTGCCGGATGAGCGCAGTCTCAGCGAGGCGTATCAGGTTAGCCGCAGTACCATTAAGCGTGCGCTGATGAAGATGGAGAGCTCGGGCATTATTTTCAAGAAACGCGGCTCCGGCACCTTCATCAATCCGTTATACATAAAGAACGATTCGATCTTCAATTACGAAGGCTCTAATCTGGGGGTGTCGGATAACTTCCAGATGCACGGCAAGAAGCCGGAGATCAAGGTGCTGAGCTTCGAGGTCATCCGGCCCACGGAGGAGATTCAGCGGGATTTGTTCCTGATGCCCCATGATTTCGTGTATAAGATCGTGCGTCTGCGCCTGTTTGAAGGTGCGCCTTTCATGATTGAGACGGGATATATTCCGATCAAAATTGTGCAAAATCTCGACCAGACGATTATTGAGGGGTCGATTTTTCATTATCTGGAGGAGTCGCGCAATCTGGCGGTGACCAAATCTTTTTTGTCTATTTTTGCCGGGCCTTCGCTGCTGAATGATCAGGAGCTGCTCCATCTTAAGGAGAATGAACCCGTAGGGATTATGGAGGGGATCTTCTTCCTGGATAACGGCACGCCGTTCGAATTCTCGCATATGCGCTTCCATTATGAGTATCTGAAGTTTAACACTTTCGTATCTGTGCATTAACGGATGGACGGTGTAAATAGCATAACTGAGGTATAGCAGGCCGGGCGGAATCCCGGTCTTTTTAGCGTTTTTTAGTATAACAAATTAATCCATAATTATAAAAATAAAGATTTTTTTGTGCGTGATTTGCAGAGGAATTCATACTATGTTCAAAATTTCACAATATTGGACCGTATTAATTTCTAAAAAGATTGAATTTCTGAAATGCCGATGTATGATGTAAATGTAGAAGTGATACATTCAATTTACAAAGAAAAATTTAGGGAGTGGAAAGACATGGGATTAACAATCGAACAGGTGGATTATTCCTCCAAAACGTATCTGGCAAAGCTTGACGCTTACTGGCGTGCAACGAACTACATCTCCGTAGGCCAGCTTTATTTGAAGGATAACCCGTTGTTAAGAGAACCGCTGAAGGATGCAGACGTCAAAGTGAAGCCGATCGGACACTGGGGCACGATCCCTGGGCAGAACTTTATCTATGCGCACCTGAACCGCGTTATCACTAAATATGATCTCAACATGTTCTATATTGAAGGCCCGGGCCATGGCGGCCAGGTGATGGTATCGAACTCTTATCTTGACGGAACCTACACCGAAATCTACCCGCAGATCACTCAGGACATCCCTGGTCTGAAAAAGCTGTTCAAGCAGTTCTCCTTCCCTGGCGGTGTTGCCTCCCATGCAGCTCCTGAAACACCCGGATCGATTCATGAAGGCGGCGAGCTTGGTTACTCCCTGTCGCACAGCGTGGGTTCGATTCTGGATAACCCTGACCTGATCTCAGCAGTCGTTGTAGGTGACGGCGAAGCAGAGACCGGTCCTCTGGCCGCTTCCTGGCTGTCCAACCGGTTCATCAACCCGATTACAGACGGTGCTGTATTACCGATTCTGCATTTGAACGGCTTCAAGATCAGCAACCCGACGATTCTGTCACGGATGAGCAGAGAAGAATTAACCGCATATTTTGCCGGAAACGGCTGGGAGGCATTCTTCGTAGAAGGCGAGAACCCGGATCTGATGCACCCGGAAATGGCGAAGGTCCTGGATACAATCGTAGAGAGAATTGCCGCCATTCAGAAGAATGCCCGTGAAAATAACGATACTACACGCCCTGTATGGCCGATGCTGGTCTTCCGCTCCCCTAAAGGCTGGACCGGTCCGAAATCGTGGGATGGCGTGCCGAACGAAGGCTCCTTCCGTGCCCACCAGGTGCCGATTCCGGTCGATCAGAAGAACATGAAGCATGCACCAGCCTTGCTTGAATGGCTGAACAGCTACAGACCTGAGGAACTGTTCGATGAGAATGGCCGTTTGAACGCAGATCTGGCGGAAATTCTGCCAACCGGCGACAGACGTATGGGCATGAACCCGGTAACCAATGCCGGCAAACTGATCAAAGACCTGCACAAGCCGAATTTCCGCAACTATACTCTCGATAATTCCGCCCCAGGCCAAGTAATTGCACAGGATATGGCCGTACTGGGCAAATACCTGAAAGAGGTTGTAACCCTCAACGAAGAGAACCGCAACTTCAGAATCTTCGGACCGGATGAGACTATGTCTAACCGTCTGGGACCAGTATTCGAAGTGACCAAGCGTCAATGGATGGATGCCATTCAGGAACCGCAGGATGAATTCCTCGCTCCCTATGGCCGTGTCATTGACTCCCAGCTGTCGGAGCATCAGGCAGAGGGGATTCTGGAAGGGTATGTACTGACTGGCCGCCACGGATTCTTCGCCAGCTATGAAGCCTTCCTGCGCGTGGTCGATTCGATGATCACCCAGCACTTCAAGTGGCTGCGCAAGGCTACAGATCAGACCTGGAGAGAAGACATTCCTTCCCTGAACGTGATCGCTACATCGACAGTGTTCCAGCAGGACCATAACGGTTATACCCACCAAGATCCGGGTCTGCTCGGCCATCTGGCTGACAAGAAGCCTGAATTTATCCGTGAGTATCTGCCGTCCGATGCGAACAGCTTGCTGGCTGTGTTCGACAAGATCCTGAATGACCGCCAGAAGATCAACCTGATCGTATCCTCCAAGCATCCGCGTCCGCAGTGGTTCTCGGCTGACGAAGCTCAGGAGCTGGTGGACAAAGGCCTTAAGATCATTGACTGGGCCAGCACCGACAAAGGCGGAGAGCCGGATCTTGTTATCGCTTCTTCGGGTACCGAACCAACTATGGAAGCCTTGGCTGCCATCTCGATCCTGCATGAGAAGCTGCCTGAGTTGAAGATCCGTTACATTAACGTAGTCGATCTGCTGAAGCTGAGAAGCCAGAAGCTCGATCCGCGCGGCTTGTCTGACGAAGAGTTTGATCAATTTTTCACAAAGGATAAACCGGTCATCTTCGCCTTCCACGGCTATGAAGGCCTGATCAAAGACCTGTTCTTCGACCGCCACAACCACAACCTGCATGTGCACGGCTACCGCGAGAATGGCGATATCACTACACCGTTCGATATGCGTGTACTGAACCAGATGGACCGCTTCGATCTTACGAAGGAAGCTGTCCTGAGCCTGCCGGAAGCAAGCAAATACCAGGCCATCGCTGACGAGATGGACGCCATGGTGCAGAAGCATCACGCGTACATCCGTGAAGAAGGCATCGACCTTCCAGAGGTTGAGAGCTGGGTATGGAAGGCTTTGAACTAAGCTCTAGATGATCGTGTTATTTCATTAATAATATAGTAGGCTTCAATTAAGGAGCGCTCAGGTAGTCATGTTGATGGCTGCGGAGCGCTCTTTTTGTCCAATGATTGGAGCTGGATTATGGTCTCCGGGACCTCCGGCTGCAATGCCTTCTTCCGCTGCGCCGCGGTGAGTACAGGCACACCATTACTGCCGTTCATCTCCACCATGTGCTTCCAATAGCGCTTCGGCATCTTCGAGGAACGCAGCCGGTCATTGCGGCGCTCCTTGATGCCGATGGCATGATAGAAGCCAGTCCATAAGCGGCGGTACGCTTCCTCTGTCTCATCGGGTTCGGGCGGGGTCCACCCGCTTAAGGGCACGATGGCCTCACGCCCGGGCTCATGAATCAGCGCAGCCCTATGGGTCTGATCGTAGATCATGAAGCTCTCCCCCTGGAACCGGTCGCAGAAATGCTCCTGGATCACAGGCAGCACATAACCCTGAGGCTCAATCACTGCGGCCATGACCGGGCCGTATACGGAGAAGCGGACGAAGCCCGTATACAGATGCGCTTCATGCCGGAGCTGCTGGACAGCCTTCATCAGCGTGTTAACGGTGTCATCCGCCAGCATATTCATCACCTTGCGGCCATGCTTGAAGCCGAGATACAGGAAGTTCAGCAGCAGCATTTCCTTCTCGGGAGCGCAGCTCCAGAAGCCCAGACGCACCAACTCCTCGGCTTCGCGGCTGATCCGCAGCGGCAGGGACTTCAGTACCCGTGCGGCCTTGTCTTTGTCGGTCTCAATCCATTTCGCTTCCAGCAGCAGGCCTATTTCCCCGCCTTCAGCATGAATCGCCAGCGGTATCTCCTTCCAGGCATAGCTCTCAAATACACAGCACAGCAGACCCTCGAAGCTTCCGTCATAGGTGTACGCCAGTGCGGACGGCTTGAACATCAGGCCTTCGCTCCCTTGTTGAAGCTGTTCCAGTCCCCGGCGGCGGGCAAGGTGGAGAGGTTAAAGTCGTCGAACAGCGTGAGCTGCTCCACCTGCGGCTGCTGGAGAGCGAGCTGCTCCCCGGACATGAGTGAGCGAAGCAGCGTATGCTCGCTTACCTTCAGCCCCTCCAGCGGC
The DNA here is from genome assembly GCF_000517965.1 of Paenibacillus sp. FSL R7-277. NCBI lineage: Bacteria > Bacillati > Bacillota > Bacilli > Caryophanales > Paenibacillaceae > Paenibacillus > Paenibacillus sp. FSL R7-277. Next base: position 103,479 of record NZ_ASPX01000045.1, read on the forward strand.
TTATCCTTACAGGTGATGAAGAACTGGGCACGCTTGATGACCACGCCCAGCTTCTTCAGCGCATGGAAATCGAGCGATCCGGCCCGTCTGGCCTTCACGATCCGCTGTGCGCTTCTTACGCCGATGCCGGGTACACGCAGCAGCATTTCGTACGGGGCGCGGTTGATCTCAACGGGGAACTGCTCCCGGTGGTTAACGGCCCAGCTGCATTTGGGGTCCAGCAGCGGGTTGAAGTTCGGCACAGCCTCATCCAATAATTCATTCGCCTTGAAGCCGTAGAAGCGCAGGAGCCAATCGGCTTGATAGAGCCGGTGTTCCCGCAGCAGAGGCGGCTTGGTGTCTAGAGCGGGCAGGAGGGAATCCTCTACTACAGGGGTATAGGCCGAGAAAAATACACGCTTGAGTGCGTATTTGCGGTATAAGCCTTCCGTCAGATTAAGGATCTGGTAATCGGTATCCGGCGTTGCCCCCACGATCATCTGGGTGCTCTGTCCGGCCGGAGCGAAGCGGGGCGCATGATTATACCGGACGATATCGGAGCGGTTCTCCTTGATCCGGCTGGTAATTAGCCCCATCGGCTTCAGGATGGATACCTTGCTCTTATCGGGGGCGAGCCGTCCGAGACTCTCCTGCGAGGGCAGCTCGATGTTGACGCTCATGCGGTCGGCGAGCAGGCCAAGTCTGGACAGCAGGGCTTCGTCTGCTCCGGGGATGGCTTTTACATGAATATAACCGTTGAAATGATAGACATTGCGCAGCAGCTCAAGCGCTGAGATCAGCTGCTCGGTGGTGTAGTCCGGATTGCGCATAATGCCTGAGCTAAGAAATAGTCCCTCTATATAATTACGGCGGTAGAATTGCATGGTGATATCTGCGATCTCTTCAGGGGTGAAGGCTGCCCGGCGAATGGGGTTAGATTTGCGGTTAATGCAATAGGCACAATCATATACACAGCCGTTGGTCATAAGCACCTTCAGCAGCGAGATACAGCGGCCGTCCGCCGCGAAGCTGTGGCAGATGCCCATCGCGGAGGTGTTGCCGAGCGCCCCGGCCTGGCCCTTGCGGTCGGAACCGCTTGAAGTGCACGCTACATCGTATTTGGCGGAAGCGGTCAGAATCTCTAGTTTCTCCATTACATCCACGGTCTCAATCCCCCTCATATGTGAGCATTATATATCGAACATACGTTCTTGTCAAAGGTATACCCCCCTTCTTGGCCGCCTGTAAAATGTATGCGCATTCCTTCTTGTGCTATAATAGAAACTGATGGTTCATGGAATGAGGAATCATACGGTTATTGAAATCCCGGTTAGGAGTGTTGCTGAAGTGAGAGGATATAACATATGGCGGCCCATCATGCTGATTGCGGTTGCGCTGCTGACAAGACAGTTAGTGACAAGTATTTGCCTTATGTTCGGCATGTCGCAGGAATCGGCAGGCAGTGTAGCCATGCTGGGCATGATCGTTGCCGCTCTTATTATGTACAACCGCATGATGAAGGGCCGCCGCCGCAGATAAAATCAATAGAAGATCCGGCCGTATCTCTTTCAGGCGGAGCGGATTGCATAGGAACAGGCTTGAGAGACGCCCGCACAGGTGTCTTTTTTATTAGAGGTGTCTTTTTAGCTGGAAAAATTTATGCAGACAGATGTGCATCCCGGCGATCCGGCAAGCGGTGCTTGAATAATCTGGCTGGAGCTTATATTCTTAGAAGGATATGCTATATGATGGACCATACAGATTCAAGGCAACGTATATTCCCTGCAGGGAGGGCGTTATCTATAGAATCAACCCACAGCATGGGAAATGAACATACAGGAGGAAACCAATTGAGTACACAGAACATTGGAGTGCCGTTAGAGGGTTTTGCAGAATTTAGCCGGACGGTAGCCGCAGAGGGTGCGGTACTGCTTAAGAATGAGGGACAGGTGCTTCCGCTGGGTAACGGTGAGAGCGTCGCTGTTTTTGGCAGAATACAGGTGAACTATTACCGCAGCGGTACAGGATCGGGCGGTAGCGTTCACGTTGCATATACGACGAATCTGCTGGATGGACTGCGCAGCAAGAAGAACATTAGCGTGAATGAAGAGCTGGCTGCAGCCTACGAGGCTTGGATCGGGCTTAATCCGTTCGATGACGGCGGCAAGGTATGGGCTGCGGAGCCGTGGAACCAGAAGGAAATGCCGCTTACGGACGAGCTGGTGAAACAGGCAAGAAGCCAGTCAGCCAAAGCGGTTGTTGTCATTGGACGTACGGCGGGCGAGGATCAGGATAATGCCGATACCGCAGGCAGCTACCGGCTGACGGAAGATGAGAAGGCGATGCTTGTCTCGGTTACGGCTCATTTTGAACAGACGATTGTGGTGCTCAACGTATCCAACATTATCGATATGAGCTGGGTAAATGACGCCGCTTATGTGAACCCTATCTCTGCAGTGATCTATTCCTGGCATGGCGGCATGGAGGGCGGCCACGCGATCGCCGATGTTCTGGCCGGCGAGGTTACGCCAAGCGGCAAGCTGACGGACACCATCGCTTATTCCATTGAGGATTACCCGTCGACCCGCAACTACGGCAATGAGTTCAAGAACCTGTACGAGGAAGATATCTATGTGGGCTACCGTTATTTCGAGACCTTCTGTCCCGATAAGGTTCAGTATGAATTCGGCTACGGGATCTCTTACACGACCTTCAAGCTGGAGCCGGAGGAAGCGAAGCTGGTGAACCAGGCGGGCGAGCCGCAGATTGAAATCGGCGTCACCGTAACGAATACGGGAGCAGTATATGCCGGTAAAGAAGTAGTGCAGGTGTATGTTGAAGCGCCGCAAGGACAGCTGGGTCAACCGGCCAAAGCGCTGGCAGCCTTCGCTAAGACTAAGCTGCTGGAGCCTGGCGAGTCTCAGCGTCTTACTGTAAGCTTCCCGCTCCATTCCATGGCTTCCTATGATGACGCCGGAGTGACCGGGCACGCTTCCGCTTATGTGCTGGAAGCCGGAACCTACCGCTTCTATGCAGGAACCAGCGTCAAAGCGGTATCAGCAGTGCTTCTGGATGGACAAGAAGGCTATGTGTTGGATGAGCTTAAGGTCGTGGAACAGCTGCAAGAGGCCATGGCGCCTACCGAGAGCTTCATGCGGATGAAGCCGGGTGCCCGCAAGGCAGACGGTTCGTATGAGCTTGTCTCCTCCGAGGTGCCAACGCGCAAGGTGGATCTGGCGGAGCGGATTGAACGCAATCTGCCGCAGCAGCTTCCGCAGACTGGCAATCAGGGATATACCCTGAGAGATGTCCATGACGGAAAAGTTAGCATGAGCACCTTCATTGCCCAGCTAAGCGACCAAGATTTGGCGGCGATTGTCCGGGGCGAAGGAATGAGCAGCCCGCTGGTAACTCCGGGTACGGCATCGGCGTTCGGGGGCGTGAGCGACAGTCTGTTCAGCTACGGCATTCCGGTTGCAGCTACAGCGGACGGCCCTTCCGGCATCCGTATGGACAGTGGAGCTAAGGCAACACAGGTATCAATTGGAACCCTGCTGGCCGCTACATGGAATGCGGAGCTGGTGGAAGAACTGTATGTTATGGAAGGCCAGGAATTATTGCGCAACCAGGTGGATGCGCTGCTGGGACCGGGGCTGAATATCCGGCGCAGCCCGCTTAACGGGCGTAACTTCGAATATTTCTCCGAAGATCCGCTGATCTCAGGAATCTTCGCTGCCGCATGTACACGCGGAATTATGAAGGGCGGCTCTAATGCGACGCTGAAGCATTTTGCCTGCAACAACCAGGAGAAGCACCGCAGTAAGGTCGATGCTGTCGTATCGGAACGCGCGCTGCGTGAGATCTACCTGAAGGGCTTCGAAATCGCAGTTAAGCAGGGCGGAGCCAATTCGATCATGACCTCCTACAACCCGGTGAACGGGCATTGGGCGGCTTCCAACTATGACCTCAACACCACGCTGCTCCGCGGCGAATGGGGCTTCCAGGGGATCGTCATGACCGACTGGTGGGCGATCATGAACGATGTGGTGAACGGAGGGCCGGCAGACCGTAAGAATATGAACTGGATGGTCCGCGCCCAGAACGATCTGTACATGGTCGTTAGTAATTATGGGGCAGAGGTTAATGCTTACGATGACAATACAATTGCATCTCTGGAGAACGGCACGCTTACCCGCGGGGAGCTTCAACGCTGCGCGATCAATATCTGTGAGTTCATCATGAAGGCGCCGGTATTCTCCAGAAAGCATGAGATTATCGAAGCAGTAGATACGTTCAAGGCTGATCCGGCTATCGGGGCTGAGCAGGTGCAGGTGCTGAGTGAGAACGCTCAGGTAACCCCTGCTGTGTCCGGGCCGACCTACATTCAGGCTGACGAGGCGGGCCAGTACCGCATTATTGTCAGCATCATGTCTCCTGAGCCTGAGCTTGCGCAGAGCGCCTGTAACCTGACCCTGAATGGACAAGCGGTAACCACCATTCAGACGAACGGAACGGAGGGCCGGTGGATCCGGCAGAAGCTGGTCAAGGTTGAGCTGGAAGCCGGACGGTATGAGCTGAAGCTGGACTTCGTCAAGCCCGGCCTGCAGGTTGAATGGATTGAATTCAAACAGGTATAGCATCAGGATCATTTATAGCATGAGCAGCAAGGCACCCTCCGGGGTGTCTTTTTTTGCATATGTAAGAATTTACATGTTCCGCCTGATTCCGCATACCCGCAGGGCCGCCGAATAAAATAGAGATAAAAAGGCTACTATGAAGGGATGGCAGGAACGTATGCAAATACATGTAGTGCAGCCGGGCCAGACGCTGTATGGCATTGCGCAGGCCTACGGAGTAAGCACTGATACGATAACTGAGGCGAATCAGCTCTCTGCGCCGGGAAGCCTGGTGGCCGGGCAGGCGCTGGTAATCCCGATTGCCGGGCAGTATTATTGGGTGCAGCCGGGCGACAGCTTCTACAGCATCGCTAAGCGGTTCGGCCTGAAGGCAAGCGAGCTGGCGGAGGTGAACGGGCTGACACTGAATCAGCCGCTACAAGTCGGGCTCCGTCTATACCTTCCCCCTGGACCGAGGCGGCAGGCGGAAGTGAACGCGTATGTGGAGCCCCGGGGAGAGAGTGTCTCCCAGCCGCTGCAGAATGCTGCGCGTGAGGCTGCTCCTGAGCTGACTTATCTCGCACCGTTCAGCTTCCGGATCAAGCGGGACGGAACGCTGGTCCCGCCGCCCCTGGACGGCCTCGCCTCCATTGCCGCAGAGCAACAGGTGACGCTGATGATGGTCGTGACGAATCTGGAGGATGCCCAGTTCAGCTCGGAGCTCGGGCGCATTATTCTGAATGATCAGGAGGTTCAGGACCGGCTGCTTGAGAACATCATCGCGGAAGCGAAGCGGCTGAACTTCCGGGATATCCACTTTGATCTGGAGTTTCTCCGGCCGGAGGACCGTGAAGCGTACAATACTTTTCTGCGGAAAGCGGCAGAGGTCATTCATAAGGAGGGCTTCCTGCTGTCCACCGCCCTTGCCCCCAAGACCAGCGCGTCACAGGTTGGGGCCTGGTATACGGCGCATGACTATAAGGTCCACGGAGAGGTGGCTGACTTCGTCATTATTATGACGTATGAATGGGGCTATAGCGGGGGGCCGGCGATGCCTGTCTCGCCCATCGGGCCTGTCCGTCAGGTGCTGACCTATGCAGCAAGCGAGATGCCTGCCGGTAAAATCATGATGGGCCAGAATCTGTACGGTTATGATTGGACGTTACCTTACGTAGCGGGCGGACAATATGCCAAAGCGCTCAGTCCGCAGGCGGCTATTGATCTGGCAAGGAACAGGAATGCAGCCATTCAATATGACTATAGAGCCCAGGCGCCGCATTTCAATTACACCGATGACGAGGGGCGGCAGCATAAGGTATGGTTTGAGGATGCCCGCTCGATTCAGGCCAAGTTCGATTTGATCAAGGAGCTCAGGCTGCGGGGCATCAGCTACTGGAAGCTGGGCCTGCCTTTTCCGCAGAATTGGCTGCTGCTTACGGATAACTTCAAGGTGGTCAAAAAATAGACCGGAGACCGTGCTGCCAGCGGCGGCGTAAGAAGCTCCACACCAAAACGGATGTGCCCCTGGGAAATGGCGGCACATCCGTTTTTTTTGAAAATATTAGTGTTAGCCCATTAAGCCCTTGAGCCCGCCCAGAAAAGGCCGGATTGACTTGATCATATTGTAGCCCATCTTCATCACCGGCATGGCCTTCTGCACCATTCCGAACATGCCCATGAACCGTCCGAGACCCCCGCCGACGATACCGGCTGCCCCGCCTCCCCCGCCCATCAGCGAGCCGAGTAGAGGCATGAAACCGGATACCTCTGCTTTCCGCGCAGCTGAAGAGGATTTCCGTTTCGGGGATGACCCCTTACGTGTGCCGGGTCTGGACAGAATCACCGCCTCCTGGTTCAGGTCTGTAATCCACCCTACATAGGAACGCCCATTATGCAAAGTGATGCAGACCGGCTGGCCCTTCAGCTGCTGTGCCCGCTTGCGGAGCTTTGTTGAATTTGCCATTCGTCATTCACCTCACTGTTCTATTTACTCTATTTTACTCAGAACCTGAGGGGCGGCTTGTGCGGGTATGGAGTTCTGCGGATTATTTTTGAACAACCCGGGGCTGTCTTTGGGGGCGGGATGATCTAAAAATATACAAATTGTGAATTCAGGTTAATTGTAGTGAAATATTTTACAGTGAAAAAAAGGGAAACGGATATGCTTGTAGAATTACCCAGAAGTACTGGGTTTGGAGTGAGAAAGCATGACTTTAGTCCCGGTTCTAATTCTATTGGGGAGTGACCTAATCTCTTGGCTATCCATCGTTCATTCAGAAATACTTGCTTCATCGTCTTATTATTTATTCTTCTACCATTTGCACGGAGTTACGCCGATGCCGGACAAATGGCAGACATCAAAGGACACTGGGCGGAATCCGATATTCAGCAGTGGCTGGATCAAGGACTTATTACCGGCTATCCCGATCATACCTTCCGGCCGGGGGCTGAAGTATCCAGAGGTGAGTTTGTAGCGCTAGTGAACAGAGCGTATAAGTATTCGGATACGAAGGCTATCAGCTTCAAGGATCTGAAGCCGGAGAATTTTGCGTACATAGAAGTGCAGAAAGCGACCGCTCAAGGATATATCAGCGGATTCAGCGACAATACCTTCCGTCCTGACAAGCCAATCACAAGACAGGAAACTGCAGTTATCCTATCCAGAATATTAGGCTTTGATAGTAAAGGAGCAACGGCCTCCATCTCTGCACAGGACGCGAATCTTATCCCTGCCTGGAGCAGACCCGCCGCTCAGTATCTTCTGGATCAGGGGATCATGAGCAAGAATGCGGCTGGAGCCTTCCAACCGCAGCGCAATATGACCCGTGCCGAGACTGTAGTGGTCATTAAGAAGGCGCTGGCGCTGAGCACAGTGGTCTATGATAAGGCGGGTACTTTTGGCGAGGCTGCAGTTAGCACAGTACAGCATAATGTAAGAATTATAGCTTCCAATGTCACGCTCCGCAATATGCATATCCGGGGTGACCTCGTCATTGCTAAAGAGGTGGCAGATGGGGATGCTTACCTTGAACAGGTTCAAGTAGACGGTGTAACACGTATTGAAGGCGGAGGCAGCAACAGTATTCATATCCGGAACAGCAAACTAAACACAGTATCTGTGAATAGGCTGAATCATGCGGTGAGAGTTGTAGCCGAGGGTACAAGTGTTGTGCAGGACGTACAGATTCTATCCAGCGCGGTTATTGAAGAGAAGGATCTTACCGGCGATGGTTTTGTGAATGTAACCGTGCTTCCTCCTGCCCAGACATCTTCATCAGAGCGCACAGTGGTGCTTGCCGGAGTCTTTAAGAAGGTTTCTGTAGGCGGCAGCCTCAAAGAGTTCAATGTTCGCTCAGGCAGCATAGCTAATTTGCTTATCCAAGAAAACCTGGTAATCCCTACTCTGAATTTCAGCAAGAATGTTGTCATTGATCAGCTGGAAATGAAGAGTAAGCTGAAGATTTCCGGCGAAGGCCAAGTCAAAAGTGTTGTATTGTCGGAAGGTGTACCGGACCCTAAGCTGCCAAAAGAACAACAACCTGCTGCACCTGTAACTGGCAGCGGGGGTGGAGGCTCCTCTAACCCTGGCCCAGGCGGCGGTAGTGGCGGTGGTTCTCCTGATCCGGGTACTGGTGGTGGGAACGGGTCAACTCCTGTACCGGCGCTATCTGTAACCGGAATTACCGCGGCCAATGGTATGGTTGAAGTTCAATTCAACCGGAACCTGGACAGCATACCAGATGCTGCTGATTTCGCAGTTCTCGAACAGGTCAATCATGGCGAGTTTCATAAGGTAGAGGTTACTCTGGTTACGCTGCTTGATAATAAAGCAACAGTACAACTTACAATCCCTTCGATAGCAATTAGCGAGGCTGAGCAATTGGCGGTATACTCCTTGTCATATAAGGGTGGAAGCCCTGTACTATCTGGAGCGATTACTGTGCCTAAGGCTAATGTAAGTGTAACAGGGCGCGTATTTATTCAGCCTTATACAGGGACCAAGCCGTTTCCTGCCTTCAACAAACATTTCTACTTAAGGGGAGCTAAGGATACAAAGGGAACTTATTCGGCTACCACTGTAAAGGACGGAGAGTTTTCTTTTGACAACGTGGTACCGGGAACTTACTTTGTATATATCCCTTTCTCTCCATACAACTATTATTCAGAGGAATTTACAGTGGAAGCAGGGAAGGACTTAGTTCTGCCTGATATCATCATCGTTCAGAAAACACCTGAACCAAAGGTTGAACCAGTCGTGTACACAGATGTTTCTTATCTGAGCGGTAGCATTATGTATCTAGCGCAGCCTTTTAAAGTTAAGGTTGAGCTTGAGGATGGGAAAGAACTGAATATTCACTCTGGAGAATTTTACTCTTTCTTCAGCTTCAGGCTATATGACTATAATCCTAACCTGCTTTTGAAGGACAAAGACAAATTATTTGTGACTCTTTATGATGACAACGGATGGACCTCTGAGCGTTTTGAGGTTACTGCAGTTGAGCGGCCACTGACGAAGATGCCTGTTGTGACTAGCGTGGTATATAATGATACCAGAATCATCAGAGGTACAACGGAAGATTCGTCGAGTGAAATTACGATAACCCGCGAAGATGGCAAACTTGTTCATAATTCCAGCAGTTATGGAGGCGTTTATCAATTATACCTATGGGGCGACACGCCATTTACTGTTGGTGAGAAGCTAATGGTCTATGCGCAAACTTTAGGAAAAAGAAAAAGTGAGCCTACCATTATCACTGTCGTAGCTGCTACTGCTGTAACGGCACGACCGGTTGTAACGGAAACAGTATACGAGGACGATTGGGCAATCTTCGGCACGGCTGAGGGAGAATCTATCGTTGTTGTCAAACGTGCGGACGGAACCATCGTTGGAGAGGAAAAGAGCAGCGGTCAGGAATACGGCGGGAAATATTCGGTTCCATTAAATCCGCGTCCTATTGTAGGGGAGACTCTATATGTAACCGCCAAGGGATACGAAAAACTCCCTAGCAAGCCTGTTGAGGTTGTAGTAGCCAGCAAACCAGTTACTCCGACACCTACGGTGGTTGGTGTGGTTTATAGTGATAGTGCGGTGATAGTAGCCTATGTTCCTCGTATTTCCGGCATCTCAGGTTTCTATCTTAAGACTAAGGATGGTGTTGTAATTGAAGAAGCTTTTACGCTCGGTGAGCAAGGTCACTTCTTGAATGTCAAGCTTGCTCCAAATACACAATATCAAGTGACAGCAGTCGGCCCATTAATGAAAGAGAGTGAACCTTTCTTCTTCACAGTGATAGACCGAGCCAAAGAGACCGAATAATGAAGCGAATATAGTAAAATATCAAAAGGACACCTGCGGGTGTCCTTTTTGATCGACCTTTAATACTGTGCAACTCAAGTCATATCTACACACTAGGCCTCTGCTAAAATCAGCAGTGAAAGGAGGAGGACATCAATGTACGAATGGAATGAGATGGTCCAGCGCATGATTGACTGGGTGGAGGAGGATCTGGCGGTTTCGCCTACGCTGCTGGAGATGTCGAGACATTTAGGCTATTCGCCGTATTACTGCACCCGGCAATTTCATGCGCTGACTGGAATAACGCTGCGGGATTATGTCTGGCAACGCCGGATTGGCCGGGCGGCACTGGAGCTTAGGGACACGGATGCACGCATTCTGGATATTGCCGTGAAGTTCGGCTTTTCCTCTCAGGAGGCGTTCACGCGGGCCTTTCTCAGAGCCTTCAAGCTCACTCCCCATGCTTACCGCAAGGCTCCACAGCCGATTCCGCTGGCCATTCGTGCCGAGGTGTTCTCTCCTTATCATTATCTGATCAGGGAGCGGGATAGAATGAGACAGGTGCATTTACAGGAAGCGGAGATTAAGCTTGAGTTCTTACCGGCGCATAAGTTTATCGGCATCCGCGATATCGGATCTAACAATTACGGAGGATTCTGGAAGAATGGGCATGACTGCGATGAGGTCTCTGGAACCCTGGAGAGTATGTCGCACCATACGCTGCCCGGGCAGCTCGGCCAGACGGCAGGCTGGTTCTATCAGGAGGGGCGCAAAGGCTATCTGTATGGTATCCTTGTCGCGGCTGACTACGACGGGGCGGTTCCGGAGGGCATGGAATGCCGGGATATCCCGGAATCGGAGTACCTGGTCTTTTTTCATCCGCCATTTGATTACTTGCAGGATAATGGGCAGGTGATGCGTATTGTTGAGGAAGTTGCTTGGAACTATGATCCTGCGGTTATGGGCTATGTGTGGGACGAAGAGGAAAAACAGGATTATCAGCGGCATTTCCCCGAGGGTTACGGGTATGCGGTGCTGCGGCCGGTCCGTAAATTAGACTAACTTCAGACAGCAGCTTAAGCAAAAGCATCCGGCGCTTCTGCTTAAGCTGCTGTCTGTTGCACAAAAATTCTACGTCAGGCCAAACCTGGCACTAGAGCCGTTATACATCAATACACTATTAAGTTAGGCCCAGCACCACTTCAGCCAGAGTATCTCCCTGATGCTCCAGCGAAGCAACCTTCGCCAGCAGCTCTGCCTGCTGCTCACGCTGCCGGCCCGTCCAACTGGCTCTGGGGGCAGCGCCGGCTGTTCGAAGTATGGCCGGGTCGGACATCTCCTTATAGTATTTATCCAGCAGGGCAGCCAATTCCCCATAGATTTCCGTCATCGCCGCCAAGGCAGCCTGTTGTTGCGGGTCATGCACCAGCGGCAGAGAGTCGCGTAAGTAGGCGGCGGCGCAGCGGCGGGCATCTGCCAGGGCCATCATGCAGAAGTGATTGACGGATAACCTGCGGCTGAAGGCTTCTTCGTCCGCTGCGGCATACCAAGGGTGATCCTGCAGTCCCTCTCTCCATAGCTCCAGCGCCTTGTATCCTATAGCATAAGAGCTGCTGTTGGACAGGCTCTCAGCCTGCATAGACTCCAGCTTAACGCGCAGCGATGCATATAGATTCTCAAGTGCAGACGGGGCCTCCATCTGATCTCCCAGCCTGATAATCCGGTAAGGCCATTGATCCACATGGAGATACCCTTGGCTTATCCTCGTATGAGCCTGGAACTCAGGATCAGCTTCAAGCTCACTGAAGGTCTCATCGTCAAAATAACTGCGGCACAGCAGCACATCCCCCTCGGCCAGATATCCTGTAATGACTCCCCACTCCGGCGCTACCCTGAGGTTAATCGCAAGTGGCAGTCTGCCTTGGCGGATATCCTCCAGAATCGCCAGCTTCTCGGCTGTGCGCTGCTGCGGCTCCAACCGGTTGGCCCGGCGGGCACTTAGTCCATAAGCCTTGCAGGCGGGAATGGAGTAGTCATAGACGACAAGGGCATCCGCAGCACTGTAGTCCCATACCGGTTCAAAAGCCATTCTCCAGCAGGCTCCCGAATAGCCCATCACCTGCTCGTAGGTGGTCTCTACGCCTCTGGCGGTAAGAGCGAGCGTCATGGCTCCTGCCCAGGAGCAATCCCGACCCCGTCCCATGAGTGGGGAAAGAGGTGCTCCCCGGGGATTAAGCTTAAGCGGTCTGAAGCTACGAACTGGTTCACAAGCTGGGTAACATCCAGCTCCTGCTGTCCATCTGTATAGATTGCAGAGAGCACCACAAGCTCCTGGGGCAGCAAAATGCTGTCAATCGAGTGGTTCAATGCGGCGGATAGCAGGGGAAGGGTGGCTGTCTCCGGCAGAGACTTGCCAGTCTCCCATTTGGATACCGCCTGTGCACTGACATGGAGCAGTTCCGCTAATTGTTCCTGGGATAAGCCTTTTATTTTGCGGAGGGTAGCAATTCGTTTGCCAACTTTGTCACTTACGATCATACTCAGTACAACTCCTATAATGGATTCCGACGTCGTAAGTCTATTATAATCTCCGTTCTCGAAATAACCCATATACTGGAGTAGGGCACGCGGTATAACAAAATCAACTGTAAGTTGAGGCTAGCTATGACGCACCAGCTAGACCCCTTCTCAAAGTGGCTGTGTCCCGCTTTAACCATGATTAATAAAAAAGACTTGTTCTTTTGAAGAATTCATGATATATTACTTCTTGCGTTGCATTGAATGTTTTCTTTGCGGTCATGGCGGAATTGGCAGACGCGCTGGCTTCAGGTGCCAGTGGTAGCAATATCGTGGAGGTTCGAGTCCTCTTGACCGCATAATGGTTTTAACCGTGATGCAAGCGAAGGCCCTTCTTAAATGAAGGGTCTTTTTTTGTTGAGAAATGAATGTAGGTGAAAAACCGAACACAATGTGCCGGTGCGTGGTGAGTGGGCGAAATGTAGGCGAAAAACCGAATACAATGGCGCCAAGTAGAAAGCTAGACAACCCCCCTTTCACCACGTACCCGTGATCAAAGGGGGGCTTCTGCATTATCGTGCGGGGTTCATCGCTGCTGCGACGCCACGCGCCAGATCACGCCTTCCAGATGTCGTCTATTTTCACCGGCTGGCCGGTCTTCATGGAGCGGTTGGCGGCAATGCCGGTCATAATGGACATCGCGCCGTCCTTGTGCGAAGCTGCGCGGTTGAAGCGGTCTTCCTGCTTTTTATCAAAAATATCGCTCAGCAGCACCGGATCACCGCCGCCGTGTCCACCGCTGCTGCTCTCGAACTCTACGCGGTAAGGCTCCTTAAAGTGCGGATAGATCATAATGCTGACGCCTTCCAGCGCGCCTTCGTTTTCTTTTTTGCCGCCGGAATTGACGTAGGACTGCTCGGTAATCCGCACCTCCATCCGCCCCTGAGTCCCGTTGAACACGATGATGAAGCCCTCCCACGGCATATATGCGTTAAGCGAATAGTTCATGACGGTCTTGTTCTTGTACTTGACCATGACATTCATGGTATCCTCGATGCTGATATTGTCCCCGAATACGCTCTGGTCGCGCTGGTACCCGTCCTCGTGTTCGGCGTCCAGGTACATGCTCTTCAGGTGTTCGTTACGGTCCAGGTGAAGCGCGAACGGGTCGTTCTCGGCAGCCTTGCTGCCGTAGGCACGCTGATAGAACTCGGTGATGCCCCGTTTCTCGGCATTCTCTCTCCCGTAAAAGCGCAGATCGCCCATGGCGAAAACCGTGTCCGGCTGCGACCCCAGCCAGAAGTTCATCAGGTCGAAGTGATGCGTCGATTTATGCACCAGCAGGCCGCCGCTGTTCCGCTTGTCGCGGTGCCATCTGCGGAAATAGTCCGCTCCATGCTGGGTATTGAGCAGCCATTCGAAGTTCACGGACAGGATTTCGCCCAGTACGCCGTCCATAATGACCTCACGGATCTTCGTGTTATGCGGCGCATAGCGGTAGTTGAAGGTGACCCGCAGATTCTTGCCGGTGCGCTCAATCGCATCGAAGATCTCCCGGCATTTCTCCTCGTCAATCGTCATCGGCTTCTCGGAAATGACATCACAGCCCAACTCCATCGCGCGGATAATATACTTGTGATGCGTCCGGTCAATCGTAGTCACCAGCACGAAGTCGGGCCGGGTCTCGGTGATCATCCGGTCGAAGTCTTCGGCCTTGTACGTAGGAATCTCATGGTAATCGTATTTATCCGTAAGCATATGATTGGCGAAATTCATCCGCGTCTGATTGACATCGCAGAAGGCCACAAGCTCGGAGGTTTCGTTGTAAGCGGTAACAAGAGCGCCATAGAAAAATTCAGCCCGGCCGCCAGTGCCGACAAGTGCATATTTCTTTTTGGACAAGGGGATCACTCCATTTACTTGGATTTGATTCTATTTTATAGTATAGAAAATGCAGAAAGTGAACGGTATTTAGTCATTTTTGCTCAAAAGTGTGCTTATCTTATCCTTTCAGGGGGCTTGGTGCAGGGTGGAATCTATTTTTCAGATTGAGCAGCTGAGGCGCATCGGGCATTTCAATATGGACACCGACCATTTCCATGATTTCTACGAAATATATTATCTGCTATCCGGGGAGCGGCACTATTATATCCGTAACGGAAGGTATGCGCTGGAAGCCGGAGACCTTGTGTTTATTAACAAAAATCACCTGCACCGCACAACCGGCGGAAGTCATCTTCCGCATGAGCGGGTGCTGATCAGCTTTGACGATGCCTATCTGGAGCCCGTGGCACCCGGGGCAGACTGGATGAATGTGTTCGAAGGGGAGAGCTTCCTGCTGCGGCCTACGGCGCATGAACAGGGACTCATCACAGACCTGCTCCAGGCGATGCAGGAGGAACAGAAGGAGGGGCTGCGCTGGAGCACTGAATATACAAGGATGCTGCTGTTGCAACTGCTGATTACGCTGGAGCGGATAAGGAGGGCGAAGCCCGCCCTGGTCTCACCGGAGCAGAGCGAGGGGCAGCGCCGGGTATACGGTATCATCGAATATCTGGACAACCATTACAGCGAGCGGCTGAGCCTTGGGGGGATTGCCGAGCGGTTCTTCATCAGCGCTACATATCTGTGCCGGATTTTCAAGCAGACGACAGGCTTCACCATCATTGAGTACCTGAACTATGTCCGCATCCGTGAGGCGAAGGTACTGCTCACGCAGACGAAGTGGCCGGTCACCCGGGTGGCGGCGGAGATTGGATTTGAGAGCATTGCGCATTTCGGGCGGGTGTTCAAGGCCATTACAAGGCGTTCCCCTCTCCAGTACCGCAAGCAGCACCGGGGGTGACGATTACGGCTCGCATCGGCCATCCGCTATTTCATTCGACAATAGCTGTTGGGATGTTACATATCTTTCTATCTTTTGACACAGAGTCTGTCTTATAATAATGAAGGTTGAAATACAAATATTGGGGTGTCCTATGACAATGAAGTCAGGCGGTCTCTGGCTCGTTGCTGCTATGCTAGCGGTAACCGTAACCGGCTGTTCTTCGGGCAGTGCAGGCGCTGGCAGAGATCGCACGGAGAAGCTGAAGGCAGAGATTAGTGAGCTTAAGAAGGAGAACAAGTTTTTAAAGGAAGAGAATGAAGCGCTGAAGAGAGACCTTGTTGTGAGGCCTGTGACAGCGAAAGAGGAAGGCGGTACGGCCGAACTTCTAAGTACCGGGGACAGCCCGGCAGCCGCTGATTCCGGCGATGAACACAAGCGGATCGCAAAAGGCACGCCGCTCACGATCGATGGAACGGGTGAGTATACCATTACCAAGACCTCATTTGGAAAGAAGGTTAATCCATCGAATCCGGGGTCATACTACACCTACTATGAAGCCAAGGAACCGGGCACAACCTATCTGGCGATCACTTTGAAGGTGAAAAATCTCGCAGGTCAAGCCATCAATGCGGGTGGAGTAGCGGAGGTGGAGGTTACATACGATAACAAATATGAATATAGCACCTTCGCGACGATGGAGAAGAACGGCGGTGAAGATTTCACCTATACCAATATCTCGACGATTGGACCGCTGAAGTATGGCACTCTGGTGTTCATGGCCGAGGTTCCTGATGAAGTGAAGTCGAGTGGCAAGACGCTATATGCGGATTTCGAGATTGAGGGCGAAACCTACCGTTATACCATAAAGAAATAAGAGAAGAGCCTGTACGGCCGCAGAGTGAACTGTGGTTAGCAGGCTCTTTATTGATGTTAAGGGATTAGTCCTGAGCGAAAAAGGCCGGCAGATACTCCCTGTTCGCCTCCAGCATCTCATCCAGCATGGCGATCGCTACTTCCACGGAAGGGACGAGCGGGTGATGGGCCAGCGCCTGGATCGCCAGGCTGCGGTCACCGGTGACGGCGGCGTCGATGGCTAGCTGCTCATAGGTCTTCACAGCATGAATCAGTCCCTTGGCCATCGGCGGAATCTTCGTCAGCGGCAGCGGGAGGGGGCCGGTCTTCGTGACGACACAGTTGACCTCGATGCTGGCATCGTAAGGCAGGAAGTCTAAGATGCCCCGGTTCGCCACATTCAGCGTCTGAATGTCATTGGTGCCGCTATAGAGCGAGCGCATCAGGTTCACCGCCGCCTCGGAATAAAAGGCTCCGCCGCGCTGCTCCAGCTGCTTCGGCTTCTCATTCAGCGCAAGGTCGCTGTAGATGGCGAACAGCTCCTCCTCCACACGCTTGACGACTTCGGCACGGTTCCCGCCTTGTGCGGCGGCTTCCTGCTGCTCCGCAAGCATCGCATCGGTCATGTAGAAGTACTTCAGATAATACGAAGGTAAGGCATGCAGCGATTGCAGGAACTCGGGGTTCCATTCGCGTGCCGGAACATTCTTTGCACTGTAGCCTGCGGTATCCTCCAGCATCTCCTGCAGCTTGTCTTCACCCTCCACATCAATACGGGTAATCCAGTGCAGGTGGTTCAGGCCGACGAACTCGGCGTAAATCCGGTCCGGGGCAGTGTCATATTTGGCCGATACCTGCTTGATCAGGCCGATCGGGGCATTACAGAGACCGATGCTCTTCACCTTGGAGTACCGCAGGACCGCTTCGGTGACCATACCTGCGGGATTGGTGAAGTTGAGCAGCCAGGCGTCCGGTGCCAGCTCCTCGATATCCCGGCAGATGCCTAGAATGACCGGTATGGTGCGCAGTGCCTTCAGCATGCCGCCGGGGCCGGTCGTCTCTTGGCCGATCACGCCGTATTTCAGCGGAATCGCCTCGTCACGGGCACGGGCATCCAGCATACCGACACGGATCTGCGTGCTGACGAAGTCCGCACCGGCAATGGCCTCGCGGCGGTCGGTGGTGAGATGGACCTCGATCGGCAGACCGGACTTCTCCACCATACGCTTCGCCAGAGCGCCCACGATGTTCAGCTTATGCAGGCCAGCCTCAATGTCTACAAGCCACAGCTCCCGGACCGGAAGCTCCTTATGATGCAGGATGAAGCCTTCTACCAGTTCGGGGGTATAGGAAGACCCTCCGCCGATGACGGCAATCTTAAGACCTTGGTTCGCTGTCACAATGAATCACTCCTGTCTGGTGGTAGTGGGAATAAGCTCGAACTCCCTGTAAGCACGCATCGTCTCATACATACCCTGGCTGACGGTGATCCCGTCGCTCTCCAGCGCCGACCAGAGAGCGCCGACCACAGGCTCGGTGGAGAGGGTGACCACTGCCGCGCCTGGTGCCGCTTCATGCACAGCCTGCTCAATCGGCCCGCGAATCCAGCCCCGGTCGCCTCGGGTCAGCACGCTTCCGGCCAGGACCACATCAAATTCATCGTTCTCCATACCGAGCCGATGAATGACGGCCGCCGCAGCCTTGCCCAGTTCCACGCCTTGGCGGTTCAGGATCGCCAGCGCTGCGGCATCGCCCTCAGCCGCTGCCGGGAAAAGCAGGCGGGCCGCATCCAGCGGCACCTGCTTCCCGTGATCCAGGAAGTCATCGTACATGTCTTCCACCCACCCATAGCCGAGCAGCTTCAGTAGTGGCTCCGTCAGCAGCGTGGGCGCTTCGCGACCGTCCCAGGCCCGGATGACTGTGCGGAATACCTCGATATTCAGCGCGCCGCCGCCGCCGAAATCGCCGTACATATAATCGAACCCGCCGCACTGGAAGTGGCGGCCCTGCGGATTACGGCCCGCCGCATTGGTGCCGGTGCCGCAGATCAGGGCCACCCCGTAGGGGCGGTCCGTCCCCGCCCGCAGGCCGATCATCGTATCGCCGCTGATCGTGTACTGTGTGAATCCGATGCGGCGGATCATCGGATGAAGAATATTATAGTCCGTCTGGCGGTCAGCACCGGCAAGCCCCAGATAGGCTTGCCGAAGCTGATCCAGCCGGAGCCCGGCTTCCGCCAGCGCCATGGAAGCCGCTTCGCGGATGTTATTCTCCGCCTGCGTCACGCTGGTCTGGTGATTGCCGTTGCCGCTCCGGCCTTTGCCTAGAATACGGCCCTGTTCATCGCTGATGAGGGCGTAGGTCTTGCTGCCTCCCCCATCGATCCCCAAGTAGTAAGCCAATGTTTGTACCTCCTAAAGTGTAATCTTCGTCGATTCCCGCACAATCAGCTCCGGATCGATCTTAATATTGGAGCCGCGCTTCATCTCCCCGCTGATCCGGCGCAGCAGCATGTCGGCGGCGGCGACTCCGATCTTATCCGCCGGCTGGCGCATAGTGGTCAGATGCGGGTGGAGCTGGGAGGCGATATAGTGGTCGTCGTAGCCGACTACAGCAACCTCCTCCGGCACCTTTACGCCTGCCTCCATCAGGGCATTGATCACCCCGAGGGCGATATTGTCATCTCCGGCGAATACTGCCCCCGGCAGCTTACCCTCTGCGAGCCAGCGCTGCGCCGTGTCGTAGCCCATGGTGATCTCAAATTCACCGTGTACGATCTCGAACGGGGCGAGGCCCTGCTCCTGCAGCGCTTGCAGGAAGCCCGCGCGCCGCTCCCGCGTACTGCGGAACATCTCCTGCCCGCAGAGATGGGCGATGGAGGTATACCCCAGCTCCAGCAGGTGGCTGGCTGCGGCATACCCGCCTTTGAAGTTGTCGATGGTGATCGAGTAGCTGTCATTCTCCGGCAGCTGGTTGTCGATCAGCACATAGGGAATGCCCCGCCGCTTCAGCTCGACAATATAATTGTCCTCTTTGATCGGGGAGAGCAGGATAAGTCCGTCCACCCGGTCTTCCTGGATCAGGTAGTGGCTCTCGCCGGAGCCAATGCCATCATATACGGAGATCGCCAGATAATATCCGTGCAGGGCCAGCGTCTCATTCAGCTCCTTGACCACAGCATCGAAGAAGGAATCCTGCAGGGTCGTTACAATCAGGCCGATGATGCCGGTCTTGCCGCTGGCCAGACTGCGGGCTGCTGCATTCGGGCGGTAATCCAGCTCCTTGATCGCGTCGAGCACCTTCTGGCGGTTGTTCTCCCGCACAGACGTTGCTCCGTTTAATACCCGCGATACGGTGACCACGGACAGCCCTGATTTTTTGGCTACATCAAAAATACTTACTTTCATTTCAAGCGCTCCTTGCGGCAGATTGTCCGGTGCTTTTAAAATATAGAATTTATATGTTTCACACGATAAATTATCCTTCTATTTCTCGCTGAAACGGTACCGTCCTTTAAAAGGACGGCAAAGCCGTTTCCACTTATTCTATCTCCAGTATACAGGCCGCACCGGGGTTTCGCTAAACATATAACCATCGCCGGGCCGCTACCTCTTGATGATCTCCGTAACCTTCTTCTGAATCACCGGCATAACCTCTTCCAGGGTCTTGTGACCCGTCTCGACCGGCTGCAGCTCATTGATGAACATGTCGTTGATCTGCGAGTAGTTGGTGATCAGATGATTGTAGGATTCATAGCCGTATTTGACCGCGCCCTCGTAGACCTTCTTCACATCCTCCGGATCAATGCCGTCAAAATGCTTGTAATACACCTCAGCCGCTTCCGTATTGACTGGCGGATTGCCGCCGCTCAGCTCGATGGACTTCTCCTGGACTTCAGTAGTCATCAGGTATTTGATCCATTCAAAAGCTTCCTTCGGATGCTTCGAGTCCTTCAGAATCAGCAGCGGATCAACGAACAGCGTGCTGCGCACCTTGTCGTTGCCTCCCCAAGGCACGGCGGCTACGCCAATTTTGAACGGGAAGTCGTTAGCCCCGGCGAGGTTCCAGGAGCCGCCGATCGACATGCCAATCTTGCCTGCGACGAACGGGTCGCCGTTTTGTCCGGCTACGCTTTTACTCCACTCGGAAGTCGGGGACACCTTCTCCTTGAACACAAGGTCGAACAGCTTCTGGTAAGCGGCAATGACCTCGGGTGAATCGAAATGCGTCTCGGAAGGAACACCGCCGTTGGTCCAGGTATCTTCAGAGTAAGGCTCTGCCCCGAAGTACAGCGGCCGCATATCCCGCTCCGCCCAGGTGAAGTCTACACCGTACTGTGTTTTGGCGATATCGTCCGAGACAAGTGTCATCTTCTTGGCATCCTCCACCATGCGGTCAAACGTCCAGCTCTTATCCTCATAATCACTTGGCGGGTAGGAGACGCCCGCAGCATTGAACATATCCTTGTTGTAGAGCATCAGGGTGACGTACATATTGACCGGTATGCCGTAGGTATGACCGTTTACGGTATAGATTTTCATCAGATTCTCTGGGATATGATAATCCTCGGCTTTGAAGCCGTCTTCCTGAATAAGGTCCGTCAGATCAAGCAGCATGTCTTTGTTATAATACTCGGCAAACCCGCCATATCCGTAATGGCTCGTCACATCCGGGGGATTGCCGCCGGCAATCAGTGTCTGCAGCTTG
>NZ_ASPX01000046.1:0-8541 GCF_000517965.1 Paenibacillus sp. FSL R7-277
GAATTCCGGGATCAGCTTCTCGATAAAAGTCCGGTCCTCGGAATCAATGGTATAGTGGGATATCGTCACTTGCTCCCCCGAACCGCCGGTATTCCCGGCTCCGCTGCCTCCAGCCGCCACGTTGCCTGCCGATTTGCCGCCGCCGCAGCCCGCCAGGACTGTGGATACTGTCAGGGCTGATGCTAGCAGCAGCGCATATCTCTTGCTCTTCATCTTATTCTTCATTGTCCAATCCCTCCTGAATTTTTCAAGTGTTGTAAACCCGGGATAGCTTTGCTGCCTTACTTGATACCGGTCAGTACGATGCCTTCGACGAACTGCTTCTGGGCGATGGCAAACAGGGTGACGATTGGAACCATAGCCAGGACGGAGGCGACCATCAGCAGATGCCACGGCGGAATGCGGAAGCGCGATGAGGTGAGGGAGGCCATCCCCACGGGAAGCGTGAATTTGTCCGACGAGCTTAGATAGAGCACTGGGGTCAAGAGATCATTCCAGCTGTAGATAAAAGCAAAGATCGCAACCGTCGCCAGCGCCGGCGCAGACAGCGGCAGCGCGATGGTCCGCCACATCCTCAGCTCGCCGCAGCCGTCAATGCGTCCGGCATCGAACAGCTCCTCAGGCAGCGTGGAGAAGAATTGCCGCAGCAGGAAGATGTTATACGCCGAGCCGAAGAAGGCAGGCACAATCAGCGGGAGGAAGGTGTCGATCCACTGCATTTTGGAGAACAATACGAACTGCGGAATCATAATGGCCGGATAAGGCAGCATCATCGTGCTCAGCAGCAGGATGAACCAGAAGTTGTTGCCGCGCCCCCGGTACCTGGCGAACCCGTAAGCAACCAGCGCCGAAGAGAGCAGGGTGCCGAATACGGAGAAGCCGGCGATAATCAGGCTGTTCTTGTACAATGTGCCGAACTGGAGAGTCTCAAAAATATCGACATAATTGCGTAAGGCCCAGCTCTCCGGCAGAAACGTCGGCGGGAACTTCAGCATCTCCCGTTTGGACTTCAGCGAGGTGGAGACCATGAAGAACAGCGGCAGCAGCATGAGAAACGTTGTGACTAGGAGCGCGGTGAAGCTGGCAATCTTAACGGGCTTGATTCTCCGGCGGAGCCGGGGGGACGGGTCAAGCGGGCGTGTGGCCTTAACAGTGCTCATCGGCTGCTGCCTCCTTCATAATGGACATAACGGCGAGACAGCCTCATAATGACCGCCGTGAACAGCATGACGACAATCAGCAGGACCCAGGCAAGCGCGGAGGAGTATCCGGCGCGGTATTCCTTGAAGGCACTGGTATACAGATTGTAGACGTAGAACCAGGTAGAGTAATTGGGTCCGCCCTGCGTCATGACGAAGGCTTGCGTGAACACCTGGAAGGAGTCGATCAGCCCCATAATCAGTTGGAACAGCAGGACAGGCGAGATCATCGGCAGCGTAATATTCAGGAAAATGCGGAAGCGCCCTGCCCCATCCAGATTGGCAGCTTCGATCAGGCTGGCTGGGACTCCTTGGAGACCAGCGAGGAAGAGGATCATGCCCGAGCCCGCTGTCCAAAGGGACATGATAATTAGGGCATACAGCGCTGTATCGGGATTCATCAGCCAGGCCGGGCCGTGAATGCCGAACCAGGAGAGCATATAATTGAAGAGGCCGATCTGCGGATTGAAGATCCAGTACCAGAGGAGCGACATGGCCACACCGGAGACCATACTCGGGAAATACATCGCTGTGCGGAAGAAGCCGCGCCAGGGGATGGTCTGATGCAGCAGCAGGGCGAACCCCAGGCCCAGCAGCAATTGTACCGGCACGCTGATGAAGGTATATCTTAGGGTGACCTTCACGGAACGCCAGAACAGTTCATTGTGGAACATCTCCGTGTAGTTGGCGAGGCCGATGAATCTGGGCGGATGAATGATGTCATAGTCGGTGAAGCTGTAATACAGCGATGACAGGATCGGGTACAGGGCGAAGATCAGGAAGCCGGCCAGCCACGGGGAAATGAACAGATACATGTAGAACGTCTGCCGCCGGCTCTCACTCTTAATCACGGACACACCAGCCTTTCATTGTCGAAAGTATAAGCGCTTTAACTTTAAGGGTAAATAAAAATTAAGTTTGCCAATTTTATTATAGTGGACAAATTATAAGTTAAATCGCTTTAACTTTAATGCCGTCCGTTGACCTAATCATAGTGGATGATCACCAAATAATCAACCCTTTATTTCGGTAATAAAGCGTTACCAGTCAATAAATATAACAAATGAATGGATGATAATGCTGAAAACAGTGAAAATTCCGGTGTGAACAGGGGACATATGTAAGGTAACCTGACTTTTGAGGCGTGATTTCATGAAAAGCTCACCTGCGGGCGACCGATTGCTTGCCGGTTTTCGCCTACAAAGGGCCCTGCTGCCTTCGAGCCGAGAAATGTGTGCGGTTTTTCG
Source organism: Paenibacillus sp. FSL R7-277 (assembly GCF_000517965.1). Classification (NCBI taxonomy): domain Bacteria; kingdom Bacillati; phylum Bacillota; class Bacilli; order Caryophanales; family Paenibacillaceae; genus Paenibacillus; species Paenibacillus sp. FSL R7-277. Next base: position 2,447 of record NZ_ASPX01000046.1, read on the forward strand.
CCTGCAATTTGTCCGATAGCCATCGCGTCGAGAAATGTGTGCGGTTTTTCGAATAAATTATACTTCCCTAAGCAGAAAAAATCCGTCCGGCATGCCGGACGGTCCTCGCACCATATCAGCCGGTGCGGCTTAATTCAGTTCCATTGGTGATCGCCGGACAGATACTTCTCGGTCAGTACCGACAGCAGTTCGATTCCGACTTGATTCTGTCCGCCTTCCGGGATGATCAGGTCCGCGTATTTCTTGGAGGGCTCGATGAAGGCCTCGTGCATCGGCTTCACCGTGGTCAGGTATTGCGTATGGATCGAACGGATGGTCCGCCCGCGTTCCTCGATATCCCGCAGCACCCGGCGCAGGATACGCACATCGGGATCGGTGTCCACGAACACCTTGATGTTGAGCTGCTCGCGCAGCTTCTCATCGGACAGCACATGCAGTCCTTCCAGAATGACGATATTATTCGGGGCGAGCTCCACAGTCTTCTCGGTTGAACGGGCATGAACCGTGAAGTCATACACGGGAGCGAAGGCGGCTTGTCCCGCTTTGAGACAATCCAGATGCTCGATCAGCAGTTCCGTGTCAAAGGCCAGCGGGTGGTCATAGTTAATGGCACCGCGTTCAGCCATGCTGAGGTAAGAATGGTCTTTATAGTAGTTATCCTGGGATATGAATGTTACTTTGTCAGAGCCAAGACGGTCAATCACGGAGCGCGCTACCGTTGTCTTGCCGGAGCCGGTCCCGCCGGCGATACCAATAATAAGCATGGTGAATTTATAAACCTCCCTAAGCAATTGCCTTTGCAATTCCAATATTGTAGCACAGCGGTCAACTTATTTCACCTTGCTGGAGAGGAATATCATGTGAACATTCTAATAATTCGGTTATTTTGTAGAGGAATGATATAATTTCAAGGATTCATACAGATCGGGTGCTACGAAGAAGGGGGCTAGGATAATAAAATGAACGAGGAGAATGCTTTAATGGAGGCGTTCGGCAGGACGCAGGTGCAGCTTGCTGGACATGGCGGACGGGACGCAGCTGTACTCAAGAAGGCGCTGGCCAGTGTAGAGGACAGCCTTGCTGCGGATATGTACGGAACAGGGACGGTGATTGAGGAGTTCCAGGCGGAGATGGCAGAGGTGCTGGGCAAAGAATGCAGCGTGTTCTTCCCCAGCGGCACGATGGCCCAGCAGATTGCCCTGCGGATCTGGAGTGACCGGGAGGGCAGCCCAAAGGTCGCTTATCATCCGCTATGCCACCTGGAGATTCATGAGCAGGACGGCCTGAAGGAGCTGCATCATCTGGAGCCGCTGCTGCTGGGCAGTGCAGACCGTCTGATTACCCTGGAGGATGTGAAGGGGATGGGACCGGGGGTTGCCTGTCTGCTGCTGGAGCTGCCGCAGCGGGAGATCGGCGGACAGCTGCCGGAATATGCCGAGCTGGAAGCGATATCGGCGTATTGCCGGGAGCAGGGAATTAAGCTCCATCTGGACGGGGCAAGGTTGTTCGAAGTGTTGCCTTACTACGGCAAGACGGCGGCCGAGGTCTGCGCGCTCTTCGACAGTGTCTACGTCTCCTTCTATAAGGGCATTGGCGGGATTGCCGGAGCGATCTTAGCCGGCAGCCGGGAGTTCACGGAGACCTCGAAGATCTGGAAACGCCGCCATGGGGGCGACCTGATCAGTCTCTATCCCTATATTGTCCCGGCCCGGTATTATTACCGGCAGAGAATCGGCAGGATGTCAGAATACTATGAGCAGGCCAAGGAGCTGGCAGCCTTATTCAACAGCTGCCATAAAGTATCCACGCTGCCGGAGGTTCCGGTCTCGAATATGTTCCACATCCACTTTGCGCTGCCTCTGGAGCAGCTTGCCCCTATATTGATTGGGATCTATAACGAGACCGGCATTGGCCTGACACCACGGCTCAAGCCAATCGGCGGGGCTTCCTGCTATTATGAGATCAATATCGGCGATCATTATGGCGAAGCGGACCAGACGGCCCTTAGAAGCATGTTCCGGCTGCTGGATGAGCGGCTGAAGCAGCTCTGATCAGCAAGCTTGCCAAGTTAAGCGAAGAAGCCTCTGCGGATCTTACCCGCAGAGGCTTCTTCGCTTAGGCACAGCATGGAGCAGCGCCTAAGCGCGGCATGCCAATCAGCGCCCGCCTCACGTAGAGTCCTAGGCCTGACTCCGCAGAGCCATTTTTCGCACCGGTCCGGCCACCATCTGCTTCTCTGCCCCGTTCAGTCCGAACAGCCACATAGTAAGCACATAGATGAGGGAGTACAGGATGACATACATGCCCAGGTACACGTAGGAAGTGATGCTCACGAAGCTAAGCAGGAACCCGCACACCCCGGACAGCAGCACCACCGGAATGAAGACGCGGATGATCTGCAGCCAGAAGTGAAGAATATCGAACTTCAATTTATATTTGTAGTACACATTATTCAGGCATACATTGATGATCATCCCGATGGCCGTAGCAATGGCGCAGCCTGTAATCCCCCAGATCCGGATGAACCAGAAGGTTAAGGCCACCTTCAGAATTGCAACTGAGAAGTAGATAAAGGCCTTCACCCTGTGCATATTCATCGCTTCCAGCATGGTGGCGAACAGCGATTGCACAATCGACGTGATCTGGGGAATGATGATGATCAGCGCAACCGTGTACGCATATTTGTAATCCTGGCCAAGCCAGATCAGAATGAAGCTCTGTCCGAATAACACGAAGCCCGAGACGATGTAGCCTACGATCAGCGCCTGGATTCTGCCTATTTTGACCAGCTCCAGCATTAAGGCCGCCTGATCTGCCCCCTTGACGATCATCTTGGTGAGCTTCGGCAGATAGAAGCTGGCCAGCACATTGGAGAAGTTGAGAATATACGTGTTGAGCTGGGCGGCGATGGCGAAGATGGCGATGGGCGTAGCCCCGAGGAACATCCCGATGATCAGCGGATCAGCATTCGTATAGATCTGGAAGGCAATCGAGGATAATAAGATATACGACGAATAGCTGAAGATCTCCTTGAACAGCTTGGTGTCGAAGCCGTGGAACCGGACACTCAGATTCAGCTTGGTGCGGCAAAAGACCACGTTGATCACGCCGATCGCCAGGTTCAGCACAAGCGCAACGGTGACCATACCTGTCGATCTGAAATCGAACAGCAGGACCAGCACCATCATGGCCGGAGACAGGACCACGCGGATCAGATTGATGATTTTGAGATAGACGAACCGCTCATAGGCCGTAATGATCGAGCTGAAGATATTCAGCGGGAACGAGACAGCCACATTGATGGCGGCAATGATAAATATCGTCTTCAGAATGCCCAGCTCAGCTGCATCGAGGCTGCTGAAGATCGCATCGAAATTAAACACCAGAATCACACTGGCAAGTAAGGAGAGGAGTCCGATGGCTGAGAAGAGCAGCAGGAACATTCCGTTGATATTGCGCTGGCCTGCGGAGTCATTCTCAGAGATGTATTTCGCATTGAAGCGGATGACCGCGCTGCCGAAGCCCAGATCAAGCAGGACGATATAGGCGATGATGGAGTTCACCAGCGCGAATAATCCATATTCGGATTTCCCCAGGGTCGACACAATGAACGGCGTCGAGCCCAGGGAGATAATAACGCCTAGGAATACCGAAGCATAGGTTATGATTGCAGCAAGTTTTATATTTGTTTTCAAGGGTGGGATCGCTTCCTCGCTACAGAGAGTGTCTTGTGCTTATCTTAAGCGGTAACGATAGACGAAGCAGGTTCTCTAGCGCTGCTGCTTGCCATGGATTCAATGATCTGGCTGTAATGCTGGACCGAGAACTCATTATTGTACCGTGGGCGCTGGATCGTCTTCAGTTCTTCCAGCAAAGCCGGGATTTGCTTCACATCGTTCGTGAATTTCACATAGCCCAGATGCTTGATCCATTCGTAGCTGCCTACGACCTTATAATTGTAGTTCCCCAGTGCAATACAAGGTGTGGACGTAATCGCCGCAAAAATCATCCCGTGCAGCCGGTCCGTAATCACAACCTCGGCCTCCTTGAACTGATTCCATAAGGTGTTCAGCTCGTGATCCCGGTCTTCCAGGGAGACAGGGCGGAGAATGCAGGTATCCGTGAAGGTGGTGGTGCTGTAGTGCTTGGAGGTGTACTCCTGGATGACCTTTTTATCCTGCTCGCTGAAAATGCTCTCCTTATCGGCTCTAATGCACAGAAGGGCACCGTGGCGCTCCTTGGGAGGGTCAGTGATATCCAGGGACATGACAATGTCCGGCGTTAACAGCACTGCGTTGTTTCTGAAACCTGCTTTCATAATTTCGTACGACGTTGCCTCTCTGGCGACCAGCGTGAGGTCTTTGTGGGAGCCATAGAGGTCCTGTGTCTTCTTGAACTCCGCGCGGCCCAGCTCGGTATCACCGAAGTAGATGGTCTGCGGGAAGACGATGATTTTGTTATTTGGGAATTCGGAGATAATCTTGCGGCGCACCTCTTCCTCGCGGAAATACTCGATTCCGAAGTTGCCCCCGCCCTGAAGCACGAAGATATCCTCCGGCGAACAGAATTCCTCCAGGCACTTCATGTTATGCATCAGCCGGTTGGCGACAATCTCAATCAGGGTATAGTCGGGAAAAGCTTTCCGCAAAAAATTCATCTGCGCATAAGTGATGGCGTGATCGCCCAGATTGTCATGCTCGGGGGAGCCGACAACGTAAATGGCTTTCGTTTTGTCTTTATATGCATTCCGGTAGCTCAGATAGCCCTTATAATATTGATAGACGGGAATATTGCTTACATAATTGCGGAAAGACAGCGGCAGGATTTTCTCAAGGGCTTGGCTCATATCATATTACTTCCCTTCAAACGGAGTTTGGAATAATACAGCATTTTGTATACCGTGGAGCTGGTCAGAATAAGCAGAGCTGCGGTCTTCATCTCCCGGCGGATAATACGGTTGCGCAGGATCGCGGAGGTATGCTTGCTCAGGAACCCGCCCAGCTCGGCCAGATATTCCTTGTTAACTGCAGTCTCGCCGGTAATCAGCTGGAAGTTGCACAGCTCAATGCCCTCGGTTACGGTCCGGGATAACGAGATTTCTTTGGCGATCGGATAGTTTTTATCCTGAATGGTCTCGTAGATCTCCAGCGCCGCACAGAAGCGGTCGTAATATTTCCGGTTGTTCATCGCTCCGGTGATGCTGTCGCTTCGCTTCAGATACAGGTATTTGGGGGAGTCCAGCGAGACGGTCTTGTTCGCCTGGAGGAATAATTTATAGGTGGTAAAAATGTCCTCGAAATACCGGCCGACCGGATATCTCACCTGGCTGAACAGCTCGGCCTTATACAGCTTATCCCAGGCCAAGTTCTGGATCTCGGTATCCTCCAGCAGCTTGTCAAAGGCATGCGCATTATCGTATACACGCACCTGGTGCGTGAAGGACTTTTCCAGCTTGACATCATCCTGTACCTCGCAATGACCGCATACAGCGATATCTGCATTATGGGCGGTGATGAGTTCATGCAGGGCTTCATACATGTCCGGTTCTATCCAGTCATCGCTGTCAACGAACCCGATATACCGGCCCTTTGCCACATCAATACCATAGTTCCGGGCATCGGACAATCCGCCGTTCTGCTTATGAATAACTACGACACGGGGGTCCAGCTCCTTGTAATACTCGCATATCTCGCCGCACTTATCGGGTGATCCGTCATTGACCAGAATCAATTCAAAGCTGCGGAAGGTCTGCGCCAATATCGAATCCACACACTTCCTCAGGTACAATTCCACGTTGTAGATAGGCACAATAATACTTATCTCTGGCTTCACTCGAGCAGTCACTTCCTTTCCCGGTTCTGATTCGGGTCTACGCGTCACTATATTTGTGATTATCTTACTATCCGGGTCAAAAGGTTGTATATACTACTAAAGTGTACTTATCACTTGAGGAGGGCCGTGGGCTGCCTGACGAGAAGCCGCTGTTCCACAGCAAAAAGACCACAGCACCATGAGGTGAGGCCACTGAAAAAGTCCATAAAGAACTGAAAGAGACATTCGACACAAAGAATGTCTCTTTTTTTCGATACAATTAA
>NZ_ASPX01000047.1:0-12541 GCF_000517965.1 Paenibacillus sp. FSL R7-277
CGGAGAAACCGAATAACGTCGTCTTTTAAATACGTTTTTTTACTTTTTCTAAGAAAGGCTAGTTTTTCAGTGGCCTCCCATGAGGTGACTGCGGCCTTCGCCTGCTGAAATTTAGTTAAATGTAATCGCCAGCGCGCTGGTAAACTGGCTGCCCGGCGGCAGGGAGATGACATTCTGCTTCTCCCGGATATCGCCGGTGAAGCCTTCGATATCGGCCACACCATGCCAAGGCTCGATACACACGAACGGTGCATTCTTCGGCTGCCAGATGCCGAGATCGGGGAAATTGGTGAAGGCGACTGTTACGCTCTTGTCAGACTGTCTGCTTTTGAGGGCAACCGATTTGGACTGGACATTGCGGAAGACGAGGGCGTCATGCGCGAACATGTCGTGATTCAGCGGCAGCTTGTTGTCCCCGCCGAGCATAGTCTCGCTCTGGCCTGGAGTAATCAAGCCATTCTCATTCAGGAATAAGCGCTCCAGGCGCTCCGGCTGTTCGAATTCAAGATAGTAGTCGGTGAAGCTTCCTTCTCCGCCAATCGGGCAGTTGAACGCCGGATGGGTGCCGAGCTGGAAGAACATCTCCTCTTCTCCGGGATTCTCCACCCGGTAGCCGATGTCCAGCGTGCTGCCGTTCAGCGTATAGGTGAGATACAGATGGAACGGATACGGGTAGCTGGCCAGCGTGTCCGCGCTGTGGGAGAGCCGGAAGACGGCATGTGTATCGCTGGACTCCACCAGCGTGAATTCGCTGCGTCTGGCGAAGCCGTGCCGGGCCAGCGGATACGCCTGCCCGTCTACCCGGACCGCTTCGCCTGCGGCTCCCCCGATCATCGGGAACAGCACCGGGGAACGGCCTGTCCAATAGGCGGCGTCTCCGTTCCACATATATTCAGTGTCTGTATCCGTTCTTCTGAAGCTGACCAGCTCAGCACCGAGTGAACTGATCTCGGCCACGGCCAGGCCGCTGCGTAAAATAGTGTTCATGCTTTTACCCCTCTCGTCCTGCAATATGTAATCCTGATGTCTCATATTCTAACAGACTTCCCCGCAGGTGCCAGCATATGACGGAAATTCTCCAGCCTATAATTTTTACAGTATGTACAATGACAAACATGTGGAATTCGTTAACATATAAGGATAGCAATCATTCCATATCAGCGGAAACGGGGGAATAAGCCGATGCAGGTTAAGCAACTATTGGTGAACGGTGAGCGGCTGAAGAATACCATTGAGGCCTTTGCCGATTTTGGGCGGACAGACCATAACGGAGTTACCCGGCTGTCTCTGTCGGAGCAGGATGTGCGGGTGCGCGGCTATTTCACCGCCTGCTGCGAAGAGCTGGGCATGAGCGTGAAGGTGGATGATATGGGCAATATGTATGCCACTCTGGCTGGCTGTGAAGATGGGCCGCCCATCGTGATCGGCTCACATCTGGATACTGTGAAGAAGGGCGGCAGATTCGACGGTGTGCTGGGGGTGATTGCCGGCCTTGAGGTGGTGAGAACCCTGGTAGATCACGGGATTAAGCCCCGGCTGCCTGTCACGGTGATGAACTTCACCAATGAGGAGGGGGCGCGCTTCGAGCCGTCCATGATGGCTTCTGGGGTCTTGTCCGGCAAGTTCAATAAGGCAGCCATGCTGGAGAAGAAGGACCCGGAAGGCATCAGCTTCGGCGAGGCGCTGGAGGCCAGCGGGTATGCCGGGGAGGCGGAGAACCGGATCAGGGAAGCGGCGGCTTATCTGGAGCTGCATATTGAGCAAGGCCCCGTGCTGGAGAAGGAGAACGTTAAGATCGGTCTGGTTGACTGTGTTGTGGGCATGGTCTGCTATGAGATTGAAGTGACCGGGGAATCGGATCATGCCGGGACTACGCCGATGGATATGCGCCGGGATGCGCTGTTTGCCGCTACAGATATTATTACGGAGCTGCGCCGCAAGCTGGCCGTGCTGGACCCTGAGCTGGTCTATACGATGGGGCGGATGAACGTGCTGCCGAATATCCACACCGTTATTCCGAACAAGGTGATCTTCACCGTGGAAGCGAGACATAAGGACATGGATGAGGTCCGTGAAGTTGAGGCGATTATTCACGGCCTGCCGGAGGAGCTGCTGGATTGCAGTGTATCGAAGACGAAGCTGTGGGGCCGCGACACGGTATGGTTCGATCCGGGGATCTGTACGCTGGTGGAGCAGGCCGCGCAGAAGCTCGGTTACAGCAGCCGGAAGCTGGCTAGCGGCGCAGGGCATGACGCCCAGTTCGTGGCCGGGTTCCTGCCGTCGGCGATGATTTTCGTCCCAAGTGTGAACGGGAAAAGCCATTGCGAGGAAGAGCTCACCTCCTATGAGGATTGTGAAATGGGCGTGAATGTGGTGCTGGAGACGGTGCTGTCGGTGCTGTCCCGCGAGTGAGCGGCGGATGGGTTAAGGTAGGCTGGGTAGCAGAATTGTATAGGATTGCCCCAAAAGACACTTAACCGGTGTCTTTTTTTCGTATCGGTGAAAGGGCACGGACGGAATCGGAATGTACTTGAAAAACCGAACACATTGGGCACACGGGCCGGAGATTCGCCGGATGATTACACGAACTGGGCGATTATTATTATCTGGAGGCGCTGATGCGGCTGGAACAGGGGATTCCGGGGTATTGGTATGAGCGGCCTGTTCTATAGATCCCAGCTATGTGGGATGGAGGTTTCCGCGTCCGTCCCTGATAATCGGTACATGACCTGTTGTGGTTATGTACCGATTATTACTTTCGGAGGGGATGTAATTGAAGGACAGCATGAGCGGGGCAGCCAGCCCTTGGGAGCAGGCAGACGGAGATCAGTATGTACAGAATATCAGCCGCAAAATCCCCGGGTACGCGCTGCAATATGACTTGATGGATACGCTGCTAACAGCGCGGCTGGACAAGCGGGAGAAGCAGGAGCTACTGATCGTCGGGGCGGGCGGAGGACAGGAGATACTGAAGCTGGGTCTGAGCCACCCGGACTGGAGCTTCAGCGGCCTGGACACCTCGCAGAGTATGCTCCAGGCTGCCAAGCAGCGGCTGGAGGCTGCGGGTCAACCGGGTCTGCTGGATAGAGTGCGGCTGCATCTTACGGAAATTAGTGACTGGAGCTGTGCTAGAGCGTACGATGCCGCAACCTGTATGCTGGTGCTTCATTTCGTGCAGGGGAGGGAGAGTAAGCTGGCGCTCCTTCGCAGCATTGCCGCGCGGCTTCAGCCGGGTGCACCGCTCTGCCTGTCCGCCATCTGCGGGGAGCCGGGCTCACCTGCATGGGAGCTTCAGATGGCAGGTTGGCGGCTGCATATGCTGGGGAACGGGATCGCAGAGGAACAGTGGCAGACCTTTGAGCAATCGTTCGGCGTAATCTCTCATCCGCTCCATGCTGAAGAGATAGAGGAGTTGTTGAAGGAGGCCGGGTTCACTGCCGTATCCCGATTCTTCGGCGCATATCTGATTGACGGCTGGGTGGCGGTGAAGGCGGAGGAACAATAGCAACTGCACATTGTACAACGGAATGCTGTAGAAGAGGCTTCGAAATAGATTCTATTGTATTCCGTACAATCGAATATTGAAAAAAGGCCTTTTTTCAGCCAAATCACAACATTCCAATGTATGAAATACAATAGAATCTCATTTTACGGTCAGCAATACGTTTTCTATTGCAGGAAATACAATCAGCTACTTGATTTGAAGAGTTGAAGTCAGCAACGGGGCAGGTTCAGCCTAATATCAGCTCGATGTTCATACTCAGACTTTAATCAGAGATAAGTGTATTCTGTGCAACTAAAAACAGTGCGCCCGAAGGTATTCTTCGTCTAACTGTATTCTGTACAACTATATTTGCCCGAATGGGCGAAAATCCAGATATAGAGGTATTTTATTGTACGAAATACATCTAAACAGAGATTTGGCGGCACATCCCGCATTTTAGTTGTACAGACTGCACTTAAGCCTACCCTCGCACCTTAATCAGGCACGATCAGGCATGGCAACCCTAAGCAAGCGATGAGTTAAAAGTAATTTTCACATGTTTTAAGCTGATGCGGCACTACTACCTAGTTCCCCGCACTGTCACCCCTTCACCGCCGAGCTGGCCACTCCTTCAATAATGTATTTCTGGCCGAGCAGGAAGACGAGAATCATCGGGATGATACCGGCCGTTGCGGCGGCCATCATGCCGTTGTAGTCGACATTGTTCTCCAGGATGAAATTCTGCAGCCCGAGCGGAACGGTGAACAGATCCTGGTCGATTAGGAAGACGAGCGCGTTCTCATAATCATTCCAGTGCCAGGAGAAATCGATAATCGCCAGTGTCGCCAGCGAAGGCTTGGCCATCGGCAGGATGATCCGCGAGAAGATGCGGAAATGGCCGGCACCGTCGATGAAGGCGGCCTCCGAGATTTCATGGGGCACGGAGAGGAAGAACTGCCGCATCATGAATACGCCAAAGATGGTGAACATGCCGGGCAGAATCAGCGCCCAGTGGGTGTTATAGATGCCGGCCCAGTCGAACATGATGAACTTGGGCACGAACAGTACCTGCGGAGGAACCATCATCATGGACAGATAGATCAGGAACATCGTGTTGCGCCCCTTGAATTCAATTCTGGCAAAACCATACGCCGCCAAGGCAGACAGGGAGACAGCGCCGACGGTACTCAGCACAGCGACTTTAAGGGAATTCAGATAATAAGGCACGAAGCTGCCCTGGCCGGACCAGACCTTGATATGATGACTCCAGTTGAAGTGGTCCGGAATCCACTGGATCGGATAGCGGAATACTTCCGCAGGGGTTTTGAAGGAGGTGCTGATCATCCAGAGGAAGGGTACAATCATGACGATGCTGAAGAACAGCATGATTAATGTGGTGATAATTTTGGCAACAGCGGCTTTATTCATATTCTCAGCTCCTTAGTAGTGAACCCAGCGTTTCTGGCCCAGCCATTGAACGACGGTGAAGATCAGAATGATCAGGAACAGGGCCCAGGAGACCGCTGACGCATAGCCCATCTCGTAATAGCGGAAGGCATTCTGATAGATGAACAGTGACAATACGGTGGTGCTGTTCCCGGGCCCGCCCTGCGTAATCGCCTGGATGATGCCGAACTGCTTGATCGACATGATCAGCCCGGTAATCAGCAGCAGAAAAGTGGTGGGACTCACCAGCGGCCACAGGATGCTGCGGACCGTCTGCCAGGTGCGGGCACCGTCGATGGTGGCTGCCTCCAGCAGCTCGCCGGACACCTCCTGCAAGGCGGCGAGGTAGATAATCATGTTATAGCCGAGCATGAACCAGATCCAGATGATATCAATCGCATACATGGACGTATCCATCGTGGACAGCCAACCGGGAGGGTTCTCGATGCCCATAGAGCGGAGAATGCCGTTAATCGGCCCGTTATTCGGGTGGAACAGCAGCATCCAGACGAAGGCTACGGCTACGCCACTGGTAATGTACGGCATGAAGTATAGGGCACGGAGCAGCTTTTTGAGATAGACAGAACGGTTCAGAATGACAGCCACCAGGAACGCCAGCCCAATGGATACAGGAACAGAGAGCAGGAACAGCAGCGTGTTCTTAATGGCAATATAGAAGACCTCATCCCCCAGCATCCGCCGGATATTGGCCAGCCCGATGAACTTGGTATGGGGACTCATAAACTTGTAGTCTGTAAACATGAGATAGAACGAATACATAGCCGGTATGATAAAAAATAGTATCACGCCAATCATATTGGGCCCGATAAACAGATAGCCCAGCAGCTGCTGGCGTCTCATCCAGGTTGCCTTCACAATAGCCCCACTCCTTCAGGTCTTAATAAGTACATTACAAGCATAGCAAGCGTTCCCGTGAGGGTTAAGGAACAAAACCACCCACTTCATGGCACAGAAATATACAATTACGCAGGCGGCGGCAGGCGCTTCGGTCTTAGTTATGTTCTATCCATGTCCCGGCCAGCAAGAATAGCGGCATTCCCGGTAGGAATGCCGCTGGAGCGGTACTATAATCGTTGTCTGAAAAACAGGCTATAAACTCAAGCGATCCGGCTTCTCTCGCTGCTGATGCCGGTATTGGCTGGGCGTCTGCGCGGTCAGGCGCTTGAAGATCTTGATGAAGTAGTTGTCGCTCACGAAGCCGACCCGGTTACCGATCTCATAGACCGGCAAGTCGGAATCGGTAAGTAGCCGGATCGCCTGGTCTACCCGTACACGGTGCAGATAGTGGATGAGGGTGTGGCCGGTTTTCTTTTTGAATAGGGTGCTGACATAATTCTCGGCCATCATGACATACTGCGACATCGACTTCACCGTAATATCCTCAGCGTAGTGTTCGTGCAGATAGTGCAGGATCTTCTGAATCTCCGGGTGGCTCGTAATCTCCTCATGGGCCGGCGGGGGCGGGGGAGACTCCTTAGGCATATCCGGCTCTGCCTTGCGGTTCTTCTCCAGCTCCCCGCTGATCTTACGCAGTGTGTCCCGGAGTGAATTTACGCTCATCGACAGCTTCAGAATATAATTGGACGCCCCGTATTCCATGGCCTGCCGCACATTCTCGAAATCATTCATGCAGGTCAGCATGACGAAGCGGGAATCAAATCCTTCCTCACGGGTTCTGCGCAGCAGCTCGACGCCATCCATCTCCGGCATGACGATATCCGAAATCACCAGATCGGGCGTATTCTCCCGGATCATCTCCAGCGCTTCTGCCCCGTTGCCCGCTTCTCCGCTGACTGTGAAGCCAAGCTCTTCCCAGGCGATAATCTCGCGCACACTTTCCCGTACGAATACCTCATCCTCCACCAGCAGTACCTTCCACATGTGTAATCCCTCCCGTAGTTATGCGCCTCAAGCCGGATGTTCGTTGCCGTAAGGTGTGGACATTAGCAGCGGCAGCGTCAAGCGGACCGTAACGCCTTCGCTGGTTGAGAGCACCTCAAGCTGACCCTCTTCCCGGAACAACAGCCGCAGCCGCTCCTGAATGTTACTCAGTCCGATGCCCGGACGCTTGCGCGGAGCCTTGGGGCTATCCGTCTGCTCCATGCCTACGCCGTTGTCCCGGATCTCTACGACCAGCCGGTTCTCTTCGCGGTGGACGTTCAGCTCAATAAGGCCGTGGCCGGGCAGTCTGCTGATTCCGTGAATGATGGCGTTCTCCACCAGCGGCTGAAGGCTGAGCTTCGGCACCAGAGCATACAGAATATCCTCGTCATACGTGAACGTACAGTCGAATTTGTGCGCGTACCGGACCTGCTGAATATGGACATAGGCTTCAACCAGCTCGATTTCATCTTTTAGATGGATCAGATCCTTATCGGTGTTCAGACTGGCCTCCAGCAGCTTGCCGAGCGACAGGGTCATGTTCGTAATATCCTCGTTCTGCTCACGGATGGCGATCCATTTGATCGTATTCAGCGTGTTGAGCAGGAAGTGGGGATTCGTCTGGGCCAGCAGCATCTGAAAATGCACCGCCTCCTTCTGGCGCTCCTCCGCCTTCAGCTTCTGGATCAGCAGGTGGGTGTCGTCCAGCATCGTATTGAAGGTCCGGGTCAGCTCCAGGATCTCGCCACTGAATTTGTGCTCCGGCAGGCGGATTTTCAGGCTTTTCTGCACGGCAGCCTTCATCTTGTTCTGCAGATGGGACAAGGGCCGCGTAATGGTCGTAGCAATCACGAAGGTCATCATCAGGAAGATGCTCGTCAGCACCAGGAACGTAATGAAGTATTGCTGCTTCAGCCCCTCGATTTCCACGAACAGCACAGACAGCGGAATCCGGTTGACGATATACCAGTCCAGCGACTCCACATAGATATAGTTAATCAAGGCGTTCGAGTCTTTATCGATAAAATACTGCTGTCCCGGCTGCCCGGCAAAGCCGGCCTTCACCTTCTCGGATAACTGGCTGCCCGGAACCGACTGGGAGATATCCTCGCCCGAGCGGGTAATCAGGAAATACTGCTGCTCCAGATCGGACTGCTTGTGGATGGAGCGCAGCCAGTACGTGTAGTCAATGCTGATCCGGGCCATGCCGTATGGCTGGTTCCGGGCATCCTCCAGATACGCATATAAGGACAGCAGATAGGCGCTGGTAGAGACATCGCGCAGCACGTAGTTAGTATCATTGGGCACCCAGTGATAAGAGCTGTTGTTCATCTGCCCCCGGTCGAACCCGGGATTTGCCCGCAGATCCGAATAGACCAGAGAATCCTTGGGCGGATATGAGGTGTATGCGCTTTCAGATAAGTCCAGAATCATGAAGTAGACCGAAGGATTATACAGGAAGAAGCTGTTGTTCAGGTTCTTGAAAATATTCTCCATCAGCCGCTTATTCTCTAGCTCATTACGCTGTTCAGGATGGAGCAGTACAGACTTCACAGTGTCATCCTGCTTTAGGAACAGCAGCGTCTTGAAGGCGATGCTGATCTGGTCCTCCAGTGTGCGGTACATCTGCTCCAGCTGATAGTGGCTCTGCTGGCTGATTTTCTTCTGGACCAGCGTCTCAATGCGCTGATAGTTATAGATATTCAGCGCGCCGAACGGCAGCAGAATCAGACACACAAAGGCGGTGAACAGGCGGTATTTTAACTTCTGGGGAATCAGCACACGCAGCAGCTGTGACACAGGGAAGCACCTCCAAGCCTGACTGAACCTGCCCGGTTCGGGTCGGTTGATATGCTAGATTATAGCATACTCCCTCCGCCGGATTGGCGATATTTCAAATTGCATGGTTTTGTTCCAGCGGACAGGGGAGGATGGCGGAAATGCATAGTTTTGTTCTATCCGGGCTGCTTGACGGCGGGACAAGAAAGACTGAGCGGATGGTTATCCGCCCCGCCTTGTCAAGAGAGCTTTTGGAGTATGGAGGGGTATAAGATGTCAGTTTAAACGTATGATGTTGTACTTCAGCGCAAGCAGAAGAAACACGCCAGCCAGGAGAATGACCCCCGCCGAGACTAATCCGCCCATAATGATTGTCCTGTCAAAGGGTTTGAAGCTTTTGAGCATTTCATCACTCCTTTACAAAGATGATCACTCCTTCTTGATTATAAACGATCTGCCAGTGGGGGCGGTAATGAAGTATCCTGGACGCATGTGCCTCCTATGTCTGTGGACCGACGGACTCAGAGGCTCTTATTCGGCCAAAAAGTCAACTTTCTGCTGGCAGGCGGACTCAGAGGCCTTTATATCACTCCAGGTAGCCGGAAATGAAGAGGGAAATTGTAATTAAGCGCATCTGAGTCCATGTAGCCTCCAGAATAGCCGAATTTGCCCTAATAAGCGCATTCCAGTCCGCAAGAACACGGCTGGAGCTTGCCGCGTTCATTCAAGGCATAGTCTGTTCCTGATAGGGTAAGAGAAAAGAAAGAGAGGCGCCATGATTCCCATGGCAAGCCTCCCGTATGATGCACGATACTTCTCTATTTCTTCGCTATCTCCGCTGGCTCCACTCAAGCCGCTACTTCTTCTGCTTCAAATACTCGTTATGCCGGGCTGCCATGGCCTGTACGGTCTGGTCAAGCGACTGCGAGCCGAGGAAGTACTTCTCGTATTCCTGTGAGCGCAGGTCCATTACCTCTTGCGGCAGGCTGCGTACATAGGTTGGCGTCTTATTGTCGAACATGACGTACATCAGGGAGTCCAGATCGTAGGAGTCACTTTTGTCGCCGATGAGGCTCTTGAGCGCATCCTCCTGCTTGGCATCCTTGGAGGCCGGGAGTCTGCCGCCCGCTGCCATCGGGGACATGCCGCCATCGGAATACCACTTCAGGAACTCCCAGGCCGCTTCCTGCTTCTTGGACTTGGCGTTAATGGAGATGTAATCGCCGAGGCCCCCGCGGGTCACGTAATCACTGGCGGATTCAGCAAGTCGGGGTACCGGAGCGAAAGCGATTTTGAAATCACGCGGGAAGTCGGTGAAGTTATTCGAGCTGCGCAGCAGCCACGCCCCGATATTGAGCATCGGCACCTCTCCGCTGAGGAACACCTGCTCCACCGGCATCTTGGAAGTCAATTGCTCGCCGAGCGGCGGCGTGGTCTTATCGTCCTGCATCATCCCGTTCAGCGTCTCCAGCCATTGTCTGACCAGCGGGTGATCGAGATTGGAGGTGCCGTCCGGCTTAGTATAGCCCTCCTGGGACAGCACGGAGTCGATGGGGTCCACGAAGGGCTCCATATTTTGAATAAAACCGTACGAATCCCCGTTCTTCAGCTTCTTCGCATACTCGCGCAGCTCATTCCAGGTCCATTCCTTCGGAACCTGCAGGCTTGCCTTATCGAGGGCGTCTTTGTTCAGGGCGATGAAGAACGGACTCTTGGTTGTCGGAACGCCGTAGAACCTGCCGTCAATCTTCCAGCTCGCAGTGTCCGCGCCCATCTTCTCTTCAATGTTGTAATCGGTGAAGCCGCTGAGGTCCAGGGCCAGTCCCGATTCCACCCGCTTGGCGGCATGGGAGATTGTATAGTTCACGAACAAATCTACATCCTGGCCGGTAATCATCGCCGTATCCAGCTTCAGATTGCCGTCGTCGTCATTGACATAGCGTACATATTCCGCTTGAATATCGGGGTGCTCCTTGTTCCAGTTGTCCACCACCTGCTGCGGACCGGATTCCGGGGGGACACCGCCCCACATTTTGAGCGTTACCGGTGTATTCTTACCTGTGGCAGAGCTTCCATTGTCCGCTGAAGATGAATTGCTGCTGTTCCCGCAGCCTGCGGCCAGACCCATGATCAGAACGAGCGAAGTGATTCCGGCAATAACACGGCTCTTGTTCAAAAGCGACAACCTCCCTGTGTGTACTGTATAAGCTTGCAATTCAAGAATAGCAGATGGCCGGAAGCGTCAGAAGGAACAAAAAACAGGAGAATATGGAACATAACTTTATAATATCTCCCCGGATTAGGGCTAGGGCGGCAATAGTGCAGGGAAACGTTCTATTCCGGGAGCAGCTGGTGCGGCGTTTCAAGTCCATTGTGTAAAAACACAATCATGTCAGATCATGTTTTTCTTTTTACCCAAAATGCAGCTCCGGCCTGTATGTTATGATTCTTCACATAAGAGAACCCTAACTGACAGGAGCGATGAAAGATGATTATTGGCGTACCGAAAGAGATCAAAAACAACGAAAACCGGGTAGCGATCACCCCGGCGGGTGTTGTCAGCCTGACCGCAGAGGGCCACAAGGTGCTGGTGGAAGCAGGAGCGGGTGTAGGCAGCGGATTCCAGAATGAAGAGTATGCCGCAGCCGGTGCTGAACTGGTGGCAGAAGCCGCCGCAGTGTGGGCCGCCGCTGAAATGGTAATGAAGGTAAAAGAGCCGCTGGCCAGCGAATACGGTTACTTCCGTCCAGGGCTTATCCTCTTCACTTATCTGCATCTGGCTCCAGAGCCAGCTCTGGCTGCCGCCCTTAAGGACAAAGGCGTATTCGCCATCGGCTACGAGACGGTAGTGGATGGACGTACGTTGCCGCTGCTCACACCCATGAGCGAGGTAGCAGGACGGATGGCTGTACAACTGGGCGCACAATTCCTGCAAAAGAACTACGGCGGACAGGGCATCCTGCTCTCCGGTGTTCCCGGCGTAAGCCGCGGCAAGGTCAGTATTATCGGCGGAGGTGTCGTCGGCACCAATGCAGCCAAGATGGCCATTGGCCTCGGCGCTGAGGTGACCATTATCGACCTGAGCGCAGACCGGCTCCGCCAGCTTGACGATATTTTCGGTGCCCAGATCAGCACCCTGATCTCCAATCCGTACAACATCGCCAAGGCTGTTGCCGAAGCAGACCTGTTGGTAGGAGCAGTGCTTATTCCGGGAGCGAAGGCGCCTAAGCTGGTAACGGAAGCGATGGTGCAGACAATGAAGCCAGGTTCCGTCATTGTCGATGTGGCGATTGACCAGGGCGGGATTGTGGAGACGATTGACCGGGTGACCACGCATGATAACCCTGTCTTTGAGAAGCATGGGGTTCTGCACTATTCCGTAGCCAATATGCCGGGCGCAGTCGCCAAAACCTCGACCATCGCTCTAACCAACGTCACCGTTCCGTACGCCCTGCAAATTGCCAACAAAGGCGTATTCCAGGCCATTGAAGATAATGCAGGTCTGAAGAGCGGCGTCAACGTAGTCAACGGAAAAATCACCTGCCAGGCCGTAGCCGAGGCGCTTGGAGAAGAGTACTTCACGGTTGAAGCTGCTGTAGAGCAGGAGTTCACGCTGATCTGATGTGTGGTGGGAGAGTAAACAGAAGAATGTGTGTCAGAGTCCGGTGAGCAATCACCGGGCTTTTTTTGGCGAGTGGACCAGGCGGATGTAGGCGAAAAACCGAACACAATGGGCTGGCGCGAGGCGTGTGGGCCAAATGTAGACGAAAAACCGAACACAATGGGCTGGCGTGAGGTGAGTGAGGCGGATGTAGGCGAAAAACCGAACACAATGGGCCAGCGTGAGGTGAGTGCTCCACAGCCCCCTAAAGAAGTTGGAGTCCTCCCCCACAAAAATGTAGACTAGATATAGGAGGAGGATGAACGGTA
>NZ_ASPX01000048.1:0-301 GCF_000517965.1 Paenibacillus sp. FSL R7-277
TAATTTTCGCTCCCCATCACAGCCCAGCCTTAACGATGTGCGGATTTGCCTGCACACCAGCCTCACTGCTTAGACGGACATCCATCAGTCCGCGTCACTACCCTCCTGCGTCACCCCATCGCTCATAGCGGATTACGGTGGTACAGTAATTTCAAACTGTTGTCCTTCGACTACGCCTGTCGGCCTCGCCTTAGGTCCCGACTTACCCTGAGCGGACGAGCCTTCCTCAGGAAACCTTGGGCTTTCGGCGGATCAGATTCTCACTGATCTTTTCGTTACTCATACCGGCATTCTCACTTGT
>NZ_ASPX01000050.1:0-269 GCF_000517965.1 Paenibacillus sp. FSL R7-277
CCCCACCAACTAGCTAATGCGCCGCAGGCCCATCCCCAAGCAGCAGATTGCTCCGCCTTTCATTCTTCTCTCAGGAGAAAAAAGAAATTATCCGGTATTAGCTACCGTTTCCGGTAGTTATCCCAGGCTTGAGGGCAGGTTGCCTACGTGTTACTCACCCGTCCGCCGCTAAGTTTGAAAGGAAGCAAGCTTCCTCTCAAACTCCGCTCGACTTGCATGTATTAGGCATGCCGCCAGCGTTCGTCCTGAGCCAGGATCAAACTCTCCAA
>NZ_ASPX01000051.1:0-203 GCF_000517965.1 Paenibacillus sp. FSL R7-277
TCTTTGCGGAATAAATCCCGATCGATATTACTGTGGAACGATTCAATAAAAGCATTTAAATCCGGCGTTCGAGGCGGAATGCGTTCGTGGGTCATTTCCCAGCTTTCACACATGTCGCCAAACAGATGGCTGACGAACTGTGGGCCGTTGTCGGTGCGGATCACCGGGCGTGCGCTGTCAGGGGCGCAGTGTTGCTCCATGGC
>NZ_ASPX01000052.1:0-355 GCF_000517965.1 Paenibacillus sp. FSL R7-277
GCTCAATCACAAGAAAAGCTACCGGCTGTGTCAGGCGCTGGATATCCTGCAGCCGCAGCGTCACAAGCGTTTTAAGCACCCTCGGAAGCTGCCGGAGAACCGGGTCATTACAGGGGCGGGCCAGCTCTGGCAGATGGACATTAAGTACGGTTACGTGGCGGGCCGGGACCGGCATTTCTTTGTCCTGAGTATTATCGATGTCTTTACCCGTGTCATCGTCGGCTACCACCGCGGATCGTCGTGTGAGGCCAAGCACGCCTGCCAGACGCTGGGACGCGCCATGGAGCAACACTGCGCCCCTGACAGCGCACGCCCGGTGATCCGCACCGACAACGGCCCACAGTTCGTCAGCCAT
>NZ_ASPX01000053.1:0-366 GCF_000517965.1 Paenibacillus sp. FSL R7-277
GGCTCGTTGGTCAAGGGGTTAAGACACCTCCCTTTCACGGAGGTAACATGGGTTCGAATCCCATACGAGTCACCATTTTTTTGGAACTGATACATGGAGGCTTAGCTCAGCTGGGAGAGCATCTGCCTTACAAGCAGAGGGTCGGGGGTTCGAACCCCTCAGCCTCCACCATCTATCTTAACCGAATAGATTTTGTTCAATGACGCGGGGTGGAGCAGCCCGGTAGCTCGTCGGGCTCATAACCCGAAGGCCGCAGGTTCAAATCCTGCCCCCGCAACCAATTTGGAACCGTGGTGTAGTTGGCCTAACATGCCTGCCTGTCACGCAGGAGATCGCGGGTTCGAATCCCGTCGGTTCCGCCATTTT
>NZ_ASPX01000054.1:0-159744 GCF_000517965.1 Paenibacillus sp. FSL R7-277
TAATTGTATCGAAAAAAAGAGACATTCTTTGTGTCGAATGTCTCTTTCAGTTCTTTATGGACTTTTTCAGTGGCCTCGCAATACGCGCCGGGGTTTTTTTATATATTTTTTAAGAGGGTATGATATACATCTGCGCGTGGATCTAGTGCTCTTACGTACGTATGTGGGGGCCAAGATGTATGCGGAAAACAGAATACAATGGGTCGCCGGGGAGGTGACAAGGCCCAGTGTATACGGAAAACCGAATACATTGGACAGTGGCGAGGACATGAGGGCCAAATGTATGCGAAAAACCGAATACAATGGGTGTCACGGAGACGACCAGGCCCAATGTATGCAAAAAACCGAATACAATTGGCGGCAGCGAGGAGATTATTTTATATTGTGCTGAAGACATACCAAAAGAACAGGCTTCCTAAAGCTAGCACAGCTGTCATACCAAGCAGCACTCCAATAATGACTTTTTCAGATCTGTTGTATTTCTTCAATTTGATCACCTCAACAAACTCTAATATAAAAAACCAACAGCTCTCTTTTACCGAGAAATAAATCCCGGACTGCTGTTGGTATATGGAACTGAACGTCTCTGATTAGGTTAATGTATGATTATATATTTTGGTGATCCTTATGATGAAGATCCCTATATTCATTCTTTGTTAAACCAAACAACATAGAATCATGATATTTACCATTGATATAGAAGATTTGACGTCGGACTCCTTCTTGAACGCATCCTACCTTTCTAAGCATAGCAGCCGATGCCTCATTTCCGTCCAGAACATAATCATTAAATTTATTAAGTCTACGCTCGAAAAATGCATATTTTAAGAGCATGTGCACTGCCCTGGTACCGTAACCCTTACCTCGATAGGGATGATCAATTACAATACCTATGCTGAAAGTACCATTCCTCTCGTCAATGCTGTTTAAATTAATACCACCTACCGTTTCACCATTCATATCTTCAATAGTAAACATGATTCGGCCATTAGTGGATGAAAATTCAACGTTCTCTTCAACGAATTTCTTCGCATCCGAGATTGTAGGCGGCAATTCAATAGTACATTCCAGAAAACGACGGGCAGGGGTATCGAATGCAGTTAAATATATACTTTCCCAATCCTCAGCCTCTATTGAACGCAATCTAATTTCATCATCTTGCCAATAATAGTTTGTATAATCTATATTTCGCATAAGTACACCTCCAAATAATATCACTATTCTATAAGTTTATCTCATGAAATATATATTTTGGAGGTGCTTTTTGATTATAAGTAATCTTAACATGTTGACATTACTTAGATGGTGAAGTTCTAAGATTATTGTTCAAAGTCAAACGGGGGGCGGAAGATCTGCTACATTAGTATATAAGTTATTCCGAAGTATGTTTATAAAAAAGGCGCCTACTCCCACCAAACGTAGTATGTGCCTAGCTGCTCTGTAAGTTGGTTGATCGTAGCGAGGATCTCTGGCGAATATTCGGTGATCAGAACGCCTTGGATGAGCGGCATAGCCTTAAGCGAAAATCCATTCACGTTCCCTCCCAGGTTTAATAGATTATTCTTCAACAGGAACCGAGGACCGGAAGGCATACCATAGCAGTCCATAAGCTATTCCGAAGTAAAGGAGTATACCCAGTATGGATATGGACAGAAGAATGATGATAACCTTATTTCCGTTCATACATTTACCTCCTAAATAAAAAAACTCTCCCGATTTTTAGTGTGGGGGAGAGGCTGAAGATGAAGATGAAGATGAAGACTAAGCAAAACCCTTATATCATAATATAAAGGAATTATAATTCCAGATCAATCCACTTCATTTTACATACTATTCCATCTCCTATATACTTAACCAGAACAGAATCCTAGTGGGAGTTATGGGAGCGGATGATGAAGAATACATATAAGATTATGCTTTCGCTGATGCTCATCATGGCGTTGATAGGTCAGGTGGCTGGGGCGGAAGGAGCGGCTGTGCCAGCGGAGACCCAAGCGAGGCTTATGGAGCAATATGGGCTGGATGCGCCGGCTCTGCCGTTGTGGGATTGGAGCAGCGTTGATGTCGGGGTCAGTGGAATTACAGGTGGGATGCTGTTCGTGTACCGGATGATGTTGAATCCGCTGGGGGTCATGTTGCTAGAGATACTATATATTCTGTAGTAGAGGGGGAAAAGCATGAATTCGCGTTATGATACGCCAAGTCCTGCACGCAGAGTCCACAGGAGATCGGGCGGTAAGTCGTTACTGGTCCTTATCCTTGTTCTGATTGTGATGGCTGTTACGAATCCGGGAAAGGAAGCATTCAGTAAATATTCTGTAAAGAATCTGGAGAATACGCTTGATCAGGAAATAGGCGACGGAATTAGCAAAGTGGTGGCCCAGCCTGTAATTGAGTCTTTGACCGAGAGAGATAACTACTTTTTGTTCTCAGTATTCAGTGTACCAGACCTTAAGAATACCAATTTTTTTACCCGGGATGGCGGGGCCACGAAGAAGTATATCGGATTGTTCAAAATCCTTTTTATTAAGCTGTAAATATGGTTTACATATTGTTCCATGACCCGGTATAATTGAATAGATTCGAGACGGAATCTTTAATATGGTTGTGGAACAAGGAGGAACGAAGTTGAATACGGCTTATAAAGTACTGTCCAGTGATGCTGATCTATTCGCTGCTGCACTGGCACAGGTACAGGTCTACGTCGTTCAGCTGGTTGATGGCAAACCGCATGTGATTGCTGATTATGCCGGACCTGTACAGAAATGGACACCGGAGTACATTGTGCTGGCCGGAATGACTTATAGACGCGATGAATTTGAATTCCGGGTACGATTGAACAAAAAGTAATCAGATTCGCTGCCCACTACCTGCAGCTCTAACTAACATTACTGCCGAATCACACAATCTTTGGAGCCATTCTTGGCATCTCTTATACTATCCAAGTGTAAAAGAGAGGTGTAAAGATGAGCCAAAGAGAACGTAACCGGATTCGCAGAGCCATTAATGTCCTGCTGACACAGCGGGCAATTCTGCTGGAGAGACTGGAAGAAATCAATGAGAATCTGCGCAGAGTGCCTAGAGGTTCGCGGGCCAGAAGAGAACTGCTGGCAGCCAGAGAATCGATCCGCGAGGCCATCCGTTTGAATACGGTGGCTATCCGTCTGTTGAGAAGTGTGCTGTAGTCTGTATCCGCTCTAATTCATATGAATCACAAGAACCCTTGGGGCGCAATCTGGCGTCTCAAGGGTTTTTGTGACGTTCCTATTCCCGGATGGTAACACGGGTACCTATGGGAACGAGGGCGGCTAGAGCCAGAACATCTGCGTTATACATACGAATACAGCCGTGTGAGACCATGTGGCCAATGGAGGATGGGTCATTGGTTCCGTGGATGCCGTAATGCGGCTTGGACAGTCCCATCCAGAAGGCACCGAACGGGCCGCCTGGATGGGGCTGTTTGTTAATGATGGTGTATTCGCCTACCGGCGAGACGGTTAACATTTTGCCGATGCCGACAGGGAAGCCTCTGGTGACAACGTCATTATCCAGCAAATACAGCATGCGCTGTGACAGATCGACGATAATTCGGTAATTGGGCATACAGATCAGCACTCCTTTGTAACAGGATATGTGCGGAGCTATGCAGCGGTTCGCAGAAAAATGGCCATAAAGACGAATGCGAACAAATGTTTGTATACAGCTTTTTGGCCACTACACGAAGTAAAATGAACATAAAACAGGCTGCTTCGCATGGTGCGGAGCAGCCTGTTCTTAAGCGGGGAGTAGATTAGTGGATATCGCGGAATAATCCGATGACCCGGCCCAAAATCGTAACGCGGTTGAGGCGGAGAGGCTCGTACGCCGGATTCTCCGGCTGCAGCCTGATATGATCCCGTTCCTTGTAGAAGGTCTTGACAGTTGCTTCATCTTCTTCGGTCATCGCTACAACAATATCGCCGTTGTCGGCAGTCTGCTGCTGGCGCACGATGACATAATCCCCGTTCATAATTCCGGCATCTACCATACTGTCACCAAGAACAGATAGCATAAATACCTTGTTATCGCCTACATAATGAGCAGGCAATGGGAAGTAATCCTCAATATTCTCTGTAGCTGTAATAGGAACACCAGCTGTAACCTTACCCACGACCGGGATGCGGGTAACGGTCTGGACGAATTGATGCACATTCTCTGAATCTTCCTGGCCGAGTAATTCAATGGCACGCGGTTTCGTTGGGTCACGCCGGATCAGGCCCTTCTTCTCAAGCCGGTCCAAGTGACCATGCACGGTTGAGCTGGAGGCCAAGCCGACAGCCTCGCCAATCTCGCGGACGGACGGAGGATAACCCTTGCTGCGGACTTCATTACGTATAAATTCCAGGATCGCCAGCTGACGACTAGAAATCTTTGACATCGGAATCAACCCCATATACTATGTTTGGGAAAATTATAACATAGAACTTCCGTTCGTACAAACATAAGTTCTAAAATGAGGAAAATAAGAGAACGGAAATAAAGAGAACAAATGTTCCGAAAAAACTATTGATCGAAACACATGTTCGTGTTATATTATTTTCGAAAGCAAGAACATGTGTTTGGAGGATGATGATCATGTTAAAGTATAGTACATACAACAGCATCTACAATAATGAGGATATCAAGGTGTCCGCTCCCGGTAATCCAACTGCTCATAGTTATGTAACCAAGATCAAGGACGGTATTCTTCATAGTCTCGCTGCGCTCTCATCACTATTCCGTCAGGTCAGCCTGATGAAGCTGGTTCTGGTGCTGATGCTTGTTATTTCGGGATTCACTGTGGTGGGGAATGTTTTTGCCGGTTCGGTCTCGTCGATGAAGCCGGATAAGCGGATCGTAGTCGAACGCGGAGATACCTTATGGAGTATTGCGTTAAGCAACAAGCCTGAGGACATGAAGACTGCCGTATATATAGAAGGAATAATGAAGACGAATCATTTGGAGAACAGCGGCATTAAGGCCGGAGATATTCTGACTTTACCTTTATACTGAAGGAATATGTCAGACTAATGATCGACTGTGAGAGCTTTCAGGGGGTAGACCTTGACAAGCTCTTTTTCTCATGGCAAAGTTAAAATGAATTTAGAGGGAGGGAAACGTATTGAATATTGACGAATTGGTCGCACGCATCAATGAATTGGCACGCAAAGCTAAGAACGGCGGCCTGAATGACGAGGAACTGGCTGAACGTGCCAAGCTCCGCGAGATGTACCTGGGGAATATCCGCACTAACTTTCGGGCCCAGCTTGATACCATCGAAATTGTGGACAATCCGGAGCATGAAGAAGGCAATAACGGACTTAAGCATTAGCCTGTTGCCTTTTCATAGATAATACAGGATGACTAGGGGGAACTTACATGGCCCGTTCTTGGGAAAGAATGGTTCAACGCAACACGAAGCAAATTAACCAGCAAAGAAAGAAGCAGGGGAAGGACTCCATTTACACTTCCAGCACTAAGACTGCCGCGAAAAGCATCGATATTTTCAAAGGTCGCAATATTGTATTCCCCGTTGTACTGATGCTGCTCGGTATCATGTTCTGGGTGGTCGGCTCAATTGACGAAGCCAAAGGAAGCGGGATTCTGGCTAACTGGCTGGGTGTAGTGCTGTACTTCCTGCTCGCTGCGCTGCTGTTCTTCCGCCGTCCGTTCCTTAAGGTTGAGCGTGCGCGTATCTCTACTATTAAATACAACCGCGAACGCTTCCTGGCTGCGGCGGATATTGAGAAGATCACTTTATCGCGCAGTGTAGTTACCATTAAGTATAAGGGTAAGCGCAAGCAGTGGATTTTCTCCAAGCTGATTAACCGTTATGACACTGCTGCGATGGGGGAACGCCTGGAGCAGTTCGCCAAGAACAACAACATTGAGGTCGTGCACGAATAGGAAGACAGACCAGCATATAGGGAGTGGGAGAACAAATGCCGATTACCGCCGTACTATTTGACCTTGACGATACTCTGCTGTGGGATGACCGCAGTGTGGAAGAAGCCTTCCGCTATGCTTGCGAGGCTGCTGGAGATTCCGTTGATCCCGGAGAGCTGGAAGCTGCTGTACGCAGGGAAGCCCGTACACTGTACGAATCCTATGAGACGTATCCGTTCACGAAGCTGATCGGTATTAACCCGTATGAAGCGCTGTGGGCGAACTTCACTGCCGGTGAGCAGACTGAGTTCCGTCAACTGGAACAGCTTGCCCCTGTCTACCGTAAGGAATCCTGGCGCCGTGGCCTGGCCTCACTCGGGGTAGAGGATGAAGCGCTGGCTGCACAGCTGGCTGACAAGTTCGCCGCAGAGCGCCGCAGCCGTCCTTATATCTATGAGGAGACGCTTCAGGTGCTGGACGAGCTGCGCGGTAAGGTGAAGCTGCTGCTGCTGACGAACGGCTGCCCGGCTCTTCAGCAGGAGAAGCTGGATGGTGTGCCGGAGCTTACCCCGTATTTTGACCACATTGTGATTTCGGGAAGCTTCGGCAAAGGCAAGCCGGACAAGGGAATCTTCGAGCATGCGCTCGGACTGCTGGATATTACTCCGGAACAAGGTATAATGGTGGGCGATAAGCTTACGACAGATATTCTTGGGGGCTTGTCTGCCGGACTGACTACGGTCTGGATCAACCGAAATAGCAAAGCCTCCGACCCGGAGATTACACCGGATTACCAGATCAGCCATCTCTCGGAGCTTCTGCCGCTGGTAGACTCCTTATAATTGAATTCTATGAGGCCAGTATCCTATTTAGTGGATATTGGCTTTTTTTATAAAGATATGACTATTCTCATGTTCACGAGTGAATCATGCAGCTTCTTTAAGGCAAATTGAATAAAATGTGTATAATAAGAAGAGTAGCGATCTGACTTTCATTGTAATATAGAATGGATATGTTCGTGGATGAAGAAGAATCTACCTATGAACCGGGAGGACTTCAGATGATGAAGCCAAGGATACGCAGGGGACTTATATGCATTGTGATGGGGATGACGCTAGCCGGATGCTCGGGGAATAAGGAAGATGAGATGCAGATGCATGCTGCGGCCAATTCCTCCATGTCACCGATTAAGGTGGAGCTGAGCTGGACCCCGGAGGAAGTAACCGCAGGGACGGCAGTTAGCTTCAAGGCTGTGGTGACACAGGACGGTGAACCAGTGGATGATGCGAGAGAAGTAATGTTTGAGGTCAACGAGGCAGCGGATAAGACCAAGAAGGTTGAAATCAAGGGTGAAAGTGCCGGAGAAGGGGCTTATGTCGGGGAACATACCTTTGCAGAGGCAGGCGAATTCAGTGTCACTTCACATGTGACTGCCCGGACGCAGCATTCCATGCCAAGCAAGAAACTTGTGGTAGCGCCGTAATAGAAATGAAATCAATGGAAATACAAATAATGCAGGGTGGAAAGGAAGGCTTTCCGAAATCCCTTTATTCTGCTAAAATTACTCTAATGTTTCACTGGGGGGATGGAAAGTGGCCAAATACACACTTGCTGAGAGCTTGCAGCAGCGCATATTGATACTGGATGGAGCTATGGGTACCATGATTCAACAGGTGCCGCTCACCGGCGAGGATTTCGGCGGGGATGACCTGGATGGCTGTAATGAAATGCTGGTGCTGACCCGGCCGGAGGTTATACAGGACATTCATGAGAAATACCTGGATGCCGGTGCGGATCTGATTGAGACGAACACCTTCGGTGCCACTTCAGTGGTGCTTGCCGAATATGATATACAGGACCGTGCCCGGGAGATTAACCTTGCGGCCGCCAGACTTGCACGTAACGCCGCAGATAAATATGATACACCGCAGCGCCCGCGTTATGTTGTAGGAGCTATGGGACCGACCACCAAGACGCTCTCTGTCACCGGGGGAGTCACCTTCAAGGAGCTTATAGACAGCTATGAAGAACAGGCGGTTGCCTTGATCGACGGCAAGGTGGACGCGCTGCTCCTGGAGACATCCCAGGATACTCTGAACGTGAAGGCTGGAAGCATTGGCATCCGTAACGCCTTCGAGAAGAGCGGAATTACGCTGCCGGTGATGATTTCAGGAACGATTGAACCTATGGGAACCACGCTGGCCGGACAGAATATAGAAGCCTTTTATATTTCGCTGGAGCATCTGAAGCCGGTGTCCATCGGACTGAACTGTGCTACCGGACCGGAGTTCATGCGGGATCATATCCGTTCGCTGTCCGCGATCTCTTCAGCGGCCGTCAGCTGTTACCCGAACGCAGGTCTGCCGGATGAGAACGGGAATTATCATGAATCTCCGGATTCCCTGGCCCGTAAGCTGGGCGGCTTCGCGGAGAAGGGCTGGCTGAACATTGCCGGCGGCTGCTGCGGAACGACTCCTGATCATATCCGGGCGATGGCTGAAGTGATGGCGGCTTACCCGCCGCGTAAGCTTGACGGCCAGCATCCTCCGGCCTTGTCGGGGATAGAGCCGGTGTACGTGGAGAGTGAGAACCGTCCGTATATGGTTGGTGAACGGACCAATGTCCTCGGTTCCCGGAAGTTCAAGCGTCTAATCGTCGAGGGGAAATATGAGGAAGCTTCGGAGATAGCCCGTGCCCAGGTGAAGAGCGGCGCACAGGTTATTGATGTGTGCGTGCAGGACCCGGACCGGGATGAGACGGAAGACATCATGCGGTTCCTGGAGCTGGTGGTGAAGAAGGTCAAGGTGCCGTTAATGATCGATACGACGGACCCGAAGGTCATTGATCTGGCCTTGCAGTATTGTCAGGGTAAAGCGATCATTAACTCCATTAACCTTGAAGATGGTGAAGAAAAATTCGAGCATGTCAC
This sequence comes from Paenibacillus sp. FSL R7-277, assembly GCF_000517965.1. Taxonomy (NCBI): domain Bacteria; kingdom Bacillati; phylum Bacillota; class Bacilli; order Caryophanales; family Paenibacillaceae; genus Paenibacillus; species Paenibacillus sp. FSL R7-277. Next base: position 8,834 of record NZ_ASPX01000054.1, read on the forward strand.
ACCTCTGATTCATAAATACGGAGCAGCGATTGTTGTAGGCACCATCGACGAGACTGGCCAGGCTATTCTGGCTTCGGACAAGCTGGAGGTGGCCAGACGTTCTTACGATCTGCTGGTCAACAAATACGGTCTGGCTCCCGAGGATCTGATCTTCGATACCCTGGTATTCCCTGTAGGAACCGGAGATGAGCAGTATATCGGCTCCGCCAAAGAGACGATTGACGGCATCCGTCTGATCAAGGAGGCCATGCCTGCTGTTCACACGATTCTCGGTATCAGTAATGTCTCCTTCGGTCTGCCGGAAGCCGGCCGCGAGGTGCTCAATTCGGTATTCCTGTACGAGTGCACCAAGGCCGGTCTGGATTATGCCATCGTGAACACCGAGAAGGTGGAGCGGTACGCATCGATTCCTGAAGAGGAGCGCAAGCTTGCAGAAGAGCTGATCTATAATACGAACGACGATACCTTGTCTGCGTTCGTGGCGGCTTTTCGCGGCAAAAAGGTGGAGAAGAAGGAGAAGATCTCGAATCTCTCCCTGGACGAGCGCTTAGCTTCCTATGTGGTAGAAGGCACTAAGGAGGGGCTGATCCCGGATCTGGATGAAGCGCTGAAGACCTCGCCTCCGCTGGAGATCATTAATGGACCGCTGATGGCGGGGATGTCTGAAGTAGGTCGGCTGTTCAATAACAATGAATTAATCGTGGCAGAGGTACTCCAGAGTGCGGAGGTCATGAAGGCCTCTGTAAGCCATCTGGAGCAGTTCATGCAGAAGGATGAGACCTCGGTTAAGGGGAGAATCATGCTTGCGACCGTCAAGGGTGATGTGCATGATATCGGTAAAAACCTGGTCGAGATTATTCTCTCCAACAACGGTTATGAGATCGTCAATCTGGGGATCAAGGTTCCGCCAGAGAATATTATTGAAGCCTTCCGCAAGGAAAAGGCTGACGCCATCGGCTTGTCGGGACTGCTGGTGAAGTCGGCGCAGCAGATGGTACTGACTGCGCAGGATCTGCGGTCCGCCGGTATTGATGTACCGATTATGGTGGGCGGTGCGGCACTGACCCGCAAATTCACCAAGACCCGAATCCGTCCGGAGTATGACGGGCTCGTCTTATATGCCAAGGATGCCATGGACGGTCTGGATATCGCCAACCGGCTGATGAATCCGCTGGAGCGGGTGAAGATTGAGGAGGAGGTCCGCGAGGAGGCTGAGGCTGCCGTAGCTGTCGCTCCGCAAGCGCCGCTTCCCGAGCTTACGCGCGCAGTCCGCTCCAAAATCTCGGCTGATGCCCCGGTGTTCATCCCGCCAGATCTGGAGCGTCATGTCCTGCGGAATTATCCGCTGGGACATGTGATTCCTTATGTGAATATGCAGATGCTGCTCGGCCATCATCTCGGTCTGCGCGGCTCTGTAGAGGCGCAATTGGCAGCGCGGGACCCGCGTACGGTAGAATTGAAAGAGACTGTTGACGATATTCTGCATCAGGCGATGCTCGAAGGCACGATCGTCCCACATGCGATGTACCAGTTCTTCCCGGCCCAGTCACGCGGGAATGACATACTGATCTATGATCCGCAGGATCAGGCTAAGGTACTGCATACCTTCACCTTCCCGCGCCAGAATGTGGAGCCGTATCTCTGCCTTGCTGATTTCCTGAAGCCAGTGGAGAGCGGAGTCATGGACTATGTTGGCTTCCTGGTGGTTACTGCGGGACATGGTGTCCGTGAATTATCGACTGAACTTAAGGATAAGGGTGATTATCTCCGTTCCCATGCTCTGCAGGCAGTCGCTCTTGAAGTCGCAGAGGGTCTGGCTGAACGTGTCCATCATATGATGCGCGATACCTGGGGATTCCCGGACCCGGCAGATATGACTATGAAGCAAAGACATGGCGCGCGTTACCAGGGCATCCGTGTATCCTTCGGCTACCCGGCCTGCCCGGATCTGGAGGATCAGGGGCCGTTATTCAAGCTCATGAAGCCTGAGGATATCGGCGTGCAGCTTACCGAGGGCTTCATGATGGAGCCGGAGGCTTCGGTCTCGGCGATGGTCTTTGCCCACCCTGAAGCGCAGTACTTCAATGTGGAGAAGCTCTGAGCCTTCCGCATACTTACCGGTCAGAAGGGGCTATGCCCCGACTTTTCGGAACCTCCCGTTACCGGGAGGTTTTTTGCTGCAAAAGATGCTTTTGCAGCAAAAACAGAGTAGAATTCTTGTCATAAGAACAGACAAGATCACAAAAAATAATGAAGACATCAGAGTGAGAGAGAGGAGGGGCATAATGGAAATCTATTTTCTCGGAACGAATGCCGGGGTGCCGACGCTGCAGCGCAATGTGACGTCGGTTGCACTCCGGCTGCTTGAAGAACGGCGAACCCTCTGGATGTTCGACTGCGGGGAAGGGACACAGCATCAGGTTCTGCGCTCGCCGCTGCGGCTGGGCAAGCTGGAGAAGCTGTTTATCACCCATCTGCACGGTGATCATCTGTTTGGCCTGCCCGGACTCATCTCCAGCAGGGGCTACCAGGGCGGGACTTCACCGCTTACGGTGTACGGACCTCCCGGGCTCAAGGCATATCTGGACATATCGCTGTCTGTCAGCCAGTCCCGCATTCCTTATAAGCTGGAGATTGTGGAGCACAGCGGCGGGCTGATTTTTGAGGATGAGACCTTCAAGGTGGAAGCAGGACTGCTGGAGCACCGGATTGACAGCTATGGCTACCGGGTTACGGAGAAGGACAGTCCGGGTAACCTGAATACGGAGCTGCTGAAGAGCTATGGACTGAAGCCGGGACCGCTATATGGCCGGTTAAAAAAAGGTGAGGATATCACGACTGATGAAGGCGTGCTGATCCGGGCGGCCGAGGTGATTCATGCACCCAAGCGCGGACGTATCGTAGTTATTCTGGGAGATACCCGGCCTTGTGCGGGCTCACTGCCGCTGGCGCAGGATGCCGATCTGATTATTCATGAGGCGACATTTGCCCATGGCCTGGCAGAAATGGCTCATCAATATCATCACAGCACGGCACAGCAGGCTGCGGAGCTGGCAAGGGATGCAGGCGGGGCTGAGCTGATCTTGACCCACTTCAGCTCGCGTTACACTTCGCAGGAGGAGCTCGCTCCGCTGCTGAAGGAAGCGCAGGAGATCTTCCCGAATACACTGCTGGCAGAGGAATTCTGCACCTTCCCGGTCTACCGGAGAACCCCGGGAAATGACCCTGCGGACTGAATTATTTTCCGGGAAAGCGCAGGAAATGACAGGCCTGTGCCAAAAATAGCCGGGGGCTGCTGGCGTTCGCTAGCGTTCGACGAAGAATGTTAAATTTAAAGTAAAAGGTAAGGATTAAGGGTACGAAGCAGTAGAGAAAATGCCGAAACAAAGCGGCTAAAAATAGCAGGCAGGCGGGCAATAAATCCATTCGCAGCGCGCTTCCCGGAGAAGCTCCCGCTGCTCTGAAATATAATTCATAGGGTTAATAATAAATGAGATGAACCACCGAGTTCGAATCGACAGGAGGAGTTATGAACAATATCGGAGGCTTGTTAATTGATCTGGATGGCACCTTGTATCATGGCGGCAGAATGATTCCCGGGGCCCAGCGGCTGATATCAGCGCTTCGTGCGGCGGAGATTCCGTTCCTGTATGTGACGAATAACTCTTCAAGAACACCGGCGAGTGTAGCTGCACATTTGCGCGGAATGGGCATTGAAGCCAGGCCCGAGGAGGTCTGCACTTCATCGCTGGCTGCCGCCCGTTACATTGCCGGAGAATCTCCGGGAGCATCCGTGGCGATACTTGGAGAAGAGGGGCTGGTGGAAGCCTGCACAGAGGCAGGGCTAACCCTGGTCTCCGAGCATCCGCAGGTTGTCGTGCAGGGGATCGACCGTTCTTTTACATATGAAGCACTGGCCCGCGCCTCGCGTTGGATTCGTGAAGGAGCCAGATTCGTCCTGACCAATCCCGACCTGATGCTTCCCTCCGATGACGGAGTGATGCCCGGTGCAGGTACGATAGGTGCAGCTATTGAAGCAGCCAGCGGAGTGGCGCCCGTGGTCATCGGCAAGCCCGAGACGCACCTGGTGACATATGCGACATCTCTGCTCGGTATCAAGCCGGAGGATGCGGTGATGGTGGGTGACAATATGAGAACGGATATCTTGGCGGGTGCCAATGCAGGCTGCCGGACTGTACTGGTGCTTACGGGACTTACCACCCGGGATAATCTGGAGCATTACCAGCAGCTGACCGGAGTCAAGCCTGATGAAATTTGTGCTGATTTAGCTGAACTTATGGTACTGCTCGGTGTATAATGACAAAGGTGACCATTTGACCATCCAAGAAGGGAAGATGACAATATGCCGGAATTGCCGGAAATGGAGAATTACAGAAAGCTGCTTAGCCAGCATCTAATAAACGTACCCATTACAGGGGTAACCGTAAATAGAGAAAAGACTATCAATATGGAGACTGAAGAATTTGTGAAGGGACTGGTTGGTGCCCGAATTGTATTCGTGGAACGCCGCGCCAAGCATATCCTCTTCCATCTGCATGACGGCCGCAGACTGCTGCTGCATCTGATGCTGGGCGGACTACTGTTCTATGGTACAGAGGAAGAACGTCCTGACCGTACTACACAGGTTGAGCTTGCGTTCGGTGAGCATATTCTCTACTTCATGGGACTGCGTTTGGGCTATCTCCATCTGCTGTCTGTCAAGGAGGGTGAAGCGGCAATGGGGAAGCTTGGACCCGAGCTGCTGGACCGCCGGATGACGGCCGAACGCTTCGCCGGACTGCTCAAGGGACGGCGCGGCGCGCTGAAGAGTCTGCTGGTTAACCAGCATGTTATGGCCGGAATCGGCAACTGCTATGCTGACGAGATTGCTTATGAAGCCCGTCTGCTACCATCTACGCTTGTTCAGAACCTGTCACCGGAAGCGGTGACCCGGTTGTACGACAGCGTGCGTAAGGTGTTAACGGATGCCACTGAAATCGGCGGGTATATGGAAATGCCGTTCATGACCGGCGACACCGTGACCGGTTCTTATAATGATGCCTGTAAAGTGTATGACCGTGAAGGCGAGCCTTGCCTGCGCGGCGGGGGAACCATAGTGAAGACAGAGCTGTCCGGACGCAAGGTATTCTATTGCCCGGATTGCCAGCATGACGCATAGCCCCTTCATAGGGGCGCATGTCAGCATACGCGGCGGGTACGGGCAGGCTGCCCGGTCCGCCAGGGAGAGCGGGGCTACATGTTTTCAGTATTTTCCGAAGAATCCGCGCAGTCTGAAGCTGAAGCCGGTAGACTACCGCGATGCAAGCAGCTGCGCAGAATACTGCCGGGAGCAGGGGATGGCTTCCATTGCCCACACCCCGTATCCGACGAATCTGGCTGCTGGCCCGGGCGACAGAGAGGTGATGATTGCCTCCCTGCGCAACGATCTGGAGATTGCCGAGGCGTGCGGATCGGTGGGCATTGTGGTGCATTTCGGTCATTTTGCCGGGATGGAGCCGTTACAGGGTTATCAAAAAATTATACAATGTATGAACGAGGTGCTGGCAGACTGGACCGGACGAACCAAGCTGCTGCTTGAGAATATGGCAGGGAATCATGGGTATGAAGGCATGACGCCCGAAGAGCTGGTTAAGGTCCGTGAGCTGTGCCGCTACCCGGAGAAGATCGGCTTTTGCTTCGATACCTGCCATGCTTTCGCTGCAGGCATCTGGAATCCGGAGCAGACGGACGAGCTTATCGTACGCGGTGAGAAGCTGGGGTACTGGGCGAATCTGGCGGCTGTGCATTTGAATGACTCCCGGTTCCCCTACGGCTCAAGGCGGGACAGACATGCTGGAATCGGTAGCGGATACATCGGGGGTGCGGCGCTTAGCCAGCTTGTGAAGATGGAGTTCCTGGCTGATAAAGTGATCGTTATGGAAACAGAAAAGGGACCGGATGGCACGCACAGAGCGGAGATTGCTGCTGTGAGGACCTGGTTTGAGGCGGGGGAGGATTGAAGATGAAAGAAATGAATCAGCCGGAGCTGCTGGAGCTGCTGGCCACGAAGGGCGAGCCGCTTGTCCTGTTCCTGCATACCCCGCTATGCGGAACCTGTAAGGCAGCCCGGCGGATGATTGAGGTGGCGGAGCATCTGCTTCCGCCTAATCTTGTGATTGCTGAGGGGAATGTGAATATGCTCCCTGATCTGGTGAACACCTATCAAATCTCAAGTGTGCCCGCTCTGCTGGCCATATCTGCTGACCGCAGCACTGAACCGGACATCATCTATTCCTTACACTCTGTTGAACGGGTGCTGGCATACATAAGGAGAGTGACATTATAATGATATCTTTACAAAATCTGTCCCTGCGCAGGGAGGAGAGCCTGATTCTTGACGATGTATCCCTTACCATGAAGCAGGGGGAGAACTGGGTCATTCTCGGACGTAACGGCTCCGGCAAAACCACCCTGCTGGAAATGATGACCGGCTACCTGTTCCCCAGCAAGGGCTCTGTTGAAGTGCTGGGGTACAAGTACGGTCAATGTGATCTGCGCGAGGTGCGCAAGCGAATCGGTTATATCGGCCCGTCCCTGATGGAAAAGCTCTCGCTGACCGACCCGGTCTGGGAGGTTGTAGCTACTGGCGCTTATGCGTATTTACGCTTCTACCAGGAGATTCCGCAAAGTGTGAAGGACCGGTCGCTTAAGCTGCTGGAGGAGATGAACCTCGGCGAACTGGCTTATCATCCGTTCGGCTTGTTATCCCAGGGGGAGCGTAAGAAGGCTATGCTGGCCCGCTGCCTGATCGCAGAGCCTAAGCTGCTTATTATGGACGAGCCTTGCGCCGGTCTTGATTTATATGAACGGGAGAAAATGCTTGCCGAGATTGACAAGCTGCGGCAGCATAACGTTGGAGTGGTCTATGTCACCCATCATGTGGAGGAGATTGTTCCGCTCTTCACTCACGTGGCGCTGATCCGTGACGGGAAGCTGGCAGGAGCCGGTCCCAAGGAAGAGGTGCTGACGCAGGAGATGCTGATGGCTACCTATGATCTTCCGGTCAAGGTTGAATGGGATAACGGACGTCCCTGGATAAAAATAAGTTCTGGAGGCCAAGCGATTTGAACGATGCTACGGAAGACAAGATCATTTCAAGATATATCTGCACGGCGAATCATGGCTTCGCCCCCTATGCACAGGAGGAGCTTAGACGCCTGTTCGGAGCGGTGAAAAGCACCTTGCTGCTGCCGGGAGAAATCTTCCTGGCCACGCTTGAGGCGGAGCCGGAGGAGGTAGTGCAGCGGCTGGCACAGAACCTGCCGGTCTTCTTGCGCCACATCCAGCCTGTTGATTTCCAGGACACCGGTGATCTGCCGGCACTGGAACGGCTGGCGGTATACTTAAGCCGGCGTGCGGAGCTGCAAGGCGAGAAGGTGTCGCTGCATGTCCGTAAAGGCGCTACCTCCTTCTGGGAGCAGAGTCCGGGTGAGCTGCGCGAGTGGCTGCAAGGCAGGCTTGACAGCCTGGATGCTGAGTTCACCGTGCAGGAGCCCGCTTGGGTGATCTCCGTCTATGCGGACGGTGACGCGCTGTATGCCGGTGTATCCCGGCCGGAGGCGAACCTGTCCAGCTGGAATGGCGGCATGATCCGCTTCCGCAAGGAGGATGGACAGATCTCACGGGCCAAATTCAAGCTGATGGAGGCGGAGAAGGAATTCGCCATTCCGTTCTACAGCTTCAAGAATGCGGTCGATATCGGCGCGTCTCCGGGCGGCTGGACCTCGTTCCTGCTGGAGCGCGGTCTCAAGGTTACCGCTGTTGATCCGGCGCTGATGCACGAATCCTTACGTAAGAATCCGGCACTCAAGATTCTGCGCAAAAATGCCGGAGAGGTCAAATTCCGTGAGAACGAATTTGACCTGCTGGTCTGCGATATGAGCTGGAGCCCCAAGCTGATGGCGAAGCTGGTCACTGAGCTGCTGCATAGCCTGACACCGGGCGGCAGCGCGATTGTTACCGTGAAGCTGATGCACAAGAAGCCAATGGCGGTGATCAAGGAGATCATCACCATGTTTGAAGGCCAGCGGATGCAGGTCCAGCGTGCGAAGCAGCTGTTCCATAACCGGGACGAGATTACACTTTATATGATTAAGTATTAATTCATATTTGCAGGATTATGGGAAAGCATCCCGCAGTCTGCACCTCCGGCTTCTTGCCGGTTCCGGTGCGGGCAGTGGGGGGCTTTTTTTGCGTTATACAACATTCTATATGAACAGGCGGGGAAGAGATGGAATTCACAGGAAAGTTAAGTCCCGGACAGATTCTGGGAGGGCGTTATTATGTAACCGGGCTGATAGGAACAGGCGGAATGAGCCGGGTATATCTGGCGGAGGATGTACGGCTGCCGGGTATGCTGCGGGCCATTAAAGAGAGCGTCATCCGGGAGGGGAGTTATGGTGCGGGCGCCATTCAGGCGGAAGCGGAGCTGTTAATCTCGCTACGTCATCCGCTGCTCCCGCAGATTGCGGATTTCTTCCCGCCGGACGCTGACGGCTACACCTACCTGGTGATGGATTATATCGAGGGCATCACCCTGCATCAGTATATGGCAGAGCAGCCCGCTGCAATGACGGGGGAGCGAATCCTCAGCTATGCGCGGCAGCTGCTGGAGGTGCTGCATTATTTGCACAGCCATGAGCCACCGATCGTCTACCGGGATCTCAAGCCTTCGAATATCATGCTGACTGGAGAGCATGAGCTGAAGGTCATTGACTTCGGGATTGCGCGCAGGTTGAGGAGCGGCTCCGGTGAGGACACCGAGAAGCTTGGAACTGCCGGATTCGCGGCCCCGGAGCAATACGGCGGCGGGCAGAGCAGCCCGGTGTCGGACCTGTACGGGCTTGGTGCGCTGCTGCTGTATATGGCTTCCCGCGGCGAGTTCAGCGCCTGGCAGCCCGGGATGGAGCGGAAGCTGCAGGGTCAGCTCCCGGGCCGGATGATTCCGGTCATCAGGCGGCTGCTGCGGCATCACCCGGAGGAACGCTATGGCAGTGCTGAGGAGGTAAGGGCGGCTCTCCAGCAGCTGGAGATTGGCGGTGCGTGGGAAGCCAGACATGAGCGTGAGCGAACGAACATGCTCAAGGCTGCGGAGGACAAGCAAGCGCAGCCCTCTACTGTGGTGGTGGCCGTATTAGGGGTGTCCCCCGGAATTGGGACCACACATACCTCGCTTGCTGTCAGCCGCTGCCTGTCGCCCGCAGGACGGACGGCATGGGTAGATTGTAATCCAGGTTCGCAGGTATTTAACCGCATGAAGGAAATGGCGGGGTGTCCTGAAACTAGCGGTGTTCAGGGGACACAGGAGAAGCCGTTCACCTGGATGGGGGTAGACTACTGGAAGCTTCCCCCTTCGGAGGGACTCCCGCAGGGGCCGGACCAGGCCTATGCTTATATCGTCCTGGATCTTGGAACCGGCTGCGGGGAGGGGGCGCTGGAGGTGTTCACCGGCAGCAGCTTCCCCTTGTTGATCGCCTCAGGTGCGGATTGGCGGCTGGAGGATACCCTGCACTGGCTGCGCCGCAGAGGTCTGACTCCCCGGCCGGAATGGCTTATTGGTCTGCCACTGGCCGGAGAGCATACGGTGGCGCTGCTGGCTTCCCTGCTTGAACCTGCCAGCGTATACAGCCTGCCGCTTCAGCAGGACCCTTTTCAGAGTAAAGGAAAGCTGGTTCAGGCCATTAGGGGGCTGATTGGTCCGCTTAAGGGTGCACGTTCTCCTGCAAAGAATATTAGATTGTTTCAGAAAAAGAGCTGAACGCTCAGAGCTTTTTGACAGTTTTTCAGAAATCGGGCTTTATTTCTATTTCAGTGCAGGGTGCAGGTGTGCTAGAATGGAGCGATATCTATAATTATTGAACCTCTTGGTATTTACAATATAGAATGGAGCTTGCAGAGAATTTATGAGTTTACTTAGTGTAGAAGACGTTTCCCATAATTTCGGGGACCGGGTGTTGTTCAAGGATGTGTCCTTCCGTCTGCTGGATGGAGAGCATGTGGGAATCGTGGGTGCGAACGGCGTGGGCAAATCGACGCTGATGAATATTTTGACCGGCAAATTATTGAAGGACAACGGTAAGGTGGAATGGACGCCGCGGGTCCGTTACGGATATCTGGATCAGCATACCCTGCTTACCGCCGGTAAAACCGTGCGCGATGTGCTTAAAGATGCCTTCCTGCCGCTGCTGGAGCTGGAGCATGAGATGCTGGCGATTACCGATAAAATGGGGGAGGCGACGCCCGAGGAGCTGGACCTGCTGCTTGAGCAGATGGGCGACATTCAGGAGCAGCTCGATATCGGCGACTTTTACCTTATTGATGTGAAGGTTGAAGAAATGGCGAACGGACTGGGCCTGACGGCGATCGGTCTGGACCGGGATGTCACTTCCCTGAGCGGGGGACAGCGGACCAAGGTTCTGCTGGCGAAGCTGCTGCTGGAGAAACCGAATGTACTGCTGCTCGATGAGCCTACCAACTATCTCGATGTGGAGCATATTGACTGGCTGACGAATTATCTGAAGCAATATCCGTATGCGTTCATGCTGATCTCCCATGATACGGAATTCATGAACAAAGTGGTTGATGTGATCTATCATCTGGAGTTCTCCAAGCTGACCCGCTATACGGCCAATTATGAGAAGTTCCTGGAGATGGCGGGAATGAATAAGGCCCAGCATATTGATGCGTACGAGAAGCAGCAGGATTTCATCAAAAAGCAGGAGGACTTCATTCAGCGCAATAAAGCGCGTGCCTCCACCTCAGGCCGGGCCAAGAGCCGCGAGAAGCAGCTTGGACGGATGGAGCGGATTGACAAGCCGGAAGAGGCGATGAAGCCTACGTTCCAGTTCAAGGAGAGCCGGGCCAGCGGAAAGACGGTGTTCGAGGGCGTTGATTTCGAGATCGGGTATGACCGTCCGCTGCTGCCAAGCAAGCTGAATATGATGATTGAACGCGGTGAAAAGATTGCGATTGTCGGCTACAACGGGGTCGGCAAATCGACGCTGCTCAAAACGATCCTGGGTGTCATCCCTACGTACAGCGGAAAAACCTACCTTGGTGATTATCTGAGTTCTGCCTATTTCCAGCAGGAGCTGAAGGCGGAGAATATCACGCCGATTGAAGACGTATGGAATGAATTCTCCGGTCTGACCCAGAATGAAGTGCGTGGCCATCTGGCCCGCTGCGGTCTCAAAAATGAGCATATCACCCGTCCAATGAACATGCTGAGCGGCGGCGAGCAGGCTAAGGTCCGCCTGTGCAAGCTGATGATGCGTGAGAGCAACTGGATTCTGTTCGATGAGCCTACGAATCACCTTGATATTGTAGCCAAGGCTGAGCTTAAGCGGGCGCTTATGGAATACAAGGGAACGATTCTGCTGGTGTCTCATGAACCGGAATTTTACGAGGATTGGGTGACGAAGGTCTGGAACGTGGAGCAGTGGTCCGCGCAGACCGTATACTAATGGAGTCCGGGAAAAGTGGAGGTCTGCGCTTTTCCCGGTTTTCACCAAAAACCTACCTACATAGGGGGCTGTTCAGAGATGGGTTCTGATCAAAACACGCCGGTTCCGGCTTCTTCGGCCGGCAGGGATGGCAGATATTCAAGACAGGTCCGCTTCGCGCCGTTCGGCGCAGCAGGACAACAGGGGCTGGCTCGTTCTTGTGTGCTGGTCGTTGGCATGGGGGCGCTGGGGACAGGCATCGCCGAGACATTGGCCCGCTGCGGGGTAGGGCGGCTTATCCTTGTTGACCGTGACTATGTGGAATGGAGCAACCTGCAACGCCAGCAGTTGTATACGGAAGAAGATGCCCGTGTGCGGACGCCCAAGGCGGCTGCAGCCCATACCCGGCTGATGGCGGTTAATTCGGAGATTGTGATCGAGGCCCATGTGCTCGATGTGCGTGCAGAGGAGCTGGAGAGCTTGCTTCCCGGCGTGGATCTGATTATGGACGGGACCGATAACTTCGATACCCGGCTGATCATTAACGACCTGGCGCAAAAGCACGGCATCCCCTGGATCTACGGAGCCTGTGTCGGAAGTTACGGCATTACGTATACGATTCTGCCGGGTGAAACCCCTTGTCTGAATTGCCTGCTGGGCACGATCCCGCTCGGCGGGGATACCTGCGATACGGCGGGCATTCTTCCGCAAGCGGTGCAGATGGTTACTACGAATGGAACGGCTGAGGCGCTGAAGCTGCTCGGCGGATTCAAGGACAAGCTGCGCGGCAAGCTGCTGACCTTCGATATCTGGCGTAATGAGCAGCAGGAGATTGGGGTTCAGATGGCGAAAAAGACGGACTGTCCCTCATGCGGCGAATCACGGAGCTACCCGTATCTATCAGCTTCTAACACAGAGCGCAGTGATGTGCTGTGCGGCAGGGATACGGTGCAGATCCGTCCGGCACACCGCAGAAGTCTAGATCTGGAGGAGACAGCTGCCCGCTTGTCCAGGCTGAATAGCGGCAAGGTGGAGAGCAATCCGTATCTGGTTTCTTTTACAGAGGAGCCGTACCGGATGGTTGTGTTCGCAGACGGGAGAGCCTTAATACATGGAACCAGTGATATCGCTGCCGCCCGCAGCTATTATCACCGGTATTTCGGATAATGGAGGAGAAGCGCAATGAACAAGGGAACCATCCGTCATATGGCTGTATTTACACTGAAATCCGCCCCGGATTCGGAGGAGACCAGAGCTTTTCTGCGGGATGGAGCTGAGATTCTTAGCGCTATTCCGGTGGTGGAGAATTTCGAGGTGCTGCGTCAGGTCAGCGCCAAATGTGAGCACCAGTTCGGCTTCTCGATGGAGTTCGCCGATCAGGCGGCTTATGATGCCTACAATAATCATCCGGCGCATCAGGCTTTTGTGGCAGAGCGCTGGGACACCCAGGTGGCCGCATTCCAGGAGATCGATTTCGTACTATAATTAGTGCCGCAAAGAGACCATTCCCCCGAATGGTCTCTTTGTTTTGCGGGAATTCTAGGTATCATCTGCGGCGGCACAGCCGGTGCAAGACTGGTACAGGGGGACTATCCCGGTGAATGAAAAGATAGCATGGTATATACCCGGTCCGCGCCCGGATAGCCTTGAAGCTGATGCAGACAGAGAGGATAGGGCTGCCGGCCATATCGGGCTTGAGGAGGCCATCCATAGCCTTGGTATAAGAACAGCAATAAGCGAAGACCTGGATAGTCTTCGCTTATTGCTCTCAGGCGGTGAGCCTGTGCTTCTGCTCGCGGAGCTGGAGGAACCCGGAGGCTGGGCGGGCTGGGAAGCTGTCTCGGAGGCGCGGAAGGAGGGGATGATTCTGCCGGTGATGGTCATATCCGGAGGGGCGCCTGGAGTGAAAGGGGAAGCGGCTGTCTCCGTATTCGATGCCGGAGGCAACGAATACATGGAGAAGCCTGTACATACCGGTGAGTTCAAACACAGAATATTGAATCTGCTTAAGCTGACAGGCCGCCGTAGAGATGCGGCCTCGCTGCTTAAGGTGGACGGATTGCTCCTCGATCGCGGACGCCGGCAGGTCATCCGGGATGGAGCCGAGCTGAAGATGACCCCCAAGGAATTCGACCTGCTGTATTATCTGGCAGAGAATCTGGGTGAAGTCTGTCCCCGTGCTGAAATATTGCAGCAGGTATGGGGGTATCATTTTCAAGCGGATACCAATGTGGTGGATGTGTACATCCGGCATCTGCGACTGAAGGTGGATAAAGGCCGCCGGAATAAACTGATTCATACGGTGCGTGGAACCGGATATGTACTGCGGACACCGGAGAGCGGGGCCACAAGCTGACGGCCGCTGCAAGCAGCTCTCCGGCTAATAGACATGTACTCTCTTGGTACAAGCTATAATAGATCTTCTGGCTGTTACAGTACGCGGCGTGATTTCAGGTATGTTTTTTTCCAGTTACCCGAATTCAGATCTGAAATGGTCACGCCGGGTGAGCCGTAAGTGTGAAGGATCTTGCCATTGCCGGCATATACAGCCACATGGGTGACGTTCTTGCCGTTGGCCCGGCTTCCGCTGGAGAAGAACACCAGATCGCCGACACGCAGATTGGCTTTGCTGACCGATTTACCCACTTTAGATTGGGCAACGGACGTACGGGGCAGATCTACACCATATTTTTTGAAAATATATTGAGTAAAGGAGGAGCAGTCAAAATAACGTGTAGTTGAAGTGGAGGCACCGAACTGGTAACGCGTACCCAGATACTTTTTACCGAAGCTGACCACTTTGGAGCCAGTGGAAGATGCGGATACAGAATCGGCACTTACAGAATCGGCAGATACAGCATCAGCGGATACAGCTGAAGCGGCAGCAGGGGCTGTTCCTGCTCCGGTTGCGAGTAAGGCGCTGAACCCGATTGTTGTGCACAGACCAATTGTCATTGCTTGCTTGAACCATTGTTGCTTATTCATGTTGTATACCTCCAAGGTTGTAATGAATTCTAGTAGTTTCGTTCGTCTGATTCGTAGTATAGCAGGTTATGACAGGCCTAAATTATGGAAGAGATGGGCTAAATGCGGGCGGGATATGCAATGTAAGCGTTTTATTAAAATCACATTAAAAGTTACAAAATATTAATATTTGCGTATTGAGTTCGCCGAAAAAAGCCGGGAAACCCTTGATGCACAAAGGGTTTCCCGGCTTTACGATTTTGAAACAAAGGTTACAGCGATGTCTCCAAAAATCTATGTATTCAGTCCTTGCTCTGAATAATTAGCAGAAGTCCGCTCTCAATATGAACGGTTCCGCTCTGCTCCAGCAGCACATTGCTCACGGCCAAGGATTGCCCTAACTTGAGGGTGGCGTTCTCCAGAGGATATTGGAAGCCCTGAAGGGTGATGCCTGTTACCTCGGGAGTCAGAGGCAGCAAGGAGACATAGGAATACCCCCGTTCCTCTACAACCGCCTGAGAGCCGGTAAGCGTAATGTAGTTGTTCGCATCCATAATAGAGCAGGCTACCTGCCGTTGCAGTGCTCTTGTCATCATTTGAATGCTGGCCAGCGTATGGTCCATGCGCGTACCCGTTACCCCGATCATCAGAATAGACTGCGGCTGGAGGTTCAGGGCAAGATCCAGGGCCATTTCACTGTCGGTAAGGTCTTTGTTGACCGGATCACAGCTTATAGTCTTCTTGCTTCCCGCCTGAATCCGCTCCAGTGCCTCAGGAGAGACAGAATCGAAATCACCAACGGCAAGCTGGGGGGTGAAGCCATGATCAATCAGGAACAGCGCTCCCCGGTCAGCACCGATAATATAATCCTCTTCATCTAATAAGCGCAGGCATTCCGCGGTCAGTTCACCGCCTGCAACAATTACAATACGCCCGGATGGCAATAGCTCCCCCTCCTTGTTGTTCAATTAAGTTCATCATCCTGAACAGTATATAGCAGTTTCAAAAGTTGTACAATTGCCGCGCTGACGCTAAAATAGGGTTAGTGCGTCTGACCGCACCCATCCATTACGGATGATAAGGTATGCTTGAGCGCAGGAGGTGAGAGGGATCGTTAACGTGTTGTTTGTATGTCTGGGGAATATTTGCCGTTCGCCGATGGCGGAGGCTGTGCTGCGCAGCAAGATTGAACAGCGTCAGCTTACGGATCAGATTACAGTGGATTCTGCAGGAACGGGAGACTGGCATATCGGGAAAGCGCCACATGAAGGGACAAGGCGTATCCTTGATCTGCATGGCATCAGCTATGAGCATATGAGAGCAAGGCTGGTAGCCAGTGAGGATTTCGAGAGATTCGAATATATCATCTGCATGGACAAGTCCAACGGGGAGAATGTGCGCAAAATTCCCGGCGGTGAGCAGTCCAAGCTGTTGTTCTTCATGGATCTGTTGCCGGATGAGGAGCTGCGTGAAGTGCCTGACCCGTATTTCACCGGTAATTTCGAGCAGGTCTATGATTTAATCAACGCCGGTTGTGATGTGCTGCTGGAACGGATTATTCAGGAGAAATAAATTATCCTTCTATTTCTCGCTGAAACGGTACCGTCCTTTAAAAGGACGGCAAAGCCGCTTCCACTTGGCAGGCATAGTGCTACAGCCGGACCGGTTGCCGTCCTTATGATTTAAGGAACGGCACCGTATGTCCGATTCGTGATGAAAGCGCAGTCAATCGTACTGCATACATAAGTTCGTAAGATGTTCACTTTTGGGGTTCTATTTGCTGTTTCAGGAGCTGAAGAAATAGAGTAATGATTCCGGGAGCTCTTTTTGCCAAAAACCCCAAAGATGCTGGCCGTCCTTCTCGCGGTAGGACACCGTGGCTCCCTTGGCTTCAAGCATGGCCTTGGTCTCCCGGTTCATCTCCACGAAATCATAGACGCCGGTATCGGTCTTGTAGTCGCGCTCTTCAAGCCCTACAACCATGTTGATCTGAAGCCAGGAGAGATCTTCCTCTTGTGATAACAGCTCGCGGGTCTCGGGATAGTAGGCGCCGGAGAGGCTGAGCACACGGCTGAATAATCCCGGATACGCCAGCGCCAGGTGGAGGGAGACACTGCCGCCCAGGGAATCACCGGCTACGATCCGCTCCTCCGGTGTGCGCCGGACAGGATAATTATGTTCAATGAAGGGAATAATCTCTTCGGCGAAGCATGCAAGGTACTGCTTGAAGCGGCTGCCGAACGGAGCATATTCAGCGGTGCGGACTGCCACGTTCACTTCGACGCCCACTATAATGAAGGGTTCCACATCCTGCTCCAGAATCAGCTGACCAGCCAAGGTGGCAATCCGGCCGAAGTTGAAGAATTCTTCACCGTCCTGGCAGTAGACGACGGGATAGCTGAGTACTTCATTATATCCGGGGGGAAGATAGATACGCAGCTTGCGCTCTTCCTGCAGGTGTTCGCTCCACAGTGTTTGTTTTACAATTGTACGTTTCAGAAAAACAGGTTCGCTCATTGTCAAATCGTCACCTTTCATGTCGGATTTTGCTTAAGACTTAGTGTTGCGTTAAAATTAACCAAGCGGCAAATGTGGGATATATCATTTACTTGATAAATATCCTTCAATCTGTTATAGGATATTTAAACGCCTGTTATACATACAAAATTTATGGAAACATAAATTTTATGCGTATTTCTTTGACGAAACAGATACAACAGGTGTATAATAATTCTATAACAGAGACCACTGATATTCAAATTTTTTTATTGAGGTGAAGATAATGACTAGAGTTCCTTATGAAGTGTATACAGAGGACGTTGAAGCCCTTACGGTTCTTTCCCCGGATGGAGAAATTATCAACAAGGAAATGATGCCTAACCTTACCGATGATCAATTGAAAGAAATTATGTACCGTATGGTATTTACCCGTACCTGGGATGACCGTGCTGTCAACCTGGGCCGTCAAGGCCGTCTCGGCTTCTATGCACCGGTATCCGGTCAGGAAGCTACAATGATCGGCAGCGAGTACGCTTTGCAGAAGGAAGATTTCGTCTGCCCGGGCTACCGCGATATTCCACAGCTCGTATGGCATGGCCTTCCATTATATCAGGCGTTCCTGTATTCCCGCGGACATCAGCATGGCGGACAGATTCCTGATGGCGTTAATGTACTTATGCCGCAGATCATTATCGGAGCACAGATTCTTCATGCTACCGGTATTGCTATGGGCTTCAAATTGAAGAAACAGCAGAACGTTGCAATCACATATACCGGTGACGGCGGTTCGTCTGAAGGCGACTTCTACGAAGGCCTTAACTATGCAGGAGTATACAAGCTGCCGGTGATCTTCTTCGTTCAGAACAACGGCTATGCCATCACCACTCCGTTCTCGAAGCAGACAGCAGCGAAATCCATCGCCCACAAGGCAGTTGCCGCAGGGATTCCCGGAATCAAGATCGACGGTATGGACGTCTTTGCAGTAATCTCTGCTGTACAGCAGGCTGCTGAACGTGCCCGCAAAGGCGAAGGCGCCACACTGATCGAAGCGGTAACCTACCGTTTCCGTCCGCATTCCCTGTCCGATGATGCCAGTAAGTACCGTACGAAGGAAGAAGAAGGCCAATGGAATGAGAAAGATCCGATTGCCCGTCTCGCCAAGTACCTGGAGAAGAAAGGCCTCTGGACTGAAGAGGACACTCTGCGCGTAAGAGAAGAAGCGAAAGCTACTGTCAACGAGCAGATTAAGAAAGCAGAACAGACCGAAAAAATGACCATTCCCGGCTTGATCGACAGCATGTTCGAGGTAACTCCGAAACATCTTGAAGAACAAAAAGCCGATTTTGAATAAGGGGGATATCAGGCAATGGCACAGATGAATATGAAAGAAGCAATTCGTGACGCAATGCGCGTTGAACTGACTCGTGACCCCAATGTTCTTATCTTCGGAGAAGACGTTGGTAATGTAGGCGGCGTATTCCGTGTAACGGAAGGGCTGCAGAAGGAATTTGGCGAGGAGCGCGTCTTCGATACACCGCTGGCAGAGTCTGCCATTGGCGGTTTGGCTTTCGGTCTTGGCGTGCAGGGCTTCCGCCCGATCGCTGAGATCCAGTTCGTAGGCTTCATTTTTGAAGCTCTGGATCAGATCGTTATTCAGGCAGCGCGCCTGCGCTGGCGTTCCGGGGGCAAGTACAATGCTCCTGTAGTCTTCCGCACTCCATTCGGCGGCGGCGTTAAGGCAGCCGAGCTGCATACCGATTCTCTGGAAGGTCTGATCGCCCAGAGTCCTGGGATCAAGGTAGTTATTCCTTCTAATCCTTATGATGCGAAGGGACTGCTGATCGCTTCGATCCGCGACAATGACCCTGTATTCTTCATGGAGCACTTGAACCTGTACCATGCTTTCCGGGCAGAAGTGCCTGAAGGTGAGTATACCGTTGAACTCGGCAAAGCGAATGTAGTACGCGAAGGTACGGATGTATCTATCATTACCTACGGCCTAATGGTACATACAGCGACCAAAGCGGCCGACCAGCTCGAAAAAGAAGGCATCAAAGTCGAAATTATCGACCTTCGTACCGTTAGCCCGATTGATATCGACACCATTGTGGCTTCCATCAAGAAGACTAACCGCGCGATTGTTGTACAAGAAGCTCAGAAGAGCTCCGGCGTAGCCGCTGAGGTTATTGCCCAGATTAACGAAAAAGCTCTGCTGCACCTGGAAGCCCCTGTGCTTCGTGTAGCAGGTCCAGATACAATTTTCCCGTTTGCTCAAATCGAAGATACTTGGATTCCTACCCCTGCACGTGTCATCACGGCAGTTAAGAAAGTCATGGAATTCTAGTAAGTAACGACCTTGCCGTCCTTGTATTTAAGGGCGGCAGCCGTTTCTGTCTTCTATCAAACAGGACTGTTGGAATAACTCAACATAATTTATAGGAGGTTATCAAGGTGGCAAAATTTGAGTACCGGTTCCCTGAGCTGGGCGAAGGTCTGCATGAAGGCGAAATTATCAAAATGCATATCAAAGCCGGCGACAAAGTAACCGATGACGATATCGTAATGGAAGTTCAGAACGACAAGGCGGTAGTAGAGGTTCCTTGTCCGGTCAACGGCACAGTGCTTGAAGTCTTCACCAAGGACGGACAAGTATGCCGTGTAGGGGAAGTTGTAGCCATTATTGATGCAGAAGGCGACATCCCTGAGCAAGAGGGCGGCCATCCGGCAGAGCAGGCTTCCCAGGAAGCTGATGCAGCCAAGGGCGGAGCGGATACTACTTCTTCTCCGGCAACCAGCAGCCCGGCTACTGGCGGAGCAACGAACTTCGAATACAAGTTCCCTGAACTAGGCGAAGGCCTGCATGAAGGGGAAATCATCAAGATGCACATCAAGGTTGGAGACAAAATCACTGACGACGATATCATTATGGAAGTTCAGAATGATAAAGCAGTTGTGGAAGTTCCTTCTCCAGTCAACGGTACTGTAGTCGAAGTGTTCACCAAAGACGGCCAGATCTGCCGTGTAGGTGAAGTTGTGGCGATCATTGCTGCAGAAGGTGATGTTCCTCACGAGGAGGGCGGCCATGCTGAAGCATCCGGTGCCCAGGCAGCAGCTCCTTCCCAAAGTACTGCTCCGACAGCGGCGGCAGCTCCAGCTCCTAACCGTGAAGTACTGGCAACGCCTAGCGTGCGCAAATTCGCCCGCGACAAGAGTGTGGACATCTCCCAGGTGAACGGCTCCGGCAAGAACGGTAAGATCACCCTGGAAGATGTGGAAGCCTTCCTGAAGGGCGGCTCTACAGCACCAGCGGCATCGGCTCCAGCAGCATCTGCACCGGCAGCAGCAGAAGCGCCAAAAGCTAAGGCAGCACCGGCAGCAGCAGCTTCCGGCAATGCAAGTCTGGAAGAAGAACGCGTACCATTCAAGGGTATCCGTAAGGCGATTGCCAATGCCATGGTTAAATCGGCTTACACTGCACCGCATGTTACGATTATGGACGAAGTGGATGTTACGGAGCTCGTTGCCTTCCGTGCCCGCATGAAGCCGGTAGCCGAGAAGAAGGGCGTGAAGGTTACTTACCTCCCGTTCATCGTGAAGGCACTCGTGGCCGCTTCCCGTCAGTTCCCGGCGCTTAACGCGATGATTGACGAAGCTACCAACGAAATTGTCTACAAGAAATACTACAACATCGGTATTGCTACAGATACAGACAACGGTCTGATCGTTCCTGTCATCAAGGACGCTGACCGCAAGAGCATCTGGATGATCGCAAGCGCGATTTCAGATCTGGCTGTGCGCGGACGCGACGGCAAGCTGGCTCCGCATGAAATGAAGGGCAGCACGATCTCGATCAGCAATATCGGCTCTGCCGGCGGTATGTTCTTCACTCCGATCATCAACTTCCCTGAAGTTGCTATTCTCGGAACCGGACGTATCACTGAGAAGCCTGTTGTGAAGAACGGCGAAATCGTTGCAGCACCTGTAATGGCACTGTCCCTGAGCTTTGACCACCGGATTATTGACGGCGCAACAGCACAGAATTTCATGAATTACATTAAGACCCTGCTTGCAAATCCTGATATGTTAGTTATGGAGGTGTAATTAATGGTAGTCGGAGACGCTTCAATCGAAATTGACACATTGGTTATTGGTGCAGGTCCCGGCGGGTATGTGGCGGCAATTCGTGCCGCCCAGCTCGGCCAAAAGGTCATCATTGTAGATAAATCGGAACTCGGCGGCGTGTGCTTGAACCGCGGCTGTATTCCTTCCAAGGCCCTGATCTCAGCCGCTCATCAATTCGAGGCTGCCCAGCACGGTGAAGTATTCGGTGTTACTGCCGAGAACGTCAAGGTGGACTGGTCCAAGACTCAGGCCTTCAAGAACGGCGTAGTCAAGAAAATGACTTCCGGCGTTACCAGCCTGATGAAGGGCAACAAGATCGAAGTATTCAGCGGAGAAGCTATGTTCATCAGCACAAACGAAGCCCGTCTGTTCAATGATCATGAATCCCCGCGTTACAAGTTCAATAACTGCATTATTGCAACGGGCTCCCGTCCGATTGAACTGAAGCCATTCCCGTTCGGCGGACGCATCCTGTCCTCCACGGAAGCGCTGGATCTGCCTGAAATTCCTAAGAGCATGATCGTTATCGGCGGCGGCTACATTGGTGCGGAGCTGGGTCAGATGTATTCCAAATTCGGCACCAAGGTTACCATCATTGAAGGTCTGGATACCGTTCTGCCTGGCTTCGACAAAGACATGACCCGTCTGGTTGCCAAGAATATGTCTAAGACCGGCATTGAAATTGTGACTAATGCCAAAGCCGAATCTGCGGTTCAGAACGACAAGGAAGTTACTGTAAAGTACTCCGTAGGCGGAGAGTCCAAAGAAGTGACTGCTGAATACCTGCTGGTAACCGTAGGACGCCGTCCGAATACTGACGGCGAGCTGGGCCTGGATCTGATCGGCGTTGAGCTGGATGACCGCGGTCTGGTGAAGGTAGACCATCAGGGACGGACTAATATTCCTAACATTTTCGCAATCGGCGATATCGTTCCGGGTCTTGCCCTGGCGCACAAAGCTTCTTACGAAGGTAAGATTGCTGCGGAAGCCATTGCCGGACACAAATCGGTTGTAGATTACAAGGTAATGCCGGCTGTAGTCTTCACAGATCCTGAATGCTCCAGCGTAGGTCTGACCGAGAAGGAAGCTAAGGATAAGGGCTATGCGGTTAAGGCCGGCAAGTTCCCGTTCGCAGGCAACGGCCGTGCGGTGTCCCTGAATGCTCCTGAAGGCTTCATCAAGATTGTAGCGAAGAGCGACAACAATCAGGTGCTCGGCGCACAAATCGTCGGTATCGAAGCTTCCAACCTGATCGCTGAGCTGGGTCTGGCGATTGAAATGGGCGCAACGCTTGAAGATATCGCACTGACCATCCATGCGCATCCAACCCTTGGCGAGATCGTTATGGAAGCGGCTGAGCTGGTAGAAGGCCACCCGATCCACGTAATGAAATAATAACCGCTTAAGCTTATGCGGTAAGAACACAAGAGGATGTTCCCGAAGCCATGCAGATGGTCAGGGAACATCCTCTTTTGACTGAGGTCACTGTCCTGAACGTTCGGAAATAGCTGGCAGTCAGCCCAATTCGGGCAGAGAAATGTATGTTTTTTTGCGTATTTTTATCGTTAGGGAAGTTACAACGACCGTCAGCTCATGGTAAACTAATAGAAGAAAAAAGAGAGTGGGGTGTGATACGGCTTGCGTAATTACTTGGATTTATTGCAGGATATTCTCGACAACGGTACAGCTAAGAGCGACCGGACAGGTACAGGTACAGTGTCCGTCTTCGGGCGTCAGCTCCGCTTCGATCTGTCGAAGGGCTTCCCGCTGATGACCACCAAGCGCATTCATTTGAAATCGGTGGTACATGAGCTTCTATGGTTCCTCAAAGGGGATACCAATACAACGTATCTGAAGGAGAACGGCGTCTCGATCTGGGATGAATGGGCCGATGAGAACGGGGAGCTGGGACCGGTATACGGTTCGCAGTGGCGGGCGTGGGAGAGCAAGGACGGGCAGCATATCGATCAGATTGCGAATGTGATTGAGTCAATTAAGCATAATCCCGATTCACGGCGTCATATCGTTAGTGCGTGGAATGTAGGCGAGATCGAGCAGATGAAGCTTCCGCCCTGCCATTTCGTATTTCAGTTCTATGTAGCGGGCGGCAAGCTCTCCTGCATGCTTACGATGCGTTCGGTGGATACGTTCCTGGGGCTTCCGTTTAACATTGCCAGCTACGCGCTGCTTACGCATATGGTGGCGCAGCAGACGGGGCTTGAGGTCGGAGACTTCATCTGGTCCGGCGGAGATGTGCATATATATACAAATCATATGGAACAAGTGGCCACACAGCTTGCACGGGAGCCTTATGCGCTGCCGAAGCTTAACATCCGCAGAGTACCGGACAGTATTTTTGATTATACCTTTGAGGATTTTGAATTTACCGACTATGTCTATCATCCGGGAATCAAGGCACCGGTTGCTATATGAGCATTACCATGATATGGGCGATGGCCTCAAATGGCGTAATTGGCAAAAATAATGACATGCCCTGGCATTTGCCGCTGGATTTCGCTTATTTCAAAGCAGAGACACTCGGCAAACGGATGCTGATGGGCCGAAAAACCTGGGAGTCGCTGGGCAGCAAGCCGCTGAAGGGCCGTACCAGCCTGATTCTGACCCGCGATAAGAGCTTCGTACCCGAAGGGGCTGAGGTCATCCATACGCTGGCTGAGGCGCTGGCTGAGGGGCGCAAAGAGGATGAGCTGATGGTGATCGGCGGAGCCGAGATCTATAGCCTGATGCTGCCGTATGCCGACAAGCTGCGTGTTACACGGATAGAGGCGGAGATTGAAGGCGATACGACATTCCCTGAGGTAGACTGGAGCCGGTGGAAGGAAGTTTCCAATACACCGGGACTCAAGAATGAGCAGAATCCGTATGATTATCGTTTTATGGTGTACGACCGCAAGGAGTGACAATGAAGCGTTTTCTCTGACACAAGATGTGAAATAGTACAAATAATCAGCAGATTAGTCCATTACAGTGCGAAAGTATTGAATGCTAATATAATTAAAATTAGAAATGGTGTACTATACATCAACACGAAGAGAACGGATGGGGGAAACGTATATATGTCTACACCTACTGGATTTATGGAGTATAAGCGCCAGCTCCCAGGGGACCGCGATCCCGAGCAGCGCGTGAAGGATTGGGAAGAATTCCACGAGCATCTGACCGAGGACGAGCTTCGGACCCAGGGTGCCCGTTGTATGGATTGCGGCACACCGTATTGCCACACCGGCATGGATATGAGCGGCGGTACTTCAGGCTGTCCCGTGCATAACCTGATTCCGGAGTGGAATAACCTGGTCTACCGTGGCTTGTGGAAGGAAGCGCTGGAGCGCCTGCACAAGACCAATAACTTCCCTGAATTTACCGGCAGCATCTGTCCTGCACCCTGCGAGGGCTCCTGTACCGTCGGTCTGATTGGACAGCCTGTTACGATTAAGACGATCGAGCTGGCCATTGTGGACAAGGGCTTTGAAGAGGGCTGGGTAGTCCCGAGTCCGCCGGAGAAGCGTACAGGCAAACGGATCGCCATTGTCGGCTCCGGTCCGGCAGGACTGGCCGCAGCCGCCCAGCTGAACAAGGCGGGTCACACGGTAACGGTCTTTGAGCGCAGTGACCGTATCGGCGGACTTCTGATGTACGGCATCCCGACGATGAAGCTGGACAAACGTGTCGTACAGCGCCGTGTCGATCTGCTGGCTGCAGAAGGTATCGAGTTCGTGGTTAACACGGAGATTGGTAAAGACATTCCGGCGCAGCAGCTGGTGGATGAATATGATGCCGTTGTTCTCTGCGGCGGGGCTACCAAGGCAAGACGCTTCAACGTGGAGGGCCATGACCTCAAAGGGGTTATGTATGCCATGGATTACCTGAACGGCACGATCAAGAGCTATCTGAATTCCAATCTGGAGGATGGCAACTATGTATCCGCCGCAGGCAAGGACGTAATCGTGCTGGGCGGAGGCGACACAGGCTCTGACTGTGTAGCGACTTCCTTGCGGCATGGCTGCAATAGCATCACCCAATTCGGCACTCACGACAAAGCACCGCTTACGCGTGATCCGATTGCCAACCCTTGGCCGCAGTTCCCGAATGTCTACACCCTGGATTATGCCCAGCAGGAAGCCAAAGCGGTCTTCGGTGAAGACCCGCGTGAATTCTCTATCATGACGACGAAGTTCGTCGGCGATGAAGAAGGCAACCTCAAGGAGCTGCACACGGTGCAGATCCGCCGGATGGTGGACGAGACAGGACGGAAGATCTACCAGCCGGTTCCGGGAACCGAGGCTGTCTATCCGGCCCAGCTGGCGCTGATCGCGATTGGTTTCGACGGACCGGAGCAGGATATCATTGAGCAGCTTAAGCTGGATACGGACCGCCGTACCAATGTGAAGGCCCGTTATGGCAAATTCAACACGAACGTGGATAAAGTATTCGCAGCCGGAGATATGCGCCGCGGACAGAGTCTGGTCGTCTGGGCTATCAACGAGGGACGTGAAGCAGCGCGTGAAGTGGATAAATACCTGATGGGTTCGACTGTACTTGCTTAACCCTATATGTACCAAAAAGCCGTCTCTCAGCATTGCTGAGAGACGGCTTTTTATTATGCTGCTATATTATTGAATGGCCTTCACCGCTCACATGATTACGGGGGCTAGTCTTCCAGCTTGAACCGTTCAATCTTAAGCTGCAGATCGCCCGCCATCCTGGACAGCTCCGTAGAGGAGGCGGAGATCTCTTCCATGGAAGCGAGCTGTTCCTCTGTAGCTGCCGTTACACTCTGGAAGGCGTCAGAAGTAGAACGGGAGATGCCGGAGATCTCGTGAACGGAAGCGGCGACCTCCTGCGCTCCCGCTGACATCTGCTCGGTAATAGCCGAGATGTCATGCAGCTGGCTGTTGATTTTGGCTGTAGACTGTTCAATGCTGTTGAAGGATTCCTTGGCTTCGGCGGTAACCTGAATACCCAGCTCAACATCAGCTGCAACGGTATGCCGGATCGCTTCATAGGTCTGGTCGATCAACCGGGTCATCTGCTGGAGGGTATCTTGAATATCTCCGGCGGTATTCTTCGATTGATCGGCCAGCTTCCGCACCTCAGCAGCCACGACGGCGAAGCCCCGGCCCTGCTCTCCGGCCCGGGCCGCTTCAATGCCGGCGTTCAGCGACAGGAGATTCGTCTGTACGGCGATCGCCGAAATTGCACTGCTCATCGCGGACACCTCATCGTTCAAGCCGTTTAATTGCCCGATCAGCTGCGAAGAGTGGTGGGTAGAGGTCCGGATGGCATCCATTTGCTGGCTGACCTGTTCCATCTTCCGGCTGCCGCTGCGCACATCTGCTTCAGTGCTGGCGGAAGAATCGACGATGGAGGCGGCGGCTTCGGCGATCCTTTGAATACCGGAAGACATTTCCTCCATCGCGCGCGAGGTCTCTGCCATGGCCGAGGTCTGTGTCTGCGCACCCTCGGAAGAATCCTGCACCAGTTCAGCCACGTAAGCGGTGGCTCTGGAGTTCTCTTCAGTGGTTGCATTCAATTGCTGGCTGGAGGCTGCGAGTTGTCCCGAGGTGTCCGAAATATCCGATACGATGCCGCGCAGAGAGCCTACCATGAGGTTGTAATTCTGTGCCAGCTGACCGATTTCATCCACCCGGTTCATCTGAATCTGCTCATTCAGATAGCCTTCGCTTACCCGCTGTGCAGAACGGTTCAGGCTGCGGATCGGCTTCGTAATAGAGCGGACAATCAGGTACATCAAGGTTAAGGCGACAATCAGGGCAACGGCCAGAACCATAAGTCCGGTATAGATAATGGGCTGTGAGGCATCCGAGAATTCTTGGGTAGGCAGAATGCCGACAATTTTGAAGCCGGTGTTCGGGTCGGTTGTATAATAACCCTGCATGTCCATCTCCGTGTCCGGATTGGTATAGTGCAGGTCCCCGCTGTCGTTTGCCAGCATTTTCACTATATAATCTGCTACATCCTCACCTGCTGCTTTGCCCGGATAAGAGACGAATTTATTATTACGGTCCACAATGTAGAAGTAGCCGGTTTCACCCGGATGGGTAGTATGGATTCTTTCACTCATTGCCTTGAGATTGAGGCTTGTGGTCACAGCTCCTTTGCCATCCTCCAGCGAATGGGAGATGAACAGCGTATAATTGCCGGTTGTTGCGGAGACAAAAGGATCAATGATTGTAGTGGTACCGGCATTCTGCATGGACGCCTTATACCAGTCCCGTGTACGCGGATCATAATCCTGTTTGCCGGGGTCCGGAGCCTTCATCCAGGCACCTTGTTCGTTGCCCGCCGTAAGAATCTCAAGCTCAGGATGTGCCTTCATGAACTGATCGATGAGTGTGCGTGTTGCGGGAGCCTTCACATCGAGCCCGGAAGACTCAATCTGGCGGCTGAGCAAATCTACATTCCGCATAGCAGCGGATACATATTCTTGAATGGTCCCGGCGACCAGATCTACACTGGAATGCGTGGCTTTCTGCATTTTAAGCTCCAATTCCCCTTTCGCACTGGAATAGGAGAAATAACTGACCAAGAGGATCGGGATCACCAGCATAATGGTGAAAAGCATCATCATTTGTCTTTGCAGTGATCGCGATCTGAGCTTGCCGGTGAAGCGGTTGACTGACTTGAACATTGGAACGGTTCCCCCTCTGGTACATGGAAATCGGCTGGTAGCTAGCCGTTTCTCTCTGAATACCTCAACTCATATTCGGTTTATCGACACATTCTTTTCATATCTTAAGGATTTGGTGTAAAATATTTAATTGCATTCACAATCTATTCATCGCCCGCTTGACGCGGCCTCGAATATCGTATAGATTAAGAACCAACATTTATAACGTAACAGCGTTGACCAAGGACCTGGTATCCGTAAACGCCGTAAGCAGAGAGGGGATTCACCGGCTGAAAGATCCCCCGAGTGCGTAAGACACCAATCCTGCCTTGGAAGCTGCAGCTTATGCTGAAGATGGGCATAAGTCTGCCGGAACCGGCCGTTATCCGGATTAGAGGACCGCAGGCTTAGAGAGTCTTGGGGTTGAAACAGGGTGGTAACACGGCGCATTCGTCCCTGACGGATGCGTCTTTTTTGCGTTCTCATTATGGCAGCGAAATGTTCTGGAGCTGGACACACTTTTCGACGAAAGAGGCTGATCTGTATGCGTCAAACCAATCTATTAGTTACCACTCTGCGCGAAGCTCCTGCGGAAGCAGAGACAAGGAGCCACCAGCTGCTGCTGCGTGCCGGATATATCCGGCAGCTCGCTGCCGGGGTATACACCTATATGCCGCTTGGACGGCGGGTACTGCGCAGAATGGAACAGATTGTACGCCAGGAAATGGAGTCCGCCGGTGCGCAGGAGGTTCTTATGCCTTCAATGCAGCCCGCAGAGCTCTGGAGAGAATCGGAACGTTATGAGGTGTACGGCAAAGAGCTGATGAAGCTCCGGGACCGTCACGACCGTGAGTTCGTGCTGGGTCCGACCCATGAGGAAGTGGTTACAGCGCTAATGCGCGCAGAGATCAGCTCTTACCGGCGGCTGCCGGTGACTGTCTATCAGATTCAGACGAAGTTCCGGGATGAACGTCGTCCGCGTTCAGGGCTTCTGCGGGGCAGGGAATTCCTGATGAAGGATGCCTATTCGTTTGATACGGATTGGGAGGGCTTGGATCTGGCCTATCAGGTGATGTACAGCGCTTATGAGCGGATCTTTGACCGCTGCGGCCTGAAGTACCGGGCGGTGCAGGCGAATGCCGGAGCGATTGGCGGCAATGGCCAGAATCATGAATTTATGGCCCTGTCAGAGATAGGTGAGGATACGATAGCAGTCTGCTCCCTGTGCGGATATGCTGCGAATCTGGAGCAGGCGGAAGTGCGGAGCGGAGCCGAACCGGATAGACAAGATTTTGCCGGACGACCTGCTCCAGAGCGATTCCATACGCCTTCCCAGAAGACAATTCAGCAGCTGGAGCAGGAGAGTCTGCTCAGACCGCATGAGATCATCAAGACATTAATCTACACGGGCGGAGGCAAGACAGTTGCTGTGCTGGTCCGTGGAGATCATGAGGTGAATGAGCTGAAGGTGCAAAAGCACCTCGGCTGCGGTGACATTACGCTGGCTGATGCCATGCATGTGCAGGAGGCTGCCGGAACCGGAAGTGGTTATGTCGGTCCTGCCGGATTGTCCGTGCCTATCCTGGTGGATGCTGCTGTTGCAGCCATGACAGAAGCAGTCACAGGCGCGGGGGAAGAGGATTACCATCTGCGTGGAGTGGTGCCCGGCCGGGACTTTCCGCTGACGCAGGTGGGGGATTTCCGTAATGCGGTTGCCGGCGACTGATGTCCGCAGTGCGGCGAAGGGGAGCTGGATTTCCAGCAGGGCATCGAGGTAGGGCATGTCTTCAAGCTGGGCACGGTCTACAGTGAGAAGCTGGGGGCAGATTATTTGGATGCAGACGGCCGCACCCGGCCTATGGTAATGGGCTGCTACGGCATCGGAATCTCCCGCTTGCTGGCCGCAGTGGCTGAGCAGAACAACGATGACCAGGGGCTGATCTGGCCGCAGGGCCTAGCTCCGTATGCGGTTCATATTCTGCTGATGTCGGTCAAAGATACAGCGCAGCGTGAGCTGGCCGAAGCCCTGTATGCACGGCTGACCGCCTTGGGCATCGATACCCTGCTTGACGACCGCGATGAGCGGGCCGGGGTCAAATTCAAGGATGCCGGACTGATCGGTATACCGGTTGCGCTGGTGGTCGGCAAGCTGGCCGCAGAGCAAAGGATTGAATACATGGACCGCAGAACGGGTAACAAGGAAGTCATTGATATGGGCGAGGCCGTGCTGCGCGTAAGCAGGCCTCAATAATGAGCAGCGGATTTTGGGGGCCAGGAATGGTATAATAAACTACTGGACAACTTTTGTAATGAACCAAGGGTAAGGAGCGATTATTGTTGAAGACACTCATTATTGCGGAGAAACCGGACATGGGGCGGAATATCGCCGCCGCAATAGAACCGAAGGCCAAAAACTACCGTTCCTATCTGGAAGGGGAGCAGTACATCATCACCTGGGCGATTGGGCATCTGATTGGCCTGGCAGAGCCCGAAGCCTACGACAATAAATATAAAAAATGGAACATGAATGATCTGCCGATCATCCCCGAGGAGTTCAAGCTGCTGCCCAATGCACGTACCATGGATCAGCTGAAGGTAATCGGGGAGCTGGCGAAGCGCAGCGATCTGCTGGTGAACTCCTGCGATGCCGGGCGTGAGGGCCAGCATATTTTCTCATTAATCCAGCGTTACCTGGAGCTGAACCAGCCGGTGAAGCGGCTGTGGATCTCCGACCTGACGCCGGAGACGATCCGCAAGGGCTTCCAGGAGCTGAAGGACGGATCGGAATACGAGAATCTGACCAAAGCGGCCCGGGCGCGCAGCGAGGCGGACTGGCTGATCGGGATGAACGGCTCGCGCGCTTTTACCACCAAGCATAATGTGCTGCTCTCTGTAGGCCGGGTGCAGACCCCGGTGCTGGCGCTGATCTATGACCGTCAGAAGACCATTGAAGCCTTCTCCTCGCTGAAGTTCTTTGAGGTGGAAGGGCATTTCACCCAGAATGAGCTGATGTATAAGGGAATGTGGCAAGGCGACCGGTTAACGGAGGGTACGAAGGCAGAGGCGCTTGCGGCCAAGGTCAAAGGCAAGCCCGCCCGGATTGTTCTCTATGAGGTCAAAGAGACCAAGGAATATCCGAATAAGCTGTACGATCTGACGCTGCTGCAGCGTGAGGCGAACGGGAAATATGCTTTCTCCGCCAAAAAAACACTGGATATCGCCCAGGCGCTGTATGAGAAGCATAAAGTAATCTCGTACCCGCGTACTAACTCCAACTATGTCACGGAGCAGAATATTCCTGAAATGCACAAGACGCTGTCGGCCCTTCAAGGCACGCAGTACGACGATTGGGTGAAGGGTGCGAACCGTAACCTGGTCCATAAAGGCAACAAGTTTATCTGTAATCCGTCTAAGGTGGAGGATCACCATGCGATTCTGCCTACGAACCGTAAGGCGAACGGGCTGAGTGCGGACGAGGCTAAGCTGTACGATCTGATTGTCCGCCGCTTCCTCTCCCAGTTCTACCCGGCTGCGGAATATAAGGTGCATACGGTGATGACCGAAGTGGAAGCCGAGAAGTTCAAGACTACGGTCAAGGAACTGCTCAGCCTCGGCTGGAAGGTGATTTACGCAGACCAGAAGAAGGACAAGTCCAAACCGGCCAAGGGCAAAGGCAAGGAAGACGAGGAGGAAGAGGAGCTTGAGGTGAACGAGCCGTTCTCGGTTCAAGCGGAGGGTGAAGTGATCTGCAGCGATGCGGTTGTGAAGGAGAAGGATACCCAGCCTCCAAAAGCTTACACCGAAGGAACCTTGCTGAAGGCGATGGAGAGCGCAGGCAAGCAGATTGAGGACGAAGAGCTGCGCGATGCCATGAAGGATTCGGGGCTGGGCACTCCGGCGACCCGAGCCGCTACGATTGAACGGCTGAAGAATGTCGGCTATGTGGAGATGCAGGGGAAAAAGATCGCCATCACCCAAAAGGGGCGGACGGCGGTTGAACTGATCCGCGGCGCTGGCGTGGAGCTGCTGACCTCCCCGGAAATGACCGGGCAGTGGGAGCGCCGCCTGAATGAGATTGCCCGCGGCACCGCAGCGGACGGGCAATTCATGGAGAACGTCAAGCGATTCGCTTCGATGATTGTGGACAAGGTCCGTGTGCAGTCGCGCGCCGCTAAGACCTCCTTCGAAGGGGATACACCTTCGCTAAACAGCGGCGGCAAGGGCCGCAGCCCGGCTGCTGCGACGCGCAAGCCCGCCGAATCCAAGGCGGCCGGGCGCAAGCCGGCAACGGCCAAACCGCGCAGCGCGGCGTCTGCCGCTGCCGGGAAGAGCGGGGATGCCGGGCCGAAGGTCATCGGCAGCTGCCCGCGTCCAAGCTGCGGCGGCATGATCTTCATGGGCCGCAAGGGCTACGGCTGCTCCCATTATAAGGAGGGCTGCGCCTTCGTGATCTGGAAGGAGAATCACGGGCGCACGCTCACCGATACCCAGGTGAAGGCCCTGATTGAGAAGGGCCGAACCGGGAAGCTGAAGCTGACCGGTGAGGACGGCGCGCCGCTTGAAGGCAAGCTGGTGCTGCAGAATATGGATACCGGCCAGCTGGCCGTGGAATCATAATTCCTGAATACCAAAAGCGCCCCGGCCAGATTTTCATGGCGGGGCGCTTTGTTATAGGATGATGAGCTTCACCTGCAAGAAAGATTACGGGGATACATTCAAAGCCGCTTCAATGGCGGCACTTAAGCCTTCATAGGAGGAATCCGGCAGCAGGACGCCGTTCACCATGAATTTCGGTGTGCCGTTGACGCCATAAGCTCCGGCGATTTTGAAGTCCTCTTTGACATCGTACATATACGTATGGTTCTTCAGATCCTGCTCGAACCGCTCTTGGTCAATCCCTGCAATATTGTCCTTCACGAACTTAAGGATGAACTTCTGGGTTGCCCAGATCTTGCTCTCATCGCCCTGGCTCTCGTAGAGCTTGTGGAGATACTCCCAGAACTTCTCATTATTCTGCTGATAGATAGCTTCCCCCGCACTGGCGGCCAGGTAAGAGTCCCGGTCAATGAAGGCGAAGTTCATGAAGTAGAACTGGACTTTCCCGCTGTCTACGTAGTCTTTGATGAACGTATCCAGGTAGGAGGCGGTCCAATTTTTGCAGGCAGGGCATTTGAAATCGGCGAATTCAATCACCTTCACCTTGGCGGATTCGCTGCCCAGATGCGGCTGCTTCTCGTATTTCAGCCCGTCCACCACGATCTTGCCCTTCACATCGGTGTAGTTGGGGAGATTATCGAGCGCCTCAGTGCCGGACGATTTGCCCTGTGTAAGGAAGAAGGCAAGAAGGGCGATCAGCAGCACGGCAATCACTGCAAGCAGCATAGGGAGCAGACGCCCGTGATTCGGGGTATTCCTGGAACGGTTAGCTTTGTTATTCATGGCCAGCCTCCTGCACGATGTGAAAATCTACTCAAATAGTATAATCATACCGGCGGCAGGCTGCCTATGCCATTTGTAACAATTGCCCGATTCTGATGGTGCAAGTCAATCAGCCGTGATGCTCCCGCAGCGCAGCGGTGCGGATCACCGGAGGCACCTCGTGAATGGCAGAGATGGTCAGGACGGACTGCTGCATCTCCCGTTCCAGCTCAATCAGATTGTAGAGCCACTCATTCGGCTGCTTCAGATAGATGCTATTGATCCCGGCAGTCAGCGCGGGCAGTACATCTGTACGCAGGGAGTTGCCGATCATCCAGGTGATATTACGGTCGAACGGATAGGTAGTCAGGATATTCTCAAGCGCCTCCACATTTTTGTGCTGGCGGATATAGATGCGGTCATCGAAATAGGCGTCCAGCTTCATTTGGGCGATTTTGCGCTGCTGGATGGTGTCGTCGCCGCCGGTATAGAGATAGAGGGAATGGCCGTCCTGCTTGAGGGTATCCAGCGTCTCTACCATGCCGGGATAAGCTTCCACCTCCTGGTCGTACACACTCAGTCCCAGCTTCATCAGCTGCCGCTCCTCGAAGGCATCCGGCTTGCGGTTATATTTGCTGCAGAAGTAACGGTAGGTGGCAATCAGCGATTTCGGGAAATTGTCGCTGGCCAGGCCGCTTGTGCTAACGGTCTCGACATCGATCTCCACCTGCTTGCTGCGCAGTTCGCCGATGGTAGGCTGGTAATCGCTGAACCAGTCAGACATCAGCTCGAAATATTGTCCAAGGATAAGGTCAAAATACTTATTGCAATGCACCAGGGTATCGTCGAGATCAAAGATCACTTGTTGGGTCAAATACTTCATGAGGTTCACTCCTAAGTTGGTCTGTTAGATACGGATGTAGGACTCCAGAAACATCTGGAGCTCCGAGGCCCCGTCAGGACGTATGCTGTAGCGTTCGGTGCCTTCACCGCGCAAATGGACCCGCAGAAGCCCGGCGACTCTTAGACTAAGCAGGTGATGCATCAGCATCTCCCGGGACAGGCTCAGCTCGGACTGCATCTCCCACAGTGTCTTCGGTTCGTTCGCTACGAAGCGCAGCAGTCTCAGCCGGGTAGGATCAGAGAGAGCCTGTGTTAAACGAAGCAGCACCGTTGGAGGCTCCTCCTCATTGTCTGAGGGGACATCAACCGGATATTGCACCAGCATCAGGTTCTTGAAGAAGCAGTACGTGTTGATCGGCCGGTTATGCACGGTAGGCAGCAGCACAATCGTCTTCAGTCCGGGAATGTCCTCAATGACAATTCCGCCGGAAGCATATTCGATCAGCGGGACCATGTCCATTTTGCTTTCCAGCATTTTTTTCTCAGAAGCGTCTTCAATCAGCAGCGGCAGCAGGGTATGCTCCACATGGCGGAAATAATGCTCATACCATATCCGCAAAAGAGGCGTATATCCGTTCTTGATCCGTGCGCATTCCTCGGCCGTGAATTGATGGAAGAAAGGCTCGGTCCGCCGGAGGCAATCCTCCAGAGACAAGCTCTCCAGCTCAGCCAGGAACTGCAGCACCTTGGAAGCCTCGCCCCGGCTGTAGGCCCAGGCGTAGAGTACATCATAATCTTCGAACGGCCACTCGGCGGCCTGCTTCAGTGCAGCCAGCTGTGCGGGAGTGAAGCGGCCATCCACATCCCGGATCCAGTCGGTGCCGATGTCCAGATTGGAGGTCCATTTCTTGGTCACATATAACATGAAACTGTCCAGCAGTTCGTATACGGGGGAAACATCAATGTTCAGTTCATACTTCATTTAAGCCGGGTCACCTCCAGAAAATCAGTCACTTCTATATATTATCTCTTGTTTTGAAGAGGGTTGTCTACTATAATGTTCGGTGTTTGCCGCATGGACATCTGGTTCCGTTCATCAATGAATTACATAGGAGGATTTATTTGTGTCAGATTCTATACCGATGCCGCATGGACAGAGCGGTAGAATGAATTATTCGATTTTGATTGCCGTGATTATTCTGGCAGGGCTGAGCCAGGGGATGCTGCTGCCGGTCTTATCTATTCTACTGGAGCAGGAAGGCGTATCGTCCTCGCTGAACGGACTTAATGCGGCTGCCTTGTATGTAGGCTCATTTGCCATGACCTTGATTGCAGAAAGGGTACTTGGCGCCATCGGCTTCAAGAAGCTAATCGCCGCGGGTCTCGCGCTGGTGCTGGTATCACTCCTGCTGTTCCCGCTCCTTACCGGCGTGAAGGTCTGGTTCGTGCTCCGCGTGCTGGTCGGGATCGGCGATTCAGCGGTGAATTACGCCGCGCAGCTCTGGGTGCTGCTCATGACACCGGCGGAGCACCGTGGACGGAACCTGTCGCTCTACGGGATGTCCTACGGACTGGGCTTCAGCCTCGGACCGCTGGGCATCAGCCTGCTGCGGTTCGGGCAGCCCGCACCGTTCCTGATTACAGCCCTGCTGTTCGTAATCGTGCTGCTGATTGTGGGCTTCAAGCTGCCTGACTCGCGGCCGGAAGCTATGGATCACAGCGAAGGCCAGGCGAGCAGATTCGGCCGGAGCTACCGGCTTGCTTGGTATGCGCTGATTCCGGCACTGCTATACGGCTATATGGAAGCCAGCCTGAACAGCAGCTTCCCGGTATACGGGCTGCGCACCGGGTTCAGTGCAGACCAGATTGCCGCGTTGCTGCCCTTTGCAGGCATTGGAGGCCTGCTGCTCCAGCTGCCGCTCGGCATATGGAGCGACCGTTATGGCCGCAAGGCCATCCTGATTGCTGCGGGGACAGGAGGAGGCCTGGCCTTCACGCTGCAGCCGCTTACCGGCGACCATGTCCTGCTCACCCTGCTGGTGCTGATGGTGGCCGGGGGGCTTGTTGGCTCCTTTTTCTCGCTAGGATTAAGCTATGCCGCCGATATCCTGCCGCGCAAGCTGCTTCCCGCTGCCAATGTAGTCGCTTCCTTCCATTATAGTCTGGGAAGTATTGCGGGGCCGGGCATCGGCGGGCTGCTGCTGCAATTCGGCTGGGGCGGCAGTGTGTTTGCCGTAATGGGCGGCCTGTATATTGTATTTGGGCTGGCAGGGTTATTGTTCTCGCCACGGAAGACGATATGAGGTAGAATAAGAACGAATGCTCGCATGGAATTTGATCCCGCTTTCAGAGTACACTATAGAGTAGAGTCGAAGACAGGAGAGGCTGACCTATGATTACAGTTGAACATTTGGCCAAAGCGGTCGGGGAAGATAAAACACCGGTGCTTCAGGATATCGGATTTCAATTAGAACCGGGAGAATTTGTAGCGCTGCTGGGAGCCAGCGGCAGCGGGAAATCAACACTGCTGCGCTGCCTGGCCCTGCGTGAGAAGTGGGACAGAGGGAATTTCAGGGTAGATGGGCAGGATATTATGAAGAGCCCCTTCGCCGGCAAACGTAAAATCCGCCGGGAATGGGCTTATCTGGAGCAGAATGCGGAGCTGAATCCGAACCGCACTGCACTGAAGAATGTGCTGATTGGACAGGCCTCCCAGACGCCGCTGTGGCGGATGGCTACAGGCATGGTCCGCTCAGATGATTATATGGGGGCGATGGACCAGCTTGATCTGCTTGGCCTGCTGGACAAGGCCAAGCTGAAGTCCGGCCAGCTCAGCGGCGGTGAACGTCAGCGTGTAGCCATTGCCCGGGCATTGGTCCACGGCGCCAAAGTCATCCTGGCGGATGAGCCGGTGACGGGCCTTGACCCCAAGACTGCGGAGAATGTGCTGGAGACCCTCCGCAATCTGTGCAAGGAGACAGGCCTTACCGTGCTTACGGTGCTGCCGATCGAGCTGGCCGAGCGTTATGCCAGCCGTCTGTGGGTGCTGGAGGACGGAAGAATCAAGCATGATGTCAAAGGACGCCGGCTAACCTCACAGGAGCGGCTGCATCTGTGAAGTGAGGCAAGGCGTTCAGTAAGGAGAGCGTAAATGAAGTTGAATATGCGTATGCGTCTACTGGGAGGACTTGCCGCAGCCGCCCTGTCGCTGTTTGCCCTGTCGGGCTGCACTTTCATCAGTGATCCGGTATCCCAGATGAGGGTGCCCCAGCTGCCTGCGGACAAGGCTTCGCTGATGGCCGCCATTAACTCTTCTCTGAAGGCGCTGGATGGCACCTTGACCCGTCCGGCCAATGATGATAACAGCTCTATTTTTACAGAGGACCTGGACCAGGATGGCGTGATGGAGACGCTTGTGTTCTACCAGAACAAGAATGAAGCCGTGGTTAATCACGGAATGATTCTGGAGAAGCAGGGGGATACCTGGGTCAAGAAGCTTACGTTCGATGGTGTTGGCAACAATCTTGATTCTGTAGATCTTAAGGATGTAACAGGTGACGGTAAGCTCAACATTATTGCCGGGTATTCCCGTGGGGAAGAGAAGGGCATGGTCGTCTACAGCTATTCCGGGGGAGTGCTGGAAGAGATTCTAACGAAGCCGTACACCAAATACATCATCGATGATCTGAATGAGGATGGAATCGCGGATATTACCGTGGTGTATTTCAAGCGTAATGAATTCGCAACAATTGCTACTTACCAGTACAATGACAGCTTCCAGGTGCTGGATCAACTGGACGACTTAGACCCTTATTTCAATAGTTATTACAATATTGTCTCAGGAAAAGTAGCTGCGAACAAAGAAGGTATAGTCCTGGATTCAGCCGTGGATTCTCACTCAGCGTATACAACAGTGGTTGTAATGGAGAATAACAAGCTGCGTGTCGCTATTCCCGGGAATGACCTCACCTTCAAGGACCGCAAAATAGTCAGCGAGGATATTGATTCGGACGGAATTATTGAGATAGGGATGCTGGTTCCCCCCAAGGGATGGGAGTATTTCGATCCGGAGACCATTCCGTATTTCAATTCCTATTACAAATGGGACGGGAAAGACGGCTTGACCTTCAGTACCCAGCTCTATAATGATCCGCTGGACCGGTTCACTATTAACTTCGCCCCCGAATGGCAGGAGCGGGTGACCGTGGACACGAAGTCGGTTCAGAACAAATCACTCAAATTCATTATGACGGATACCGGAGAGACGGTCGCCGAAGTAACATTCTTCTCGCCTGCGGAATGGGACAATGCGAAGAACACCGGCTGGAAGCTGCTCGGCCGCGATCTGGATAAAATGATCGGGTACCGGGGAGGACTGGAACAAAATACAATCGGAGGAGGAGACGGGCGAATTCAATCCTCTATTGAAAGGAAGGGAATCAATGAGTAAAGTACTGATACTGGAGGACGAAGAGTCTATCCGCAGTTTTATTGTTATTAATCTGAAGCGTAACGGCTTTGAGGTGCTGGAGGCGGCAGATGGCCATGAGGCGCTGCATAAGCTGACTACTATACATGACATTGATATCGCCCTGCTGGATGTTATGGTACCCGGCATCGACGGCTTTGAGGTATGCAGACGCATCCGGGAGACCAATGAACGCCTCGGAATTATTTTCTTGACGGCCAAAGTACAGGAACAGGACAAGGTCTATGCGCTGTCGGTGGGAGCAGATGACCATGTCAGCAAGCCGTTCAGTCCAACCGAGCTGATCGCACGTATCCAGTCGCTGCTGCGCCGGGTCAATGTTCACCGCGAGCAGTCGGCCAAGGTCTCGTTCCAGTCGGGTCCGTTCACATTAGATCTGATCTCCAAGCAGTTCAAGCGGAGCGGGGAAGCCATTGAGCTTACCCCAACAGAATTCTCGCTGGTGCAGTTCTTCCTGGAGAAGGAGAATACGCCGCTCAGCCGTGACTCCCTGCTTGATCATGTCTGGGGCAAGGAATATATGGGGGACCCTAAGATTGTTGACGTCAATATCCGCCGCTTGCGCCAAAAAATCGAGAACAATCCATCGGAGCCTGAGTACCTGCAGACGGTGTGGGGGCACGGCTATAAATGGAAAGGCCAGGTACAATGATCAAGAAGGGGATGCGCAGACAGATCGTACTGCACTATATTCTTGTAGTCTTTGTAGCGCTTCTCCTGGTTGAGACAACCTTTCTGCTGGCGATCCGCACCTATTATTACGACAGCATCTACACCAAGATCACTACACAGATTAGTGCAGCCGAAAGTATGGTTAAATATGGGGTCTTAAACGGCACATCAGCGAACCAGTTGAAGGGGTTACTCGATTATTTTAATCTGGAGTATACCGAGCTGGAGGTCCTGACCCTTAAGGGGGACATCCTTACCAGTACAACAGGGTTTCAGCCGGACCGGACCATCACCACCAGTGATGTCCCGGAGGCGGTGGGCGGCAGTATAGGACGCTGGCTAGGCCGGCAAGCCGGAACTAATGAAAGTGTCATGGCGGTCTCCAAGATGGTGCGTATTAATGCTCACGATACTTATATTCTGCGGTATCTGACTTCCATGGAAGGCGTTAATAAAGATCTGCTTAATCTGACCCTGCTCTCCATTGGCATCGGTGTGGTAGTGCTGACGATTGTTCTGCTGCTCAGCTTCGGGCTCGCCAATTCGATTGTGCGTCCGCTGAATAATATTACGGCCGTGTCGGCGCAGATGGCGAAGGGCAAGTTCACTACCCGGATCAAAGGCGATTACCGGTACGAGATCGGCGAACTCGCTTCAACGCTCAACTATATGGCGGACGAGATTGTCCGCAGCAACCAGATCAAGGATGATTTCATCTCCTCGATCTCTCATGAGCTGCGCACTCCGCTGACCAGCATCAAGGGCTGGAGCGAGACGCTGGTCTCCGGGGGCTATGACCCTGAAGAGACCAAGCTTGGGGTCGGAATTATCTCCAGGGAGAGTGACCGGCTGATCGGGCTGGTGGAGGAAATCCTCGACTTCTCGAAGCTGCAACAGAACGAAAT
Organism: Paenibacillus sp. FSL R7-277; assembly: GCF_000517965.1. NCBI lineage: Bacteria > Bacillati > Bacillota > Bacilli > Caryophanales > Paenibacillaceae > Paenibacillus > Paenibacillus sp. FSL R7-277. The sequence continues at coordinate 48,896 of NZ_ASPX01000054.1, forward strand.
GAAGCTGTCGATGGGGCAGGTGGATATTAAGGTTCTGCTGCAGGAGACGCTGCTCAATATCTGGGCCAAGGCCGAGAAGAAACGGATTCATCTGCTGCTGGAATGTGAGGAGACGATTTTCATCAAGGCGGATGCCAACCGTCTCAAGCAAGTCTTCCTCAATCTGGTGGATAATGCGGTGAAATTCTCGCCGGAGGATTCCAGTATCGTGCTGTCGGCGGAGCGTCTCTCCGGTACCGAGATGGCTGTCACTGTCCGTGACAGCGGTATTGGCATTAGTGAAGCGCACCTGGCCAGAGTACGGGACCGCTTCTTCCAGGTCGATGCCCTTAACGGGGGAACGGGCCTCGGGCTGGCGATCTCCCAGCAGATTGTGGAGCTTCATAACGGCAAGCTGGAAATGGACAGTGAGCTGGGCAAGGGTACCCAGGTTACCGTCATTCTGCCGCTGGATGACAGCCAGCAGGGGAATGCCCGTCCCAGCAACTCACCGGTAACTTCATAAGCAAGCCAATTGGAAACGGCTTTGGCGTCCTTACAGGGACGGCACCCGTTTCAGCGAGAAATAGAAGGATAAGTTATCGTGTGAAACATATAATTTCTTATATTTATACAAAAGGGATACAGCTATCGTCCGGACAGACCGGAGCTGTATCCCTTTGTATGTAGCAGCCCTAAGGGCTGAACGATTGTGCTGAACGATTGTTATGAAGGCATTCCTTCCGCACGCAGACGGCCGGCCTTCTCATAGACCTCCTGAAGCAGGCGGGCAGGCTGGGTACGGACCAGCGGCTTGGCAGCTACAATCTCATGCGGGCCGACAACCACAATGTTGTCTGCACTGCCTTTGATCACAGCGCCGTCCTTGATCACAGCACCTTCACCGATAATGGCGTGTTCAATCAGAACACCGCGTCCAATACGGGCACCGGGCATTACCACACTCTGCTTGATTCTGCTCTGCTTGCCGATCTCTACACCGCTGAAGATGACCGAGCGCTGAGGGCTGCCTTCGAGCTGGCAGGTCTCGTGAATCAGGCAATCTGCTGAAGCCGCTTGTTGAGTGCGGGGTCTGAGCGCAGCCAGCTTGGTCCGCTGTGCACGGCTGTACATCGGCCAGCGTGAATTATCAAGCTGGAAGCCGTCTTCTTGCAAGAGATCCATATGAGCTTCCCAGAGGCTGCCAACTGTACCGACATCTCTCCAATAGCCCTCGAAGCGGTAAGCGAACAGTTCATCACTCGCATCCAGCATAGCTGGAATGACATCCTTGCCGAAATCATGACCGGATTCCGCATTTGCGGCATCCCGCAGCAAATGAGCCTTCAAGTACGCCCACTCGAACAGATAAATACCCATGGAAGCCAGATTGCTCTTCGGAGCCTTCGGTTTCTCGGCAAATTCGGAGATCTTGAAATCTTCATCCACGTTCATCACGCCGAAGCGGCTCGCTTCATCCCAAGGAACCTCCATAACCGATATCGTTGCCTTCGCAGACTTGGCGATGTGATAATCGAGCATTTTGCGGTAGTCCATGTGGTAGATATGGTCTCCCGACAGAATAAGTACATGCTCCGGGTTCTGACTGTCAATATATTCAATATTCTTATAAATAGCATCGGCGGTGCCTGTATAGCTGTCTCTGCCTTCAATCCCAGAAGGGAGCAGTCTTACACCCCGGTCACTGCGGCTGTGCAGCCCCCAGGGCTCACCTTCACCGATATGCTGATGCAACGATTCTGCTTCGTACTGAGTCAGTACTCCGATGGTATCAATCTTGGAATTCACACAGTTGCTTAGGGGAAAATCAATAATTCGGTACTGTCCGCCGAAAGGGACTGCAGGCTTAGCCATGCTGGAAGTCAACGGGGCTAATCTGCGGCCTTCCCCGCCTGCCAGGAGCATGGCGATACATTCTTTCTTACTCATGTGTTATCCCTCCCATTTTTTTGTCAATGCTTGTAATATACACGCAGATCAAGCGCTTGAAACGACATAGGTGAATTATATTGCTGCATATCTGCAAAAATTACATGTTTATTTTCAATATTCAGAAATTGCCCGGACTTCTCTCAAAATCATTTTCAAAATCTATATATTCGGGTAATGTAATAGGTGCATCATATATCCTAAGGTGGTGATGATTTGGCCGATTTACCAAAAACAGAAAACCTCCCGTCCGCTGAAGATATTTATCTGTTCCATGAGGGCACGAATTATCGCAGCTATACGATGCTTGGCGCGCACATTGCCGTCCAAGAAGGGCAGGCCGGCGTTCGCTTTACCGTGTGGGCTCCTCATGCGGCATATGTAGGACTGGCGGGAGATCATAACAGCTGGGATGGAACATCCGATCTTGATACGTTATATAAGATACCCGATTCAGGATTTTGGAGTCGTTTTTTTCCGGGAATGGAGCCGGGAACTTTTTACAAATACAGGATTACAGGAGCAGATGGTACAAGCTTCCTCAAAGCAGACCCATATGCCTTCCACGCGGAAGTTCGCCCGGCAACAGCATCCGTTGTAGCGAATCTGGACGGCTATAAATGGGGGGATGCTGCTTGGAGGCGGAAGAGTAAAGGTCCGTATCAGGCACCCATGAATATTTATGAAATGCATCTGGGCACCTGGCGGCAAAAGGAAGACGGTGAACTCTATACTTATCGGGAGATCAGCAGTCTGCTGATTCCTTACCTGAGCGAAATGAGCTATACCCATGTGGAGTTTATGCCGCTCGCTGAACATCCATATGATCTGTCCTGGGGCTACCAGGGAACCGGTTATTTTGCGGCTACCAGCCGCTTCGGAGAGCCGCAGGATCTGATGTATCTGATCGATCAGCTGCATCAGGCCGGCATCGGGGTTATTCTGGACTGGGTTCCTGCCCATTTTGCCAAGGATGCTCATGGCCTGCGCCTGTTCGACGGTTCGCCGCTGTATGAGTATGCTGATCCGATGCTGGCGGAGAAGCCGGGCTGGGGCACCTTGTCCTTCGATTTCAGCAAGCCGGAAATCTCATCTTTCCTGATCTCCAATGCCTTGTTCTGGTTCGAGAAGTATCATATTGACGGCATGCGCGTGGACGCGGTTACGAGTATGCTGCGGCTTGATTTCGAGAAGGAACCCCATCAGTACCGGACGAATGAGCATGGCGGGCTGGAGAATCTGGAGGCCATCCGGTTCATTCAGCAGCTCAACCAGACGATCTTCCGGTATTATCCGAAGGCGCTCATGATGGCGGAAGAATCCAGTGCCTGGCCCGGTGTAACCTCTCCGGTGCATGAAGGGGGCCTGGGCTTCAACTACAAATGGAATATGGGCTGGATGAATGACACCTTGGGCTACATAGAACGGGATTTCGATTCGCGCCCTTATCATCATAATTTGTTGACCTTCCCGATATGCTATGCGTATGCCGAGAACTATACACTTCCGCTGTCGCATGACGAAGTAGTGCACGGCAAGAAGTCGCTGCTGGACAAAATGCCGGGGTCCTATGAGCAGAAATTCGCCGGTCTGCGCCAGCTTCTGGGGTATCAGATCAGCCATCCGGGCAAGAAGCTGCTGTTCATGGGCGGAGAGTTCGGGCAATTCATAGAATGGAAGGATCAGGATCAGCTTGACTGGCTGCTGCTGGATTATGAGAGCCACCGGCGGATGCAGGCCTATACAGCTGCGCTGAATAAGCTATACCTTGCCGAAAAAGCGCTGTGGGAGCTCGATCATGACATGACGGGCTACCAGTGGATCGATGCCGATGACAGCGGGCAGAGTGTCGTATCCTATATCCGCAGAGGCAAACGTCCGGTAGACACGCTCTTGATTATTATCAACTTCCAGCCGGCCGAGCGCCGCCATTACCGTATCGGCGTGCCGCGTCCGGGTGTTTATGAAGAGTTATTTAGCTCGGAGAGCAACGAATACGGCGGATCGGGCTTCCATAATGAGCCGCTGAAGAGCACCAAGACCGAGTGGCATAATCAGGTGAACAGTATAGAACTGACCCTGCCGCCACTTAGCTTCTTGGTGCTTAAGAAGTCAGGCCGCAAGACCGTTTAAGGGCAGGAAGTGTCCGAATAAGCCACTATATAAGGGGGAGATGGAATGAAAGTATTATTTGCTGCGGCGGAAGCCCATCCATTTATCAAAACAGGCGGACTGGCCGATGTCATCGGCGCTTTGCCGAAAGCCCTCAAGGCGGCCGGGGTCGATGTCCGGGTAATTTTGCCCAAATACAAAGGAATTCCTGAGAAGTATTCCGCTCAGATGGAGCATGTCGCTACTCTGGAGGTCCCGATTGGCTGGCGCAATCAGTATTGCGGGATCGAAAAGGTGGTATTTGAAGGGATTCCCGTCTATTTCATCGACAATGAGTATTACTTCGGCCGTGACGGAATCTATGGCTATATGGATGACGGCGAGCGGTTCGCGTACTTCAACCGGGCGGTGCTGGAATGTCTGCCGGCCATTAGCTTCCAGCCGGATGTAATCCATTGCCATGACTGGCATGCTGCGGTGGTTCCGCTGCTGCTGCAGGCGCATTACCGGCATAATCCGTTCTACAGTGAGATGCGTACGGTATTCACCATACATAATCTCCTGTATCAGGGAGTCTTCCCGTATACCGTGCTGGGTGAGCTGCTGGGTCTGGACGACAGTTATTTCCTGGGCGTGGAGTATTACGGGAATGTGAATTATATGAAGGGCGGGATTGTCTACAGTGACCATGTCACCACCGTCAGCCCGACATATGCCGATGAGATCCGGACCCCGTACTACGGCTATGGTCTCGATGGTCTCCTGACTGCGCGCTCTGACGCGCTCAGCGGCATTGTGAACGGAATTGATACCAAGAGCTATAATCCGTCCAGTGATACGGCAATCTTCACCAAGTACCGCTCTAACCTGGCCAAAAAAGCCGAGAACAAGCTGGGACTCCAGCAGGAGCTTGGATTGCCGGTGGCCCCTTACATTCCAATGGTAGCTATGGTTACGCGTCTGGTGGATTCCAAGGGACTGGATCTGCTAACCCGTGTGCTGGATGAGCTGCTGTACTACGATGATATTCAGTTCGTGCTGCTAGGCACGGGGGATGAGGTCTACGAACGCTGGTTCCGTGAGGCGCAGTGGCGTTATCCGACCAAGCTGTCGTCACAGATTACCTTCAATGATGCCTTGTCCCGCAAAATCTACGCCGCCAGCGACATCTTCCTGATGCCGTCCAAATTCGAGCCTTGCGGCATCAGCCAGCTCCTCGCGCTGCGTTACGGCAGCATTCCGGTGGTCCGTGAGACAGGCGGGCTGAACGATACCGTGCAGGCGTACAACGAATACACCGGAGAGGGCAACGGCTTCACCTTCAAGGATTATAATGCCCATGATATGATGCACACGCTCCGCCGCGCCGTATCGTTCTACCACAAGCCCGAGCACTGGAAAAAAGTAGCCAAAAACGCATTCTCCGGCGACTACAGCTGGAACGTGTCTGCACAGCAGTACATTGATATTTATAACAAGATTACTGTGACTGCAGCGGAATAGGTACAGTAAGGTTTAGATGGGAAAAGGCACCCCTCAGTTCATGATGAACTTAGGGATGCCTTTTTGACGTTGTTCACCGCAACGGCGACCATGCAACGTGTTCAAAACTTAAATGTGTCTAATTTCATCAAGCCTCCACAATATGCCGGAACAGAATCCGGTACTCGTACGGCTCCAGTGCCACATTCATCATCCCGCGTTCCGGGGCTACTGCTTCGCCGGTCAGCGCATCCAGCCAGTCACTGGTCTCCATCGGGTGGCTGAGCGTGCGTTGCTGCGGTGAATTGTTCATCCAGACCGTGAAATGGATCAGCTCATCTGCGCGCTCATAGACAATGCACGGGTCATGCTCACAGGCCTGAAGAATCCGGAAGCGGCCTTCACGAAGCGCCTTATGCTCCTTGCGCAAACTAATCATCATCCGGTAAAAGTCATACAGCTCGCGGTCCTGCCTGCCCTGATCCCATTCCATACATTTGCGGCAATCCGGGTCCTCGTAGCCCGTCAGGCCAATCTCATCGCCGTAATAGATGCAGGGGGTGCCCATGAAGGTGAACAGGAAGACGACCGTCAGCTTCAGCTTCCGTTTGTCTTCACCAAGCACGGTGAGCAGGCGGGGGGTGTCATGGCTGCCAAGCAGATTGAAGACCACCTCGTTCGTCTGCTGCGGATAACGCATGAGCAGGCCGCCGATCCGGTGACCGAAGGTGATGCCGTCCATCCCGCCGTTGAAGAATTCCAGCACCGTCCCCGAGAAGGGATAGTTCATCACCGAATCGAACTGGTCGCCGAGCAGCCAGGTTAAGGAGTCGCTCCATACCTCGCCGACGATGTAGGCATCCGGGTTCGCGGCCTTGACCACCTTGCGGAAATCACGCCAGAAGTGATGGTCCACCTCGTTGGCCACATCCAGCCGCCAGCCGTCCACCTTGATCTCCTTGATCCAGTATTCGGCCACCTCCAGCAGATAAGATTTTACTTCATGATTGGCGGTGTTGAACTTCGGCATATTGCCGTAGAAGCCGAACGTGTCATAGGTGGGAATACCGTCCACAATCTCAGCCGGAAAAGAGTTCACATGGAACCAGTCCCGGTAGACGGAGTACTCCCCTTTAGCCAGCACATCCTGGAAGGGCGGGAACTGATCGCTGCAATGGTTGAACACCGCGTCAAGCATGACGCGCAGGCCCCGTCTGTGGCATTCCTCGACAACCTGCTTCAGCAGCTCATTATCGCCGAAATGCGGGTCAACTCTCCGGTAATCCACAATGTCATATTTATGGTTGGAAGGGGAGACGAATAGCGGCGTGAAGTAGAGGGCGTTGACGCCCAGCTCCTGCAGATCATCCAGATGGTCCAGCACGCCCTGAAGGTCGCCGCCGAAGAAATTATTCAGCTCAGGCTTGCCGCCCCAAGGCTGCGTGCCTTCCGGATTAATCAGGGGATTGCCATTCGCGAAACGCTCGGTCATGATCTGGTAGAATACGGCATCCTTTGCCCAGGGAGGAACCCGGAACAAGTCGATCCCGTGGATATATGGGAATTCGTAGAAGTGATTCGGCGGAGGAGGACACTCAGAGCGAATACCGTTATCGAGCAGATAGACCGTCTCCATACCCTTACTTACGCGAAAAGTATAGCTAAGCCGCTTATATTTGGGCCGGACCGCTGCTTCCCAGTAATCGAATTTGTCATCGGAGGCGGCCTTCTCCATGATAATGTCATAAGAGGTATGCTGCCAATCATACTTGTCGCCGGTAAGGGCGACTACGTAGTCCACATCATCACGTTTGGTGCGCACACGCAGATGAATCGTTTCAGTATCATAGGCATAGGCCCATTTGTCACGGGGAACATGGTACATCGCTTCAAGCAGCATAGTAGCACCTCCTGTAAGTTGGGTGGAAGCTGTAATGATTCGTGCGGCATTTGGAGATAATCTATAGTAGATAGTATTATATACCACCTTCATAGGATGTGCATTTTTTTGTCGCCGTAACAGGTTTTTGTCACAAAATCGTCTTTGCATATTCATGCGAAGTGATTTATAATAAGTCGGTCCATGGGACGGATAGAATAGAGAATATAAATAGAACAGGGAGACGAGACAAATGAACAAATGGGGTAAACTTTCTATGGGACTGCTGCTGGCAGCAGGACTCTTGGCCGGATGCGGCTCCAATAACGATAAGAACAATACCGCAGCAAGCGGAAATGGCGGTGCTGCAAGCACGGAGGCGCCGGCCAAGAAGCTGATTATGGGTACAAGCGCAGACTTTCCTCCATATGAATTCCACAAGATGGTTGAAGGTACGGATACGATTGTTGGTTTTGATATCGAGATTGCCAAGGAGATTGCCGCTGATTTGGGCCAGGAGCTGGAGGTTAAGGATCTTCCGTTCGACTCTTTGCTGAATGAGCTGGCAAGCGGCCGGATCGATATGGTGATCTCGGGACTTAGCCCGACACCGGAACGCGCTGAAGCTGTAGGTCTCTCGGACATCTACTATAAGGCAGAGCAGGCTGTCGTAGTGCGTGAAGCCGACAAGGACAAATTCGCCAGCATGGACGCACTGAAGGGTGCCAAGATCGGAATTCAGACCGGTTCCATCCAGGAGGGGATCGCCAAGGGCATCGAAGGCGCACAACTGACCTCCCTCAGCAAAATCTCCGAAATCGTCCTGCAGCTGCAGTCGAACCGGGTGGATGCTTCCATCATGGAAGGACCTGTTGCCAAGTCCTTTGTGAAGAACGTCAAGGGCCTCGTGATCACGGATGCCAAGCCGGAGGTTGAAGATGACGGCTATGTCATCGGTGTGAAGAAGGGCAACACCGAGCTGCTCGATCAAGTGAATAAGACACTCGGACGGCTGAAATCCGAAGGCAAGATTGATGAATTTGTAGCGGCAGCAAGCGAGCTTGCTGAGAGCAAATAACACGCGAAAGCCGCATATAAGGTTAGCGGAGATCAAGATAGGCCCGCAGCTGGCTGCGGGATTATGCTCTACCATGCAGAAAATGGCGGTGATCCGCCGTTTTCTATTTTTTTGAGAAGAGGAGGGTTTGAGGGCAATGAATGTATTCGATATGGCTTATGAGTACCGCAATTTATTCTTATCCGGTCTGCAGTATACACTGCTGCTTGCGGTGCTGGGGGTATTCTTCGGTTTCGTACTAGGCATCCTGGTTTCGCTCCTGCGGATGTCCAAATGGAGAATTCTGCGCTTTATTGCCACCGCATGGGTGGAATTCTTACGCGGGACGCCAATGCTGGTGCAATTGTTTCTGATTCACTACGGCCTGCCGGAGTTTGGTATTTCGCTGTCCCCGATTCAGTCGGGTGCGATCACACTTACGATTAACAGCTCGGCATATCTGGCTGAGATTTTCCGTGCCGGAATTCAAGGGGTGGACCGCGGACAGATGGAGGCGGCTCGTTCACTCGGAATGAAGCAGGGTATGACCATGCGTTACATCATTTTGCCGCAGGCATTGAAGAACGTATTGCCTGCCATCGGCAACGAATTCATTACAATTATTAAGGAGTCCTCTATCGTATCGATGATTGGTGTAGCGGATCTGCTGTTCCAAGCCAGAACAATAACCACCATTACTTATGAAGGACTTAGTCCGCTGCTTGTGATTGCGGTCATGTATTTCGTACTAACATTCACACTATCCAAGCTGCTGGGTATATTGGAACGGAGGCTGAACACGGATGATCGAGGTTAAGAACCTGCGGAAGAGCTTTGGGAAGCTGGAGATCCTGAAGGGTATTGATCTGAATATTCACAAGGGTGAGGTTGTTGTTGTCATCGGTCCCAGCGGATCGGGTAAAAGCACCTTTCTGCGCTGCCTGAACCTACTGGAGCAGCCCACAGGCGGGGAGATCAGCTTCGAGGGTCAATCCATTACCGCGAAGCGCCATGACATCAACGTGACCCGCGAGAAAATGGGGATGGTGTTCCAGCAATTCAACCTGTTCCCGCACAAATCCGTGCTGCAGAACATTATGCTCGCTCCGCTCAAGGTGAAGAAGCAGCAGGCTGCTGAGGCCGAGAAGTACGCGATGGAGCTGCTGCGGACTGTAGGCCTTGAAGACAAGCGCGATGCTTATCCGGCGCAGCTCTCCGGCGGACAGAAGCAGCGGATCGCAATCGCCCGGGCGCTGGCTATGCAGCCGCATGTCATGCTGTTCGACGAGCCAACCTCGGCGCTGGACCCGGAGATGGTCGGTGAAGTGCTGGAGGTTATGAAGCAGCTGGCGGTTAACGGCATGACCATGGTAATTGTGACGCACGAGATGGGCTTCGCCCGTGAAGTAGGGGACCGAATCCTGTTCATGGACGGCGGAGTGATTGTGGAGCAGGGGACACCGGCAGAGGTGTTCGGTCATCCCAAGCATGCCCGTACGCGCGATTTTCTCAGCAAGGTATTATAGAAGGCTGGTTAAATAACCCCACCATTTGGGGTTATTTTATTTTGGCGGAGTGCACAATGGGTGATATAGTATACAGATGATCAATCTACTTGAAAAGGAGTACATACAGATGAGAGATGATCTTTGCCGGATCGGCATTATTGATATTGGTTCCAACTCTATACGACTTGTAATTTATGACACGACGCAGGCAGGCGGCTACAAAATCATCAAGGAATGTAAGTACTCTGCCCGTTTGAGCGAGAAGATTACGAAGGAGGGCAGGCTGGAGAAGAAGGATATGGATACGATCATACCTGTTCTTCAGCAGTTCAAGGAGATCTGTGATGATTTTGAAGTAGAGAGAATCCGCGCAGGCGCCACCGCCGCCATTCGAAATGCAGCGAACTCAGCGGAGATCATCAGCTATCTGTCAGAGGCTTCGTCGATTCCGATTGAGGTGGTCAGCGGATATCAGGAGGCGTATTTCGGCTTCCTTGGGGTAATTAATGCTTTTGACGTCCAGGATGGCTTCGTGATTGATATCGGCGGGGGCAGTACCGAGGTTACCTTATTCCGCGGACGGCGTTATCAGCAGAGTATCTCGTTCCCGTTCGGTGCGGTCAACACCAATCAGATGTTCAGCCAGGGCGGCAACTGGAATGCGGATCAGCTCCGCAAGCTGCAATTATACGTAACCGGCAGGCTGGTGGAGCATGACTGGCTATCGACGGGCACAGGACTTCCTCTATACGGGCTGGGAGGAACGCTTCGCTCACTGGCTAAGCTCGATCAGAGGAACCGCGATTATTCGCTGCCTAATTCCCATGGTTACGTACTGGAGAACGAGACGATCGAACGGTTCATGGAGGTTCTGCCCGCTACCCCGTTTGAGAAGCGCAAGGATCTGGACGGGCTGTCCAAAAGCCGGGCGGATATCATCGTCTCCGGGCTGATTATTTTCCATACCGTCTATCATTACATTGGAGCCAGCCGGGCGCTGATCAGCGGCGAAGGGCTGCGTGAGGGCATGCTGCATGATCTGCTGGAGCCGGAGCAGCCGGTGCGTGACAGCGCGCTGGAATACAGCCTGGATACCATTATCCGCTTCGATATCCGTACCTCCAAGAGGCATCTCGACCATATCAACAAGCTGGCGCTGAGCCTGCTGGGGGCCTTTGATCGGGAAGGGGACCGGGAGGAGCAGGAGATGCTGGTCTATGTGGCGATTATGCTGCACCGGACAGGCTCCAACATTAACTATTATCAATCCAAGCGGCACACCCACTACTGGCTGATGAATTCACCCATTCGGGGACTGACGCACCGCCAGCTGATTCTGAGCGCGTACATCGCTTCCTACAGCACAAAAAGCCGGAAGCAGAAACTGTCCCTGATGCATAAGGACATTTTGCTGCCTTCCGACGAGGAATGGATTCATAAGCTGGGTACATTAGTGCAGTTAAGCATTGCGCTGGACAGCACCGAGATCGGCATTGTCAGCGGGCTGAAGTCCCGTCTGCATAATCATACGCTGGATCTGGAGCTTCAGGGCGGACAGGTGCTTATCGGCCTGGAGGACATTGAGAATGCACTCAAAGCCTTCAGGAATGCTTGGTCGGTGAAGGTAAAGATCGGCTTCCCTTCCAGCGGGTAACATCCATAGCGGCGAACTGGCTCCGGAGCGGGGCCTTTTTGTCGTCGATCCGTTCATAATATCCGTTGGGCTGAAGGAAGCTGGATTTGACATTGTCCATCAGCGACAGCTCCAGAATCTTGACAATCTGCCCCCGGATACTGCTATCCTTCACCGGACACATCAGCTCGATCCGCCGGGTTAGGTTGCGTGTCATCCAGTCGGCACTGGACAGGTAGACCTCGGGATCGCCGCCATTCTCGAAGTAATAGATGCGTGAATGCTCCAGGAAGCGGTCCACAATGCTGCGTACCGTAATGCGCTCACTGAGGCCTTCAATTCCCGGACGCAGACAGCAGACTCCCCGGACGATCAGGTCGATAGACACTCCCGCCTGGGCCGCGCTGTACAGATAATCAATAACCTCCTGGTTCGATAGAGAGTTCATCTTGGCGATAATCCGTGCAGGCCGGCCTGCGGCGGCATGCTCCGCCTCACGCAGAATCAGCTTCTGGAGCGACAGACTCATATTGGTCGGTGCTACGATGAAGGAGTTCCAGTTGTAGTTGGCGGAGTAGCCTGTCATCTGATTGAACAGCTCTGACGCATCCAGGCCAATCTCATGATTGGCGGTGAACAGGCTAAGGTCGGTATAGGCCTTGGCCGTGCTGTCATTGTAGTTGCCTGTCCCCACGTGAACATAACGGCGCAGCTCTGAGCCTTCCTGGCGGACGATCAGCGTCACCTTGGCATGGGTCTTGAGGCCGACAAGACCGTAGACCACGTGGCAGCCGGACTGCTCCAGCTTACGCGCCCAGGCGATGTTGCGTTCCTCATCGAAGCGGGCCTTCAGCTCCACGACCACCGTAACCTGCTTGCCGGATTCGGCTGCGTTGGCGAGGGCAGTAATCAGCGGAGAATTGCCGCTGACCCGGTACAGCGTCATTTTGATCGCCATCACCTGCTCATCCTCAGAGGCCTGGATAATGAAATCCGTCATCGCATCGAAGGATTCGTACGGATGATAGACCAACACATCACGGGTGCTCAGCACTTCGAAGAAATCCTCATTCTCCTCGAATTCTGCCGGATACATCGGTTCGACAGGCGGGTTGAGCAGATAGCTGAAGCCCTTCAGACTGCTGCTGAAGCTGCGCAGGAAGCCAAGATCAAGCGGACCTTCAATTTCGAAGAGGAAGTCCTCCAGCTCGAATTCAGCCTGAAGCTGCTCCAGTGCATAGGGATGGATGCCTTTCTGGACCTCCAGACGGGCAGGCACACCACGGCGGCGTTTGCGGAGCTCCTTCTCAATCTCCTCCAGCAGATCCTCCGCACCTTCTTCATCTATCGTCAGATCGGAGTTACGGGTCAGACGGAATTCGCTGACAGCTACCGGATCATAACCGCTGAATAAGGTCTGAATATGATGGCGGATCACATCTTCAATGAATACGAATTGCCGTTTTTTGCTGTTCGAGCGGTGAGGCAAGGGAATGCAGCGCGGCAGATTGGACGGAATCTGCAGAATGGCGAAGTAAGGCTCATCCTCCTGGCTGTCCTTGCGTGTCAGCACGACAGCCAGATAGATGAATTGGCTGTGAACCAGCGGGAACGGACGGCTCTGGTCCACGGCCATAGGAGTCAGCACAGGGAAAATAATATCACGGTAGTATTCCTCAACCGACAGCTCCTGTGCCGGTGTCAAGTCTTCATAATCAACGAACACAATGCCCTCTTTGTGCAGGCTGCGTGAAATATCCTTAAAGGTGCGGTACTGGTCAGCGACGATTTTGGTCACCCGTTTGCTGAGGCGTTTATAGAGGCCGGAGGGCGTGTAGCCGGTAAAATCTTTTTTGGTATATCCCGCCCGGATCTGATCCTGGATGCCCGCTACCCGGACACTGATGAACTCATCCAGGTTACTGGACACAATGGCCAGGAATTTGGCCCGCTCAATCAGCGGGTTCTCCGGGTCCTGTGCCTCGCCGAGCACCCGGCGGTTGAACTCGATCCAGCTGAGGTCACGGTTAAGATAGGCTGTTGCAGGGCTGATATTGTTGATTTTTTTCTCATCTGTATTCACGTTCATGGACCCTCCAAGTTGCTTCAATGTCTAGTTAAGATATCGTATTCTTTCATTCTACTATTTGCTTAAGCGAGAAATGTTAAAACTGTGTAAAATTTTTGCGAATATTCAGGAAACATGGCATAATTCTGCAGAGTCTCTTCATAATGATTAAGAATATGTAATATTTACATCCTTGATAACGCTTTATTAGGGCTAATTATTTCCAATATCCACAAAAACATAGCCAATGGTTACAAAGTTGTGATATATTCATTACTGTTAGTTTACAAACCGCGCGTCACCATTGAAGGAGGCAATTCATGAAACTCAAGATCAGAGCCATCACCGCCCTGGCGGCCGTACTGGGACTCGGCACCTTGCTTCACGCAGCTCCCGTTCAAGCCGACAGCGTACATATCGCTGGAAAGACTACAACCTATTATACTCTATCCAATCATTATGGCATAAGCGTAGAAGAGCTTATGAATGCGAACCCGCAGATTTCAGCGCTAAATATCTATCCCGGGCTGAAATTCACCATTCCGGGTGATGTTCAAGCCAAGACTGTGGCAGCAGCCAATACTGCAGCAGCTTCAGTAGAAGCTGTGGACGCCGCAGAAGTTCAAGCCTTTAGTGTGCAGCCGGCAACCAACACTGTTCAAGCCTGGGGCAAAGAATTCAATTATGCCAAAGTACTGCAGGTCAAGGCTTCCGCCTATTCCTCAGCAGCCAGCGAGAATGGCAAGTGGGGCGCAGTCGATTATTTCGGCAATACGCTGAAGCTCGGAACCATCGCCGTTGACCCGAGCGTGATTCCGCTGGGAACGAAGGTGCTCGTAACCGGGTATACCCATCCGGGCCTTCCGAAGCAAGCTTTCGTAGCTACAGCCACGGATATGGGGAGCGCGATCAAGGGCAACCGGATCGATATCTTTATTCCGGGCAGCCAGAGCTTTGTAGCCGATTTCGGTTATCAGTATGTACATTTATATATTATTGAATAAACCGATAATGATAAGTTGCACCAATGTTGCACGAATGCAAGCATAACAGGTATTAATGAAAAGGAAACAAAACCAGGCAGCTTCGCCGGTTTTGTTTCCTTTTTTGTTACCCTGCTTATCAAGCGGTTATTTGCTTTTGCTGACCTGGAGCATCTGGGGAACGGTTACGAAGCTGTATCCGCGCTGGCGCAGATTGCTGATAATCTCGGGCAAGGCCTGCAATGTTCCCTGAAGATTACTGCCCCTGCCGCCACCCCCATGCTGTAGGATGATGGCCCCTCTGCCGGCCCGGGAGAGGATGTTATGCTTGACCTGATTTTTGGATAGTCCTCTCCAGTCGAGCGAGTCGACGTTCCAGTTCACCAGCTTATAGCCATGCGCTTTCGCCCATTTAAGCTGCGGCTCGTTGATGTCGCCATACGGCGGGCGGATCAGCTTTGGCTTGTATCCGGCCAGCAGCTGCAGAATATTCTCCGTCCGGATAATCTGGATGCGGAAGGCATTCATACTCAGCTTGCTGAACTGGGGGTGATTATAGGAGTGATTGCCGATAGCATGGCCTTCGCGGATCATCCGGGCTACCAGGGCGGGATGCTTCTCCGCACGGCTGCCGACCACGAAGAATGTAGCTTTGACTTTATATTTGCGCAGCACATCCAGGAGCTGCGGGGTGAAGCGCGGATCAGGCACATCATCGAAGGTGAGAGCGATCATTTTGCGGCGGGGACCCTGGGTCTTGAGGGTCTCCGGGTATTTGCGCAGCAACTGGCTGAGGGAGAGGCCTTTGCTTTTTTTATGGCGCCTTACTGAAGATTGGGAGGCCGCTGATCCCGCCGGTACCGCCGTTTCCTCTTCAATAGAAGCCTGTGGCCGGGAAGATGGCAGGATCTCTTGTGCTGGCACTGGCGCAGGACTATCTGCCGCAGCAGCAGAGACAGATACAAGCTCCGCAGCCGGTGCAGGAGCAGCCAGGGCCAGGGCAATGACGGATATGAGCAGCACAATGCGGCGGAATATTGCCAGTTTCATCGGAATGATGCCTCCTCCAACCACGGGTCCGGTTATTTTAGAATATAAGGGTTGTTATTTCCAAGCAGCCGTGAAATTATGCCGTACAGGCAGCAGAGCATTCAAAGATTTATCACATCCGCAAATCGTTGTATACTGAAATGGATCATAGATACGGGAAGGATGGAGACAAGAATGACCGATTTGTTCACACCTTATGAACTGAAGGCTCTGACCCTGAAGAACCGCGTGGTCATGCCTCCAATGTGCCAGTATGCGGTTGAGAAGCAGGACGGTATTCCGACGGATTGGCATCATGTGCATTATGTCAGCCGGGCTGTCGGCGGGAGCGGCTTCATTATTGTAGAGATGAGCGGAGTTCACCCCGATGGACGGATCACGAACCGGGACACCGGGATCTGGGAGGACGGGCAGATTCCGGCGTTCAAGCGGCTGACGGGTGCCGTTCATGCCCATGGTGCTAAGGTTGCCATCCAGCTCGGACATGCCGGCCGCAAGGCCGTCGATGCCGTTCCGCCGGTTGCACCTTCGGCAATACCGTTTGATGATACCTATGCTATGCCCAAGGCGCTTAGCCGTGAAGAGATTGCGGAGCTGATTATCGCCTTCCGGGAAGCGGCGCGGCGCGCGGTTGAAGCGGGATTCGATACCGTTGAGCTGCATGGAGCCCATGGATACCTCATTCACCAGTTCCATTCCCCGCTATCCAATGTCCGGGATGATGAGTATGGCCAAGACCCCATCCTGTTCGGTGAACAGGTGGTAGAGGCGGTGCGTGAGGTACTGCCGGCTGAGATGCCGCTAATCATGCGGGTGTCCGCCAAGGAATACGTCGAGGGCGGTTATGATGAAGCTTATGCGCTGGAATTCTGCCGCCGCTACAAGGATGCAGGCGTAGACCTGTTCCATGTATCCTCGGGCGGGGAAGGGCCGATTGGCTCGAATGGAGTCCCTAATGCGGGGCCGGCTTACCAGGTGGGGCTTGCCGAATACATACGCAGCGGATTACAGGTTCCTGTTATCGCTGTAGGGCGTCTGGAGTCATATGCAGAAGCGCAGGCAGTGATTACGGAGGCGAAGGCAGAGCTGGTGGCTGTAGGCAGAGGCATGCTTAGCGATCCGTATTGGGTACATCATGCTGCTGAGGCGCTGGGCGGAATTGATCCGTCCGAGCTGCCCGCACCTTATGTGCGCGGAATCTGGAACAAGAAATAGAGGGCATCATTTGTGAATAATGTCACAGATTTTAAGTTCCTTCTCAGGCATGGTTAATAAGATTAAATTTGAAGGAGCTTGATAACGTGGCGACGGTGATTAGTAATGAGCGGCTGGCTGAAGGAGTGTACCACCTGGTAGTTGAAGGAGGAAACAGCGGGGAGATGGGTCAGTTCTACATGCTGCGGGCATGGGGAGCCTATCCGCTGCTGTCCAGACCGCTTAGCATACATCAGGTGAATGATAACGGTGTTGAATTCTTATATCACGTAGTGGGTGAAGGAACAGAGATCCTTGCCGGACTGAATCCGGGCGATCCGTTGGAGCTGGAGGGACCGTTCGGCACAGGCTTCCCGCAGGTGGAAGGCAGGGTAGCGTTAGTGGGCGGGGGGATCGGAATTGCTCCGCTTTATTATTGTGCGCAGAAGCTTCCAGAGAGCGATATCTATCTCGGCTTCAGCCGCGAGCCGTTTCGTACAGAAGCCTTCCGTCCTCTGGCTGCTGAGCTGACCGTCGATGTAGGCGGACTAATTCTGGACAGCGTGGATTTCTCGGCGTATGACCATATCTTCGTCTGCGGCCCGCATCCGATGCTGAAGGCTGCACAGCTCAAGGGCAGCGCTCCAGATCCTGCGGGTAAGCGCCCTGACGTCTATCTGTCACTGGAGAACCGGATGGCCTGCGGTATCGGCGCTTGTCTGGTCTGCAGCGTCTCCTGCAAGGACGGGCAACGCAAAGCCTGCGCAGACGGTCCTGTCTTCCTGGCTGAGGAGGTATTATTCCATGATTAATACAACTATTGATACAACTGCAACGATTGCCGGTGTATCCTTCAAGAATCCGATTGTGATGGCTTCCGGCACCTTCGGCTTCGGCCGTGAGTATGGCCGGTTATATGATGTGTCCCTGCTTGGCGGAATCTCCGGCAAGGGGCTAACGCTTCACGCCAAAGCTGGTAATCCCGGAATCCGCGTCTATGAGACGCCTTCCGGTATGCTGAACAGCGTGGGGCTTGAGAATCCGGGAGTAGAGGCCTTTCTGGCCAAGGAGCTGCCGTATTGGGAGACGCTGGATACCGCACGTATCGTGAACCTAGGCGGCAACACGCTGGCGGATTACGTGCTGGGTGCTGAGCTGATCCAGCGGGATGCGGATGCCCGTCTTCTGGCCGGGACGCAGGCCGTGGATATGATTGAGCTGAATATCTCCTGCCCGAACGTGAAGGAGGGCGGAATTGCTTTTGGCGTGAAGACTCCGGCAGCGCAGGAAGTGGTTCGTGCGGTACGGGCGGCTACAAGTCTGCCGCTGGCCGTGAAGCTGTCGCCCAATGCCGAGGATATTGCGGAGATGGCTGTGATGTGTGAAGCAGAGGGGGCGGACGCCGTCTCTCTGATCAACACGATCTCCGGGATGAAGATCGACGTCCGCCGCCGCCGCAGTGTGTTCAATAACCTCTATGCGGGACTATCCGGACCAGCGGTTAAGCCGGTGGCTCTGCGTATGGTGCATCAGGTAGCCCGCCGGGTAACCATTCCGGTAATCGGAATGGGCGGCATCACTTCAGCCACGGATATTATTGAATTTATTATGGCGGGAGCGACTGTAATACAGGTTGGAACCTACAATTTCATGAATTTGCGGGCGGGCAGCACACTTGTGGAAGAATTGCAGCAGTTTATGAAGGAAGAGAATATTTCCTCACTGGATGAGATCCGTGGTATTGTATAGGCAGCAAGCCGGTTTGCAATGATCTTTTTGCCGTAGAATGAGAGATCTCTACAGCCTATG
Source organism: Paenibacillus sp. FSL R7-277 (assembly GCF_000517965.1). Taxonomy (NCBI): domain Bacteria; kingdom Bacillati; phylum Bacillota; class Bacilli; order Caryophanales; family Paenibacillaceae; genus Paenibacillus; species Paenibacillus sp. FSL R7-277. Next base: position 67,600 of record NZ_ASPX01000054.1, read on the forward strand.
GTTAATATAAAGGGAGGGGAGTTCTGCTTGACAACGAATCTGGTGCATCCTGACGATATTGTGCTGTCCGAGACCAAGGTGGGCCGTGATCTGCTGCTGCTGATTACCGGGGGAGTGCGCCATATCGGTGCAGCAAGCACGGCGTACATGGACGGAGAATTCGCACGGGTGATGACCTCTGCCGTTCCCCATCATAAGGAGCATACGATCAGTGAAGCCATTGCGCTGAAGGCTGCTGCCGCATTGAACCGGACAGTCACGGTTGTGATGGGCATTCACTATGACGATCTGAGCAAAGAGGGCATCCTTGCGGTCGTAAATATTGTGAATGATAAGGTGGAGCAATATTTAGTACAGAAGGCCGGAACAAATTTTTGAAACGATCCCCATCTCCCTGCGTAAAAGATACCATTGAACAACTAACTTTTATTTTGGAGGAATGAATGATGTCTATATTTAAAAGATTGCGTGATCTGACCATGTCCAATGTGAATGCGATTATCGATAAAGCTGAAGATCCGGTTAAAATGACCGACCAGTACATTCGTGACATGACGGAGGATCTGGAGGATGCTGAGAAAGCGGTAGCTGCCCAGATCGCTATTGAGAAGAAATTCAAACAGTTGTACGAAGAGCAGGAAGCGCTCGTGAACAAGCGTAATCAACAAGCTCATGCAGCCGCTCAAGCCGGTAACGCCGATCTGGCCCGCCGTGCTCTTGAAGAGAAGAAATCGGCAGAAGCCAAGCTTGTAGAGTACAAGGCCAGCTTCGACCAGAACAAGGCTTCCGCCGACAACCTGCGCGGCAAGCTTGATGAAATGCGCAAACAGCTTACCCAGATGAAGAACAAGCGGGAGACACTCGTTGCCCGTTACAACGCTGCGAAGGCACAGACCGAAATCAACAAAGCGATGAGCGGCTTCAGCTCCGACTCTGCTTCTGCCGGACTCAAACGGATGGAAGACAAGATGCTGCAGGCCGAAGCACAGGCAGAAGCCAGCAACGAGATGAGCTCGGGCAACAAGTCGCTCGATGATGAGTTCGAGAAGCTGGGCAAAGACCAGGCGGTTGAAGATGAGCTGGCTGCGCTGATGAAGCAATACGATAAACAATAACATATTGGCATAAGCCGGATTTTAGGCTGATGGCCACAGGCGAAGGGGAGACAGAACCAGCGGTTTCTCCTTCGCTTTATGTTTGTCTTACCTGTTGTGAAATATGAACAAGCGGGGGCTGGAGTAATGGATTTCGATACCCTGGTGTCCATGGTAGTATGGACGGTCAGCGGCGCAGTACTGCTGTGTGTGCTGATGCTCGTGGATTCGCTGTTTACCCGTTATAATGATATGGAAGAGCTGAAGGCAGGGAATATGGCCGTGACTACCCGGCTGGTGTTGAAGCTGCTGTCACAAGGCTATATTTTATCAGCATCCATTGCTGCGGCGAACCGGCTCGGGACCGCCCTTATCGTCTCGATTGTCTCTTTTATCCTGTTATTCGTGCTGGAGAAGACGGTAGAGCAGCTCCTCAGCCGGTGGGGGAACCTTGAACTGGATCATGGCACTCAGCTTGGCAAGGTCGGCTACGGCCTGATGGCAGGCTCGCTGCATGTGACGGGGGCATTGATTATAGCGGCCTTTATTCGCGGATAAGAAGAAGGATTAGCGTACCAATCTGTAGGAGGATGATGGCTTTGGGTCTTTGGAAAAGAATCGGCAATCTGTTCTCGAAGCCGGAGGCGCCTAAAGCGCCCGCAAGCATGCTGACCCTGTCTCCCGGAGATATCTGTGAGGTCTCCCTGGTCACCTATGAAGTGACGGGCCGGACGAAGACGAGTGGCCGTAATGCAGTTGTACTGACGCTGCGTGACGGGAGCCGGATCGCCTATCTGTATATAGAAGAGCGGGAAGAGCTGCAATACAGATTGTATCACCCGATAGACGGGCGTCTGGACAGTCCTTCCGAGGTCCCGGCTACCCTGGAGCTGGATGACCGGACCTTCTATCTGGAGGAAGAATATGAAGGATATGCCGCCGTTACCGGGCAGACGCCTTATATGAACGGCGGGGAGCAGCATGTCTGGCAATACCAGGCGGATGATTCGCGGCTGCTGCGTGTGGAATGGCAGAATGGACGGTTCATGCTCTATGAGGGTGAAAGCGTCCTTTCGGCTGATGTCAGAGTGATCCGCGCGTCTTAAGCTTGAACTGGAGCTGGGCTGCGGCTGGGCTCCTGACTGCGGAATAGAATCGCAATGGAATAAGGGATGCATGCGCTTGTTACAGGCCTGTGCATCCCTTTTCCCATGCCTTCATGTTAGAATAGGGCGTAATTGGTTTAATCAGCAGCAATCTACCGGAGAAGCAGAAGGAGTGAATTCAACAGTGACTAACCGAGAGCATCATAACAAGGAATATAACAAGGAATATAGCAGGGATAATAACAAGGAATACAGCAGTGATAAATTTCAGCGGTCAGTGCTGCAGGTTGCAGAGGCGCAAGGCAGGCTGAAGCCTTATGCTGCGCTGCTTGCGCCGGAAGCTGTACCCCTACATCTCAGCAGCGGGCGTTATCTGGCTGAGTCTGCCCATGCACCACATCCCTTTCCGGCATTTGACCGCTCCAGTATGGACGGCTTCGCCGTGATTGCGGCAGATACTTTAGCGGCAGGAGACCCTGACACGGTGTGGCTTGAAGTCGTCGATGTCATACCCTGCGGCGCAGTAGCCTCAAGGGAGATTACGGCTGGCACTGCTGCTCGCATTATGACGGGAGCGCAGATTCCTGGCGGCGCAGACACGGTAATTATGATGGAGGCTACGGAGAGCCGGATAGAGGGCGGAGTCACTTATGTCGGTATCCGCAAGCCGCAAGAGCGGGGTCAGCATATTACCCCTTGCGGGCTGGAGCTTAGAGCGGGTGATCCAGTGCTTCCTGAAGGGACTCTAATCGGCGCTGGCGAGATTGCTGTTCTGGCAGCGCTCGGGGTGCCGAAGGTTCCTGTACGCCGCAGACCCAAGGTGGCGGTCTTCGCTACCGGGACTGAGCTGCTGGAGGTGGACGAGCCGTTAGTGCCGGGCAAAATCCGCAACAGCAACTCACCCATGCTGGAGGCGCTAATCCGGGAAGCGGGCGGGGAGCCCGTGATGCTGGGTGCAATCATCGATGATCTGGAGCTGGCCCGTAGTAAGGTGCAGATGGCACTGGAGAGCTATGATCTGGTGATTACTACCGGCGGCGTATCTGTCGGGGATTATGATATTATGGGTGATTTGGTCCGTGAGCAGAGCGGAGAGATGCTGTTCAATAAAATAGCCATGCGCCCCGGCAGCGTCACTACGGCAGCCGTTCGCGGCGGGAGCATCCTGCTCGCCTTATCCGGCAATCCGGGCGCATGCTTCGTAGGATTCCAACTGTTTGCCCGTCCGGTCATCGGGCTAATGCAGGGTGCAGCCCAGCCGTATCTGCCAGAGTGGACAGCAGTGCTGGGTCAAGATTATAAGCGGGCCAACAGCTTCACCCGCTATGTCCGCGCCCGTCTGGAGATCCGCGAAACAGTTCTCTATGTTTATCCAGCCGCCGTGGACGAGTCATCCGTCACAGTTACGATCAAAGACAGCGACTGCCTGATCGTCATCCCGCCGGACAGCGGACAATTATCCGCTGGTGACAAAGTAACCGTGCTGAAGCTGCCGGGTGAGATTAGAGGGTGAATTTGAAGCAAAGGAATTGGGGAGCATCAGAGCTTATGAAGTGAGTTCAGTTAGGAGGGAGATGAGGCTATGGATAAGCGGATGGACGAACGGATGGATGACTGGAGGACGTTCGCTTGAGGCGAGCTTTCAGGGATAGATGTATTCAGTACAATTAAAAACAGTAAAAATCAAGGATTTCCTCCTCTAATTGTAGTCTGTACAACTAAATTTGCCCGAATAGGCCAGAATCGAGGAATCAGGTTAGTTTAAATGCACGAAATACAACTAAACGGATTATCGGCGGAACATCAGGAGATTTAGTTGTACAAACTGCACTTAAGCATATCGCGTGTAACTAAATCGGGGCACGGCAAGTCTCAGCATTTCTAGTGACGATCGGCCAGCAAACCGACAAGTCAAAGGACTAACCGACTAAATCTTGATTATTAAGTTTCATTATATGAAAAATTCACAATAATTACTTTAGATAAAGGATAGGAGGATATCTTAATAACCCTTTAAAAGGGGGCACAGAATTCAGAACTGAAATAGGGACTTTTTGCCGCCCCCTACTCTTAAATTAAAAGTAGCTGATTGTATTTCCTGCAATAGAAAATGCATAGTTGACCGTGAAATGAGATTCTATTGTATTTCATACAGTGGAGTGTTGTGTTTTGGATGAAAAGTGGCCTTTGTTCAACATTCAATTGTACCGAATACAATAGATTCTATTTTCGAAGCCTTTTTTACAGCATTCCATTGTACAAAATGCAGTTGCTATCGTTCCAGCGCCTACAGCATCCGAATAACTGCTGCTTTGAACTCAAAATTAGTTAAAAATTCAACACATGAAAAATTCACAATAGCAAGTTCAAAACACTAACCAGCAGCCAACAAGCAGAATCACCCAATCGCGCGACAGCATCCAACGCCGTAACCGCAAAACCCGGTTTCAAGGGTAACAAACAAAACCCTTCAGTTTTCTAATAGGGGACAGTCCCTAGACAGAAACAGGAGGGTTCTTAGGGTTCGAAAGGAAACAACAAAATCTAACCTATGTGTTAACGTTCTACTACAATGTTTACTGGGCTGTTAAAATCAGCGGTCCATCTGCAGTAATTGCAATCGTGTGCTCATACTGTGCGGACAGCTTGCCGTCAGCCGTTCTCGCTGTCCATTCATCATCGTCAATGGTGATCTGGTATGTGCCTTCGTTAATCATGGGCTCAATCGTAAATACCATGCCTTCTTTGAGTCGGATGCCTTTGCCTGCGGTGCCGATGTGCACGTAGCTCGGCTCCTCATGCAAGCTTCGTCCGATGCCATGCGCCAGCAGATCGCGCACGACCGAATAACCGTGTGCTTCGGCATGCTGTTGTATGGCCGATGTGATGTCACCCAGCCGTCCTCCCGGAACAGCCCGGGCGATTCCCAGATCCAGGCACTCCTTCGTTACCTGCATTAATCTCTGTGCCTCCGGCCCGATCTCACCGACAGCGTAGCTCACGCACGAATCTCCGAACCAACCCCCGTATTGCGCCACAATGTCCAGCTTCAGCAAGTCGCCTTCCTTCACGACCCGTCTGCTGGATGGAATCCCATGGGCAACCACATCGTTAATGGATATGCAGGTCTCGGCAGGGAATCCGTTGTAGCCTTTGGTGAACTGCTTGCCACCTAGCTTGGTGATATGTTTGGCTACCAAATCATTAATTTCAAGCGTAGTGATTCCAGGTACAATGTGTTTGGAGACTTCACGGTAGCAATCGGCAACAATTTGGCTGGCTTGCTTCATCTCTTCAATTTCTCTGGGGGATTTAAGAATAATCATGATATGTGCATTCGCTCCTTAATCTTTCACTATTGTCTGTCTTTTATAGTTTCAGAACTCTGACGATCTCCGTTGCATCTTCATTAAGCTGCCCTCGGCGGAGGGACAATGCAGCACAGCCAACCAGAGCGGCTAACAGCATCTCTGTATATTGTAATCCAGACGGCGCATCGACTACTGTCCCTCCAGGAGAAAGTGATTCCTCCGTAAGTCCAGTGCCAAGCATCATGGACAGCGGGGTCAGCACCTCCCGGCGGAACTCGGCAGTGAGCGGGGAAGAGCGGGCTTCAGGCAGGGAAGGGAATCCCTCACCAGCCTGCTTACACAGCAGATAGATAGCGTGATCCTCCGCCCATAGCTGCAATAGCCGCACCCCGGCGGCAGAACCCTCCAGCGGGATCTTTAGCGGTAGCCCGGGCTCTGCCATAGGCGGGAACTTCAGCCATTCCCCGGCCCGGTCGAGCGCATCCCATAACAAGTCGTGAAGCAAATCACCCTTATTGCTGTAATAATGATAGACCGTACCATAACCGAGACCGGCCGCCGCAGCCACATCCCGGATTTCTAATAAAGGCCCTTTATTCAAAAATACGTCCGCTGCTGCTTTTCGGATCTGCACCAGCCGCCGCAGCCGGATATCTTCGTTCTGTTCCTTCGTGCGGGGAGTCATCTTATCCGTTCACCTCATTTATTTTAGACCTGCTGTCATGTCAATATAAATCATCGGCAGGCAAATGGCAAGGGAAAATCGTTGAACCAACCATCTGGACGACACAAAAAAACCGGATAGAACATCATCCGGTTTCTTCTCCAAATATAAGAATGTATATGTTTCACGCTATAAATTATCCTTCTATTTCTCGCCGAAACGGTACCGTCCTTAAAAGGACGGCAAAGCCGTTTCCACTTATCAAGCCCAGTGCTCCGGATGTCTTAAGGATTCCGGCAGCTTGGTGGACGGGCTGCCTTGCGCAGCTTGCAGCTGCGCCTGAGTCAGGAAGAGACTGCCCCGCAGATCGGCTCCGCGCAGATTCGTATCGCGGAAGTCCGCGCCAATCAGATCGGCGAACCGCAGGTCAGCGCCGCTGAGATCCGCAGCGATCAGATACGCGCCCCGTAAGCTGAGGCAGCGGAGGTCGGCCCCGCGCAGCTTGGCCCCGATCAGATCGGCCCCGCGCCCATAGTTCTTCTGGCGCTTCGGTGCCGGAGAGAGCTGCTTGCGGGCAGCGGTGCGCGCAAGCTCGCTGGCACGCAGCAGCATCTCGTTGACTTCAGCTCGGTGCAGGGGCACTTCGAGCTGAAGCAGCTTGTCCGGGCTGAGCAGGGTGAGGGCCTGCGTCTGCTCCAGAATTTTGATAAGCGAATCATGCAGGGTCTCGGCCCCGCGCAGTGTGAGTGCCTCGTGCAGATACCATAGCAGTTCATGCAGCTGGCGCATTACGGGAAGAACCTCGAACATCTGTCCCGCAGTCTCTGGAGCCTGACGCCAGTCGCGTCCGCCATAGGTCAGATTGGAGATTTTCTGCCCGGCCCCGAAGCAGTCGTACACGGTGCAGCCCCGGAAGCCGCGTTCTCGTAGCTCAGTATGGATGCCACAGAGGAAGTCTTCCCGCAGATTGGGACAGGGCTGTCCGGCAGGCTTGTCTATGGCGAAGTCTGAGGAAGCGGAGAAATGAAGCGCAGCGCAGCATAGCCCGAAGCAGTTCAGGCAATCCGATTGCAGCTCCGGCAGTCCGGGATTCGTAGGAAATTCAGTAGATGAATGATTGTCTGACAAACGTATTCCTCCAAAAAATAAATGAGATTAACATAGCGGTCAGGCAGCTTACTGCGGCGGTTCATTGTCCAGACGGCGTTCAATCGCCTCGGACATCGTTTTATCTGTGAGATGAGCATAGATCTCGGTAGTCTCCGTAGAAGCATGGCCCAATTGTTCCTTCGTCCGGTAGATGTCATTCTGCAGGTAATAATCTGTGGCAAAAGAATGCCGCAGCTTATGCACCGTCAGATAAGGCTTGCCGAACCGTTTGGCGTATTTGATGATCATCTCCTGGATCGCCCGTTTGGTCATCCGTTTGCCTTCTTTGCTGCCGTTGGGCAGGGCAATGAAGAGCGCTTTTTCCCGTTTCGGCGTCTTGTACCTGCTCTGGCGGAGGCTTAGATACAAGCTGAGATCATCCTTCGACTGTTCCCGGAAATAGACCGGGGTCTTGAAGGTCTCGTCGTTATGACCCTTGCGGAAGACATAAATCAGCTTATTGTTGACATCCAGATCATCCACGTTCAGGTTAACCACCTCGGAGACGCGCAGGCCGGAATTCAGAATCAGACTGGCAATACAGGCATCCCGTTCACGGTTAAGCTGCCAAGAATAATAAGCCTGCTTATTGGCTTCCACAGCTGTGCCATATCCTTCATAGATGTAGCCAACGAACTCCAGCAGCTCCTCGTCCTCCAGAATTTTACCTTTGAGCTTGGCGGCGGTGTCCTTCGGTTTGTGAATGCGCTTGATCTCCACCTTGGCCATAATGTTACGCTTCAGCAGCGGGTAGAAGTTCTCATCCTCGGCAATCTGGCTTAAGTAATGGAACAGCGAGCGCAGCGCAGACAGCTTACGGGATACGGTCACCCGCGAATTGGCATTCTCAGCCCGGGTGGTCAAGTGCAGACGGTAGCCGACAATGCTGTCCATATGCAGGGTCTCCAGCTCAAGCAGTGTGATGTCAGCATTGCTGGCCGCTACAGAGAGACCTTCACCCCGCAGCCAGCCGAAAAAGGATTCATAGTCCCGGATATACTCCAGCAGCGTGGAGGGGGACAAATCCGGCCGTTTATAGTCGATAAACTGCTGGACAAACCAGGGCATCTGCGGCAGCCGCTGATCCAGGTTTGCCCGGTCGGTCGCTTTTTGAATACTGATGAGCTTCACCTTCTTTATAGTTTCCCCAAGGGGGAGGGCTGTCCTTCTATCTTACCATGTTTCTGGCAAACCTTGCTCCTGATGAGACAAAGTTATATGATGGGTAGTAAACAAAAACGGTTGAGGTGAACCTGAATGGAACTTGGAATCGAGCTGGTTCCTAAAGAGCAGAAGCAGATTATCAGCAGATTAATGCAGTTCTACTTGTATGACTTTACCCGCTATCTGGAGCTGCAGGTCGACCGTGAAGGATTGTTCCCGTCCTATCCCGGACTTGAGGCTTACTGGAGCAGCGGTAAAAATAAATTCGCCTACCTGTTCACTGTAGACGGCAATGTCGCAGGCTTTGCCCTGATCGACCGTCTGCTGCGCGACCCGGAGGGCGAGTTCTATATGACGGAGTTTTTTGTAATGCAGCGCTACCGGCGCAGCGGCGTAGGGACCTGGGCCGCACACCGGCTGTTCGATATGTTCCCCGGCAACTGGAAGGTGTCACAGATTCGTGCCAACACTCCAGCACGGGATTTCTGGCACCGGGTTATCGGAGCTTACACCGGCGGTGATTTCCAGGAGCGGTTCAACTCCCGCCAAGGCAATCCAAGTCAATACTTCAGCACATTAAATACGAATAGGGTTAAGAAATAAAATTACCTATTCCTGGCAGGCTTCAGCGCAACTTTGGATCGTATCCAGCGTCTGGTAACTGAGGTGATTAGATTGTCCAAGCAAATGAGCTTATGGGGAGCGGGCTGTATAGCAGTTGCAATAGCAATCAGCACAGGCTGCAGCAATGCTTCGGATCAGAATTCTTCGGGTGCAGAACATACCGATCTGGCATCAGCAACGCCCGCAGCTGCTACTGCTGCAATAACTGCTCCTGCAACCGCGGTTCCGGCTCCGTCTGCAACTGCCGCGCCTGCTGTTAAATCCGTGTCGCTGATTCCCGAAGTACGGGAGTATACAGGAAGCGGCAGTGGCTACGAGCTGGATGGCGTCAATGTCCAAGCGGATTATTCCGCAGACCAGACCTTACCGCTCGGGATATTTCTGCCGGAGACGATGATCCGTTTTGAACAGGATGGCAGAACGGCATGGGGGACAGAGGACAAGCATAATTATATTACGTTAATTAAGCTAAGCTCTGCGAAGGATGCAGCTGGAGGGAAGTTTGAGCCGGGCACGGACCGGAGGCTGCTGAAGTTCAAGGAATATGAAGGGAGCAGGATGGAGGAGGACCGGAGGGTTGAGGCATTTATTTTCACAGCCTATAACGATTCTTACCGGGCCGAGATCCATATTCAGGATGAGCAACGCGATAAGCTGCTTCCACTCTTCACATCCATGCTGAGTGGTATGGAATACCTGGAGAAGCAACCTCCGATTAAGCCGGGAGTGTTCTTCAAAGCCCCTGATGTAGGTACAAGTCCAGGCAACAAGCAAGCGCTCCAGGAGACACTGGACTGTATTGCAGCCTGGGCAGCTAAGGACAAAGAGAAATTTGCTGCAACTATGCAATCACCGCAGCTTAATGAAGCTCTGCAGTTCCTGCTGGATAAGAAGAATGTCTACCGCTTCAATAAACTGACCGTAGTCGGAATTCCTATTGAGGGAACCAAGCGGGCGGGCTTCTATGTGGAGTTTACCCAGATGACCTCTGAGGGCTATATTACTGAGGGCACTTACGAGATTTCATTGCTGCCGAATAAGCAGGGGAAGTGGAAGATCGCTAATATTGATTAGGCAGAGCATCTGCCGAAGCTCGAAAGCTTGAGACACCTGCGGGGTTTCAGGCTTTTTTTGCTGTAATGTATTAATAATCACAACCTTCCCAGGTCCCGGCGTCTATAATCTAAATTGAACGATGTTCAAAAACATTACAGTGTTCAATGAAGCGGAACAGCAACACCCTGACAGAAGGAGTCTAACGATCATGGGCAAAGCAGAGAGACAAGAGCAGGAGCGCGAAGCGATGCGTAATCTGATTCTGACTACGGCTGGCGAGCTGCTGGCGGAGAAGGGGATCAGGCAGCTGTCGATTCGCAAAATCGCTGAACGGATGGAGTATTCGGCTGGCATTATTTATCACTATTTTCAGGGAAAAGAGGACATTGTGGAGCAGCTTCTTCAGCGGGGCTACCGGGAGTTAATGGGCGGACTAATTGCCGGATCGGAAACTTCGCCGGATGAAACATCTCCAGAAGAGCGCTTAAGACGAACGCTGAGACAGTTCATTAAAATCACAACCGCAGAAGGCTCACAGTACCGGAGTATGATGCTGAATGATTCGCCGTCTGTGCTTAGCCACACCGGGGTGTTGCATCAGGGGGCTGCCCTGGAACGCAGCGGGATCGCAGGTCTCTGTGATACGCTCCGTCAATTCAGCGGGATGGCCTCCTGTGAGGAGAGGGAGCTTGAGCTCACCGCCCAGATCATCTGGAGCGCAGCATTCGGGCTGATTATGAGGCTGATGGTGGAGGAGAATCTGCCTGAGGCGCAGAAGGAGGCTCTGATTACCCGGCACATAGAAGCCATGGTGCATATTGCACAAGGATAGGAGGATTAGAATGAGCCATAGACGAACCATTACCTTTTTAACGTGGATGGTGATAGTGCTTGGTGTTGTTGCGTCAGGCATCGGGCTATTTTCAGGGGAAGGAGCTGAGAAAGGGGGGAGCCATCCAATCTACACATCCATCCGGGGAGAACAGATTGAATTGTACGGAAGCGGAATCTACAAGAATGATTCTTTGTCCGCAGCAGCCCAGGCGATCGCTCAGGATGGCGTTACTTTAGTGGTGGGTATTCCTTTGCTGCTCGTATCCCTGCTGCTGAGTCTCAGAGGAACGATCCGGGGTCGGCTGCTGCTTGCCGGAGCGCTCGGATACTTCACCTATACCTATGCTTCATACAGTTTTCTGGCCATGTATAATGATCTGTTTCTGGTTTACGTCTTGCTGTTCTCGGGCAGCTTATTTGCATTTATTTTGGTCTTTCGCTCGGTGGAGCGGGAGGGGGTGTTGATGAAGACGAAGCTTCCGGGGGTAAGCATTGGCTTCATCCTGCTGCTGATCGCCTTCCTGATTATTATGCTATGGCTGGGCCGGATTGCCGGCGGCTGGCGGAATGGAACCGCACCTGTTGGGCTTGAGCATTACACCACGCTGGTGATTCAGGCACTGGATTTAGCTGTATTGCTTCCGCTCATGGTTCTGACAGGGGCATTGCTCGTCCGCAGGCAGTCTTATGGTTACCTTCTGGCTCCAGTCGTCCTGGTAAAAGCCGCCACCCTGCTGACCTCCATCTCCTCGATGATGATTGGGATGCTGAGGGCAGGAGTTCATGTCTCGATGGTAGAGTTGATCCTGTTCCCAATCTTCAATCTGGCAGTCATCTGGTGTCTCATTCTTGTACTGCGCAACGCGCAGGAACCCGCACCACCTGCAAGCCCATTACCTATAGAATAGAGGCGGACTTAAGTGAGCAACCGGATATTGATCGTGTATGCAAGCAAATACGGATGTACGGAAAAAGCCGCTTTACTGCTGCAAGCCAGGCTGAACGCGGCCGAAGTGGTGAATCTGAGAACTGGCAAGTTGCCGGTTCTAACTGGCTATGACACAGTAATCCTAGGCGGCTCCATCTACTATGGCAGAATCCGGAAGGAGATGACTGCATTCACAGCAACGCACAAGCAAGAGCTTTTAACCAAACGGCTGGGATTGTTCATCTGTGCAGGAATGACAGGGGAGAAGGGGGAGGAGGAACTGAAGCAGGCTTACCCTGAGATTATCTACAACAAGGCGCTTGCCAGGGAGATCATGGGCGATGAGATCTACCCGGACCGGATATCTGCGCTCGATAAGTGGATTATACGTATGGTAAAAGGCAAGGAGCACAAGACCGGAGGCGGGCTGTCCATGGATAAGCTGGAGCGTTTCGCGCATACGATATCGGCAGGCGAGTAGGGTAGGGGACGAGGGATAGTTGTAATAAGCAGGGACTGCAAAGTAACATAAAAATAATTATGTTAACTTGAACCATATCCCCTCACCGATTAATCGCCAAACGTCTAGCCCCAAACATCGCATGATGATTTAACATAAATCTACCCCCTATAATTATAATATTTCATTATATGAAAAATTCATAATAGGAAAACAAAATTACCTGCTCTCCTAATTACTACGCTTAAATCCGGCACACCACATTAACTTAGCAACTAACAAAAGGAAAAAGTAAGGCCCACCCCCTGCCAAAACAGGTTCTCGCTGTCAACCCGGGCGAGGTTTCGCACCTGAATCCTGAAACACGTGGAAAAATGTATCTTGTATCAACGCTTTCCGATTGATTTCCTTAAGCAATTGGAAAAACAGCATCTACTGGAGGCAATTATGCTTATTTGCGGGGAAACTGCCTGAAGAAGTGCCATTTTTCCAATTGTTACCCCATCCTGGGCGATTCGATCTTCAGCAAGTGGAGAAAATCCAACTAAGTCCCTCTCCCAATACAACTTTCTGAGGAGCTATTTGTTAAGCCTGCATAGGCCAGGCTTTGGCCGGCAGTGTCAGAAGACTCTACTTTAAATAAGCTGATCCGTCATCTTAGAGGCCATATCCACGGACTTCAGTGCAGATTGCAATGACAGTTGGGAGAGGGTCCCGTTCTGCAAAGAGAGCAGGGCATGCCGCAGGCTTTTCTCATAAGGATTGTTCGGGATTACCGGGATAGCCGTCTTGCCCTCAGAAGTATAGCTGGTCAGGCTGGCTTCAACCTCTCCGTTCGCAGCATTGGTCTCATGAAATACCAGCTTGCCGCGCTCGAAATACGCTTCGTAACCAACCGTGAACGGGTACGCTTCCGGCATCTGTGAAGAGACGGTTAACTGCGCACTAACACCGGCCTTCGCGAAAGAAGCATGAACCAGCGCCTGACCGTCCATACCTCCAGAGGTCCCCCAGACGAAAGTGGGTACAGGTGTGTCAAGCAGCCACGCGATAGCATCCAGGTCATGAATCATCAGATTGGCAGCGATGGCGGACAGGCCCAGATCCCCCCACACCGGTGCGGTCTCCCTGCGGAAGCTGACATGCAGCAGTTGGCCGTAGGCGGATTCACGGGCGGATTGTTCCAGATATTCATAGGCATAATCGAATTTGATGAATTGATTGACGAGGATTCTGCGGCCATACCGCTGTTCGGCGTCCAGCAGCTCCCGTCCTTCTTCAGGCTCCAGAACAACCGGCGTCTCGCAAAAGACATGTTTTCCCCGTCGCAGCGCCTCTACCGCATAGATCTTATGTAGCGCAGAAGGCAAACAGAGATCGATGACATCCACTCCGGGATCAGACAATATGTCCTCGATGGATGTTGTAATCTCTACCCCCAGCTCTTCCTTCAGTTTCAGCAGCTTGTCCTCATTTCTCCCGAAGACCACGATCCTGTTCACGAACTCCATTTGCTTCAGCAGAGAGGCGTGATACGCCCCGAATCCAGTTCCCAATATGCCAATATTCATTTGCAGCAGCTCCTTGATTTTGATACATTCATCTTAACGCAGTATTGTTGACAACAGAGTGGCAAGAATAGATGAGGAATAAGAAGGTTTGGGGGAGACGCATGCGGCTGCACCGATTGATTGCTATACTTTTACTGCTTGAATCCCGGGGCCGGATGAAGGCGAACGAGCTGTCCATCGCCCTCGAAACGTCTGTCCGCTCCATTTACAGAGATATCGATGTTTTGGCGGAGTCTGGAATCCCGCTGGTCAGCACCACCGGGCCGAACGGCGGGATTTCGCTCATGGAAGGCTATACGGTGAATCTGCGGAGGCTGCAGGGGGAAGAGGTGGTCCAGCTTTTTTTGACCGGGATGGGAATGCCGGCGGGCGGTTCAGGAGAGACCAGTCTGCTGCTCAAAAATGCGCTCCTGAAGCTGGAAGCAAGCTTACCCGCACCCTACCAGGAGGATATCCGTACCGCGCAGCGCCGGTTTCTGTTCGATGATACGCCGTGGTGGAGCGGTCAGGTAGCGGTGCCATATCTTGAGACTCTGCGCACGGCGGTGTGGCGGGGGCGGAAGATTACGGCAGATTATCTTAAGGTGAATGGAGAGAGCTCGCTGCGGAAGCTGCAGCCCTATGGACTGATCGTGAAGCAGGGGGAGTGGTATCTTGCCGCCTATTGTGAGCGAGCAGGTGGGGTCCGAACATTCAAATGCGAACGGTTCACTGCCGTTACTTTGTTGGACGAGACCTATGCCATCCCTGAGCAGTTCTCCCTCCAGGCATACTGGAGTCAAGCAGAGCAAGCCTTCGTTCAGACCAGCAGAGCGCGGGAGTTCTATCCGGTGGTCATCCGTACCCGTGTTAAGAATGAGCAGATGTTGCAGGGGCTGGAGGTTATGAATACCGGATCTGATGGAGATGCCTGGCTGTTTACTGTGAATATGTACGATTATAGCTCGGCCTGTGCGAGGGTGCTGCCGCTATTGGTTCATGCTGAAATTGTGGGGCCGCCAGAGCTGAGAGAGTATGTCAGCAATCAAGTACGAATGTGGGATAAAATGTATAATTGAAATAAGGCGACATAATCAACATTATGTTAACTTATTCTACAATCGAAGAGTGAAAAATAATAAACCCCAGACCTTGCTTTTCAGCAGGTTTGGGGTTTATTGACTTTGTTGAACCGTACCTTTTCCAAACATAAGAGGATAGAATTCAATTACGGAACATTATACGATAAACTGTATAGAGGTTTGGATGTCAGATAACTTGACAAAAGGAGGGCATGAGATGCTGCGGGGGCTGATCCTACGGTTGAGAAGAAGTAAAATGCGTACCAGACTGCTGCTCTTGTTCACCATGCTGACACTGCTGCCGTTAAGTGTGCAGGGGATGGTGACGTACCGTCATTTCTCCTCCACCTTGAACGAGAAAACAAAGCAATATACGGTGGATGTCGCCGGACAGGCCAACGCCAATCTGGACAGGCTGCTTAAGGATCTGGAGCGGTTGTCGCTGATGCCTCTGTATGACGAGCAGGTGTTATCTATTCTGGCTAAATACGATGGTCCTATGGGCTCAGGCACATGGGCGCTGTCGGACGATTATCAGAAAATGAAGCTCTATACCTCTGCACAGGCCTACGATCGTCCTGAAATCCGGGGTATCCATCTGCTGAGCAACAGCGGAACCCTGTTCTCCAACGTGGAGCCGCTGGCGGTCAACACCTCATGGGATGGCAGGCATGACGAATGGTTCAGCGCCCTCAAGCGGTCAGACGGCGAATGGATCCTTCTTCCTCCGCATCATCCGTCTTATTATGCCGGAACCGACCCCTCATCTTATATTTCGGTAGCCAGGGTGATCAAGGAACCCAGAACGCTGAAGCGTCTGGGCTACATACTCATTGACGCTAAGCAGTCAGCCTTCGGCTCCGTCTTCTCTAAGCTGAAGATTGAAGAGTCTACGAACCTGATGATTATCGACGGAGAACAGAGGCTGCTGTATGAGCAAAAGCCGGATAACGGGCAGTCGGCCTACGGCGAGCTTATGGGCTCCGGGCGGATCAAGGAGCTGCATGGCGGGGAGCGGGAGAGGCTGGGAGGCACAGATTATTTGTTTGTCAGCCATAAGTCCCCGTATTCCGGCTTATCCGTCATCGGCCTGACCCCCATTGGAGTCATGCTGAAGGAATCACGTGCGATGATGATTTTTACGTTATGGCTTGCCCTCTTTTGCCTGGTGACGGTGCTGTTGCTCGCTTATGCGGTATCGTACCGGATCACCCTCCCTCTAGTGGAGCTCAAGAGCAATATGTCCAGGGTGGAGCGGGGGGATTTCAACATGCGGGTCAGTCCGCTGGGGGGAGATGAATTCGGGCAGCTCGGGCGCGGATTTAATAAGATGATGGAGGAAATCAACCGCCTGTTTCATGAGGTACTCGTGATTGGACTCCGGGAGAAGGAGGCTGAGCTGTCTGCCCTGCAGAGCCAGATCAACCCGCATTTTATCTATAATACGCTGGAATCGATCAATATGATGGCCGTTCAGCGCAGGCATGATGAGGTATCCGATATGGTATCCGCACTGGGCAAGCTGCTTCGCTATACCATTGACAAGGCCGGCCGGCTCGTGTCGCTGGGAGAGGAAATCGCGTTCGTAGACTCCTATGTGCGTATCCAGCAAATTCGTTTCGGCGGTAAGCTGACGGTGCATAACGAGATTGAAGAGGAAGTGCAGCATCTACGCATTCCGAAGCTCACCATTCAGCCGCTGGTGGAGAATGCCATCGATCACGGGATCGCCGGACGCGAAGAAGGCACGATCTGGGTGTCAGCGCTGCGTTTTGACAACGAGCTATTGATTACGGTGCGTGACGACGGGAACGGCTTAGAGGAGGAGGAACTCACGGCGCTGAACCGGGAGATCGAACAAGATCCTTCCATGGATTCGCTTCGGCGCAGTGAGGAGGAAAGTCTGGGGCTGCGCAATATCGGCCAGCGGATCAAGCTGCTGTACGGGGAAGGCGGGAGTCTCACGGTTGACGGAAGTCCGGGGCAAGGGCTGGCCGTGACCATTACGATAACGATACCGGAATCAGGGGGAGAAGAGGATGTATAAAGTGCTGCTCGTAGAGGACGAAATCGTGATTAGACAAGGGATGCGCGAGTTGATTAGCCGGTCGGCACCCTTTTTCGAGGTGACAGCTGAAATGCCGGGCGGACGGGAGGCGCTCCTGTACTTAAAGTCCGAGCTGCCGGATGTGATGATTACCGATATCCGCATGAAGGAAATGGACGGACTGGCGCTGGCCGAAAAGGTGAAGTCGATGTATCCCGGGCTGCTGGTCATTATTGTGAGCGGATACGGCGAATTTGAATATGCCCAAAAAGCCATTGAATACGGTGTCCTCCATTACCTGCTCAAGCCGGTCGAACGTCATGAGCTGGTTAGTGTGATGGAAAAAGCACGGCTGCTGCTCGATAACCGTCATGGCATATCTTCCCTGGAACAAACGACAGGCCCGCTGCGGGTGGAGAGCGGAGGAGATACACGCAAGATCATACGGGATGTTAAGGAATATATCAGACTGCATATTGACGGTGATCTGCGCCTGCAGACGGTAGCTTCCCATGTCAATCTGAACGCTACGTATCTGAGCCAGCTGTTCAAGGGGGAGGCGGGCTGCAATTATTCAGACTATGTAACCGATTCCCGGATGGAACGTGCGAAGTGGCTGCTCAGCCATACCCAGCTCAAAATTTATGATGTCGCCCGCCTATCCGGCCATCAAAGCCCGAAGCATTTCATGCTGGTATTTAAGCAGCAGACGGGGATGACGGGTGGAGAATACCGCAATCAATTTAATAGTCAAGAGTGAAGTGTTAGTTAATCTAACGTAAAACATAAATATAACGAACCATTCCTGTATTTTGGATGATTTCTACAGCGAATACGTCTCCTTTATACTGAAAGAGTCATTAAAACTAACATATCAAAGGGGGATATTCATGAAAAAAGCAGGAGCAGTGCTTCTTTCAGCCATGCTGCTGGGTTTAACGGCAGGTTGTGCCAAGCCCGCAGCAAGCGGAAATGCCGAGAGTTCCGGGAAACAGGAAGATGTGGAGTTAAAGTTTCTAATGTGGGGCAATCAAGGGCATATGGATGTGTACAACAAGCTGATCAGCCAATTTGAAGCAGACAATCCGGGCATTAAGGTGACTATGGATTCGGTGCCATTCACGGATTATCAGCAGAAAATATCGGTGCTGGCCGCAGGGAAATCCCTTCCGGATATCGCCTGGGTCTCGGAGCGGATGATCCCGCAGTTCAAGGCTAACGGGATTCTGGCGGATGTCTCCTCCTTCAAAGACGATGCTTCCTTTAACTTGGACGATTATATTCCGAGCACACTAGACTTGTTCCGGGACGGGGATCAATTGCTGGGCCTGCCGTTCTCAACACCGCCGGTGGTCATGTTCTACAACAAGACATTGTTCGACAAGGCGAACCTGACAGACCCGAATACGCTGGCCTCCGAAGGGAAATGGACCTGGAAGACCTTTGAGGAATCGGCCAAAGCAATTGCTGTCAAAGACGCTGGGGGCCGGGTATATGGCGCGAATTTCTTCCGTGACTGGAAGACCTGGGCGATTCTATCTTCGTACGCGTGGTCTTATGGAAGCGGCCCGTTCAATGAGGATCTGACCGCGTTCACCTGGAATGACCAGTACGGCGTGGAAACGATGGAGCTGCTGGAGCGGATGATGTATGAGGACGAATCCCACCCGAAAGCAGGCGAGCAGATCAGCTTCGACGCAGGGAATCTGGGCATGTTCTTCGACAACTACAGCTATGTCTCGAAAGCGCGTGACATTAAAGGGTTTGAATGGAGCATTGCTCCGATGCCGTCCGGCTCCGCAGGCAGTGTTCCGATGCTGGGCCAAGCAGGTTATACGCTGTTCAAGGACAGCAAGCATCCGGAGGAAGCCAAAAAGCTGCTCAAGCTGTTCGCCAGCCAGTCAGGCATTGAGGCGACATCCACTTATTTCGTACCTCCGCGCACATCGGTGCTCAATTCTGATGCGTTCCTGAATCAGCCGAACAACCCGCCAGCTGAGCACATCGTGCAAGCGGTTATCGATGAAATGCCGAAGGCGCGCATCATTCCAGGCCACATCCGCTGGCAGGATATCGACAATGCGGTGCTGCAAGGCTTTGACCGCCTGTTCGGCAGGTCCGCGTCCGCCAAGGACAACATGGCGAAGATGCAGAGCGATGTCGAGGCTATTTTGAAATAAGATTCCGGGCATGGGGCCGTCAAGTGGCGTTCAGCAGAGTGCGGCGTCCGGCTAGACGGACCGCCCGAAATGGGGAGCGAAATACAATGGGTAAATTGAAGCAAAGATTGGAGCAAAGCGGCTTGTCCTTGATCATCAGCCTTCCTGCCAATGATGTAAGACTGGCAAAGGCAGCGCTTGAGGAAGGCGCGGATGCATTGAAGGTTCATTTTAATGTTGGCCACCGGGCCAGTGGTACGCATTTCGGTCCGCTTGACAGCTATGAAGACATTTTTAGCGAGATCCGCTCTACCTTTGACGGTCCCTTGGGGGTAGTTCCTTCAGGCAGCTTAGAAGGTGTGGCGGAAGAAGAGATTAGGCGGCTTGCTCCGCTCGGGTTCGATTTCTATTCGATCTATGCCCATCATCTGCCGTCCTTCATGCTGGAGGATCACGGCTTGGATCAGACCTTTGCCATTAATGACACCTATGATCTTAGTCAGGTTCAGGCAGGGGCGCAATTCGGGATCACGGCGCTTGAAGCTTCAATTGTGCCTGGCAGCGAATACGGTACGGCCCTCAGCTTCGCAGACCTGCTGAAATACCGGTATCTGGCCGACCATTCCGGTCTTCCCGTGCTGGTGCCTTCCCAGCGTAAGCTGGTTACAGGAGATGTACCGTCCTTGCAGCGCGCGGGAGTGAAAGCGATCATGTTAGGCGCGGTGGTGACGGGCAAGACAGAGGATGAGCTGCGGCGTGCGGTTAGCTCGTTCCGTGGTGCAATAGACAAATTGAGCTAGGGGGCGGTGAATTCCGGCATGAACAGAAAGGTCAAGAGACGAAACAAGGGTCCGCTTGCCCGCGAGGCACAGGTGACCGGATGGCTTTTTATATCGCCGATGTTGCTTGGTTTCACGTTATTATTGTTATTTCCAATGGGGAAAGCGCTCTATATGAGCTTAAATGACTGGCCGCTGCTTGGCGGGCACCGGTTTGTCGGTCTGGATAATTACAAGGATATTGCGGTGGACCCGCTGTTCTGGAAAGTCTTCGGCAACACGGCTTATTTCACGCTGGGTCTGGTGCCGTTTAACATTGTGCTGGCTCTGATGCTGGCGCTGCTGTTATCCCGAAGCCTGAAGGGAATCGGCATCTTCCGCACCGCGATCTTCGTTCCCGTAATGACTTCGCTGATTGTATGGTCCATCGTCTGGAAGTATATGTTCGCCACCGATTCCGGGCTGATCAATCAGCTGCTGATGTTGTTCAACATTAAAGGAGCCGCCTGGCTGTATGATGAGAGACTGGCGATGCCAGCCGTTATTGTGACAAGTGTACTGAAGAACGTGGGCCTAAATATGGTGTTATTTATCGCTGCGATCCAGCAGGTATCGCGTTCGTTATATGAGGCGGCTGAGCTGGATGGGGCAGGCAAGACCAAAACCTTTTTCAACGTGACCCTTCCTATGATTACGCCCACCGTATTTCTGACCGTGGTGATGACCGTAATCGGCTCGCTGAAGGTGTTCGGCCAGATCTATGTCATGACCCAGGGCGGACCGAGTAACAGCACCAAGGTGCTGGTCTATTACATCTGGGAAAAAGCGTTCAAGCTGTTTCAGATGGGCTACGCTTCGGCGCTGGCATTTGTGTTGTTCTTTGTCGTCTTGATCTTGACTCTGCTGCAGTGGCAGCTGCGAAAGAGGTGGGTATTCAATGAAGGCGACGCCTAACAACAGCAAAAAGTGGTCTGTAGCAGGAGTGTATGCTGCATTAACGGCGGTATCGCTGATTATGCTTGTTCCGTTTCTGTGGATGCTGTCCACTTCCTTCAAACGGCCGCAGGATATTTTCACCTACCCGCCGCAGCTGATTCCGCCGGTATTCCAGTTTCAGAATTATGTGGATGTCTTTACACTGATCCCGTTTCACCGCTTCTATTTTAACAGTGTCTATATCTCGTTTGTCGTCGTGGCGGGAACGGTGTTTTTCGCTTCGCTGGCCGGTTATGCTTTTGCCAAAATTCCCTTCACAGGCAGAAATGCCGTGTTTCTGGTGCTGCTCAGCGCCATGATGATCCCGCATGAAGTGACGGCGATCCCGATGTTCCTGTTCATGCGCGACCTGGGCTGGATTGACACGCATCTGCCGCTGATTCTGCTGCCGATCTTCGGCGCAAGCGGCGTGTTCGGGATCTTCGTGATGCGGCAATTCTTTATTACCGTACCCACTGAGCTTGAGGAGGCGGCGATGATCGACGGCTGCAGCCGGTTCCGCATTTACTGGACAATTATGCTGCCGATTGCCCGTCCCGGCATGGCCACACTGACGATCTTCACGTTCGTGTCCATCTGGAATGAGTTCTTCGACCCGCTTATTTTCATTAATACGCGTGAGCTGATGACCTTGCCGCTGGGATTATCGTTGTTTACAGATGAAGTGGGCACTTCCTGGCATTATCTGATGAGTGCCACTGTCATGGCAACCGTGCCGCTGCTGATCGTCTTCTTCATGGCGCAGAAGCGGTTCATCGAGGGCGTAGCCATGACGGGGCTGAAGGAATAGCACACACCGAAAAGGAGTAGATGAAATGAATCCTGCAATAGAGGCAGATGTCGTTATCGTAGGGGGCGGGCCGGCAGGAATCACGGCGGCCATTGCTGCCGGACGGCTGGGGGCACAGACGGTGCTCATTGAACGTTACGGATTCGTGGGCGGGATGTCTACCGCTGCTATGGTCTATCCGTGGATGACCTTTCATACCGATAGCGGCGAGCAGGTTATCAAGGGCATCGCCCAGGAAATTGTAGACCGGCTGCAGGCAAACGGCGGTTCGCCGGGCCACCTGCGTGATACGGTAGGCTTCGTGCATACGTTGACACCGTACCATCCTGAGATTTATCAAGTGGTAGCTACAGATATACTGCGCGAAGCCGGGGTGAAGCTGTTGCTGCACAGCTTTGTGGATGAGGTGATAGTCATCGGCGGCGAGATTGAACATGTGGTGGTGACCAATAAATCCGGGCGTACGCCTGTAGCGGGGCGCATCTTCGTGGATTGCAGCGGAGATGCCGATGTCGCCAAGCTGTCCGGGGCCGAAACGCTGCAAGGCCGGGAGGGGGATAACCGTTCCCAGCCGATGACGATGAAGTTCAGAATGCGCGGCGTTGATCTGCACAAGGTCAAAGCGTATATGATCAGCCACCCCGAAGAATTCTACAGCAAAACGCCGATTTCCGAGCTGCCGGACCTGCCGCTCACCGGGGTAAGCGGATTCTACTCGCAATGGAAACGGGCTGAGGTGCCGATCAACCGTGATCAGGTTTTGTTCTTTACCGGTCCTGCAGACGACGAGGTGCTGATCAACTGCACCCGTGTCCAGGGGCTGGATGCAACGAATGCGGAGGATCTGACCTTGGCGGAGCAGGAGGGCCGCAAACAGGTGCTACTCATGTCCGAGTTTCTGAAGCGCGACGTTCCAGGCTTCGAACGGGCCTCGATCTCAGCGGTTGCGCCGCAAATCGGCATTCGCGAATCGCGGCGGATTAAAGGGCATTACCTGCTAACCAAAGAAGATGTCATAGAAGGCCGGAAGTTCAGTGATGTCATTGCCCGCAGCGGCTACCCGATCGACATTCACGATCCGTCCGGCAAGGGGGTAACGGCCTCCTTCATCGCCGGAGACGGCGCGTACGATATTCCGTACGGTTGTCTGCTATCCGCCAATGTGTCCAATCTGCTGGCCGCAGGCCGATGCATCTCGACCTCGCACGAAGCGCTGGCCACCACCCGGCTGACGCCAAGCTGCATGGCCACGGGCCAGGCGGCCGGAACGGCCGCGGCGCTCGCGGCTGCCGCAGGGATGAAGCCGAAGGCGCTCGATATCCTTCAGCTGCAGGAGCAACTGAAGCGGGATGGAGTAGTTTTATAGAGCTGCGGAGCGGGAATGTAATCGGAAAACCGATTACATTAGGCACTGGGATGGTCCGTTGGCGAAATGTAGTCGGAAAACCGACCACATTGGGCACTGGGATGGTCCCGTAGGCGGAATGTAATCGGAAAACCGATTACATTGGGCACTGGGATGGTCCGCGGGCGGAATGTAATCGAAAAACCGACCACATTGGGCACTGGGAGGGTTCGTGGGCGGAATGTAATCGGAAAACCGATTACATTGGGCACTGGGAGGGTTCGTGGGCGGAATGTAATCGGAAAACCGATTACATTGGGCACTGGGATGGTTCGTTGGCGAAATGTAGTCGGAAAACCGACCACATTGGACACTAGGAGGGTTCGTGGGCGGAATGTAGTCGGAAGACCGACCACATTGGGCTAGTGCAGCGGCGTTTAGTTGCAGTATAATTATTATTTGCGACATAATAATTATTATGTTAACTTATTAACGATCACAAGAGTTAAAACAATGATAAGTATATATTAATAAACCCCAAATCCGCTTTACGCAGGTCTGGGGTTTATTTTCGTCTCAAATAGCTCAAGCACCAAGCTTACGCTGCGCACTTACTTCAGCAAGCTCGCGGATGCGGAGTCTTTTATGCGCGGTAATCAGGAAAGGAAGGCCGAGCGCCGTGGTCAGCGCAAGCGGTACGAACACAGCTGGCCCGTTCAGAGCGCCGAACTGATCCAGCAGCAGTCCTCCGAGAATAGGTGCCATTACGCTGCCCAGATTATTGAAGCCGATCGTGCCGAAATAGGTGCCTTTCCACTCCGGCTTGGCAATCCGGTCGATCAGCATATCCATCATCGTGAAGAGCAGAACCTCCCCGACCGTGAACAGGACCACGCTGAACATCAGCAGGGGCACCCCTCCGGGCATTCCGAACAGCAGCAGACTAAGGGCTACGCAGACATTGCCCAGAATGAGCGGGATAATCGGCGCGAACTTGCTGGCTGTACGCACGATGGGATACTGTACGACCAGCACCGTGACTGCATTAAGCGACAGCATGTAAGAGAAGACTTGGCTGCCATTGCTGAAATGGGTGTTCATCGCCAGAAATTGCGCCAGTGTAGAGCTAAAGTGGCCATACCCGAGGACGCAGAAGATAGTTCCCAGCAGAACAGGCAGAAATACCTTATCCCTTCCGGTGACCGCGAGCGCATCGAGCAGCTTCGGCGTCCGCACTTCTCCATGAACAGGCAGGCTGGCACGGTGCACCGAGAATTGCAGGAACAGAACAAGTCCATAAGCGATATAGACGATCCCTGCGATCACGAACGGGAAGGTGGACTTGGCGGAGCCGAGTTGGAGGCCGATAATCGGGCCGAAGACCACACCCAGATTCACCGCGGCATATCGCAGATTGAAGACCAGCAGCTTTTGCTCCGGCGGGGTGATATCTGACAATAATGCCCGCGAAGTCGGTTCAAATACGGCGCGGCACAGTCCGTTGAGCGTGTTCACCAGGAAGAAGACCCAGATATGCTGCGCTGCCGAGAAGCCGAAGAAGACTAAGGCCCAGCCAAACACGGACACCAGCATAACGATCCGGCGCCCGATCACATCCGAGATATAACCGCCGTAGAAGCTGATCATTACCCCTGCCAGCGAGCTGACGGCCACCGTGAACCCGGTTTGGGTAGCGGAAGCTCCAAGCACCTGCGTGAGATAGATCGAGAGAAAAGGAATGCTCATTGAAGTAACCAGCCGGCCGAACATCGTGCCGATGATGATGGTCCAGGCCAGCGGGTGAATGTGGCGCAGATGTTGTTTCATTTGAATCCCTGTCTCCTAGTCAATGGTTTGAATTTGAAGCATGCTTCTTAGCGAATGATTATGTATAATTGTATAGAACAAAGGGGGAAATAAAAGTGTAAGAATTACATGTCACTTTTCACCTTTTAAAAGGAGCTTGAGAACATGGATACCAGCAGTACACATTATCTTTGTTTGACCGCAGCCCTGGCTCCGGCATATAACCTCCAGCAGCCGATTCCGGTGACGATTGAGCAGTTGACCGGTATCCTGTGCTGCACACCGCGCAATGTGAAGTTTATTCTGCGGAAGCTGGAGGAGCAGCAGCTGATTGCCTGGATACCCGGAAGAGGGAGAGGAAATCGCTCGCAGATGACTTTTTTGCGTCATATAGATGAGGTGCTGGAGGAGAGATTTCAGGAGCTGGTCAGCAAAGGCCGGATTAAGCCTGCCATCGAATTGATTGGTCAATACCCGGTTAACGAGCCGCTCAAAGAACGCCTGCTGGCGGTTCTCGATAAGCAAATGGGCTTCTGGAGAGAACCCGGCTCCATATCCGGGCAGGAGGTGCTGCGAATCTCCCGTAACCGTGCGATGGAGAAGCTGGACCCGGCCACCGTATACACCGCTTTTGAGACCTATTTGCTGGGACACATTTGCAGTACCCTGATTACCTATGATGCACAGAATGGGATCTTCCTGCCGGGTCTGGCTCATACATGGGAGGCTAACGAGAGCAATACAAGCTACCTGTTCTACCTGCGCAAGGGGGTGCGATTCCACCACGGCCGCATGATGACTTCACGGGATGTAAAAGAAACCCTCCAGCGTCTGATCGGGCTTAAAAGTCCGGCGATCTGTCATTTTGAAGACATCATCCATGTAGAGCTGGAGGGGGATTACGTTATCCGGTTTGATCTGGTGCAGCCTAATTTCTTCTTCCTGCATCTGTTCAGCTCGATCTATATGTCGATTGTTCCATACGATGTGGATTTCGCTGTGCATCCGGTCGGCACGGGGCCTTATCAGGTAGTGGATCTGAGTCAGGATGTGCTTGTACTCGGTGCCTACGATTTCTACTATGGAATACGCCCTTTGCTGGACCGGGTCGAGATCTGGTACCTGCCGCATTTGGCCTCGGGGGTACGACAATATCAGCTGACGGGTGCCAGTACCAGTCTGAACAGCTTGCCGGCAGCGGAGGACGGGAGGAGTCACAATATCGATTATCCGGCTGTCGGGTGCAGATACATTCTGTTTAATTTTAGAAAAGAAGGCGTACACCATCATCCTGCAGTCCGGCAGGCCATGCGTATCCTCTATAATCAGCTTGCCCTGATTCGTGAGCTGGGAGGCAACCGGATTATGCCGGCAGACAGCTTCCTTCCCTGGCAGAGCAGCAAGTATGAGTTCGCTGAGCCGCAATTGGAGGAAGCGCGGGCGCTGCTTGAGGAAGGCGGATACAGAGGAGAGGCAGTTAAGTTGGCC
Organism: Paenibacillus sp. FSL R7-277; assembly: GCF_000517965.1. NCBI lineage: Bacteria > Bacillati > Bacillota > Bacilli > Caryophanales > Paenibacillaceae > Paenibacillus > Paenibacillus sp. FSL R7-277. The sequence goes on from NZ_ASPX01000054.1 coordinate 94,032, forward strand.
TACCGGGCCTGTAAAGAGGATCAGGATGAGGCGATTTGGCTGCAGGAGCGCAGCAGGAAAATTGGATTACAGCTTGAGCTGTATCCTTTAGGGGATTATGATCTGCCGGACTTGGTGAACCAAGCGGATCTTGTGATCTGCGAAGAAGTACTGGAGGATGACTGGCAGTGGGGGATGATTAATTATTTTCGCAATGAGTCGAATTATCTGCATCACCTGCTGCTGGACAGCCAGAAATCTGAGCTCACAGAGGTGCTGAAGCCTTTCGCCCGGCTGGCCGCCGGGGAGAGGGCAGAGGTACTGGAGCTGGCCGAAGGCAAGCTGAGAGATAACGCTTGGGTACTGTATGGCTGTCATATGAATAAAAAAGCGCAATTAAGTCAGAATCTGTTCGGACTGGAGCCCGGCTCCTTTGGATTTTTGGATATCTCCAAGCTGTGGGTGAAATCAGGGTTTCAGTAGGCACAAAGAAACGGTTGCTCTCCTGAAGGGGGGAGCAGGCCGTTTTTTTGTGCGTGATGCGGTTAGCGCTTAAGCCGTAGTTCAGACCGCTTGCTGCTGCTTGCCGTCACATTTCTTGCAGACCGTCAGCTTCTCACCCTCCGGGCCTTTACCGAAATACAAAAGCTTAATCCGGGTGCTCCCGCAGATCGGACAGGTGCCCCTGGCCCGGGAGGGGGTAGTGTAAAGTGCTTTACCGCGCTTATTCTTGGACATGTATATTCCCACTTTCATCTGTAATACTCTATCCTATGCCCGGGAGCCGGTAGCGATTCGACGGAGATGCATTTTTATTGCTGTATGGGGAGTCTCAGGAATTGGTGTATGTATTCTATTACATTGTAATAATCGAATACCTATGACCTTAATAACAAACAAAATCGCCTCCAAAAAACAGCGTATAACATAAATTATACGCTGTTTCACTTCAAATCGAATTTTATATCAATTCCCGCACTAGTTATCAGCTTAAATAGAGCGATTTCGGTAGAATAATATAATAATAATGGAATTAATACCCATACAATGAGTGTTGCAGAGAATTTGTCTGTTCTTTCTCCTCTTCGGAGTGTGGAACCCGTGCTATACTATCAAGTGGAAACGGCATTGAAAAACATACGCTGGAGGGAGTCCATTGATTCATAGTAGCAAGCAGCATAAATGGAGATCAGACAAACTGTCTCATCTGGGATCATCGATCTTTGCCGAGGTGGCGGCATGGAAGTCAGAAGCCCGGCAATCGGGACTGGACATCATCGATCTTGGAATTGGCAGTCCGGACCGGGCGCCTCTGCCGGAGATCCGTCAGGCATTAAGTCAAGCAGTACTGCGGGAAGACAGTTATGCCTATCCGTCATCCAAGGGGAGTACAGCGCTGCGCAATCAGGCGGCGAGATGGATGCAGTGGCGATTTGGCGCGGAGGTAGACCCGGAGGAGGAAATTGTGTCCCTGATGGGTTCGCAGGACGGGCTGGCGCATCTGGCCCTGGCCATCTGCAATCCCGGTGATCTGGCGATTGTACCTGACCCTGGTTATCCCATTTATTCAGGAGCGCTCGCAATAGCGGGGGTTAGGTCTTGGCCGCTGCCGCTTCTAGAGGAGAATGCGTTCCGGCCGGATCTGGAGAGTATTCCTGATGAGGTCTGGCGGGAAGCATCTTTTATGCTGCTCAGCTTTCCCGGCAATCCGATTTCGGTTACTGTGGATCTGGCTTATATGGAGCGGCTCGTGGAGCTTGCCCGTAAGTGGGAGGTGCTGGTCGTGCATGATCTGGCGTATTCAGAGATGGGCTTCGATGGTTACCGGCCGATCAGCATCCTCCAGGTACCGGGGGCGCGGGATATCGCCGTTGAATTTCATTCCTTCTCCAAAAGCTTCAACATGGCCGGATGCCGCATCGGCTTCATGACGGGCAATGCGCAGGCCGTCGGGGCGCTGCGGGAGCTGAAAAGCAATGTCGATTACGGTGTCTTCGAGCCGATTCAAGAAGCTGCGGTTGTGGCGTTGGAGCAGGCGATGGACTCCGGGTCGGACCAAGGAGTGGCTGCGCTGTATGAGCGGCGGCGGAACCTTGTGGTAGAAGCGCTGCATCTTGAAGGGTGGGCGCTGCCCTCGCCGGAAGCTACTATGTTTATTTGGGCAAGGCTGCCGGATGCCTATGGGAGTAAGGGTGAAGCCGGAAGCTCGCGCCGCTTCGCGCATGACCTGCTGCTGAGAACCGGAGTAGCGGTTATTCCGGGAGATGCTTTTGGCAGCCAGGGGGAAGGGTATGTGCGAATTGCACTGGTAGAGGAGGAAGAACGTTTGCTGGAAGCCGCCCGGAGGATCGGGGAGTTTCTGCGTTCGGGGAGATGAGGATGTGAGAAGTGCCATTGAGTAACATAATCAACATTATGTTAACTTTTATAATTCACTGATCTGAATTCGGGGTAATAAGGATCAACTACAGATTTTCAGGAGGTTGACCTTATGGGATTTAACATTGGAGGATTAGGCGATAAAATACAAGGAGTAGTCGGTTCCCTCAAAGAAGGGCGTGCCTACGAGCTGCTGCAGAAATTGCCGTTGGACAAGCTGCCTGTCGAGCAACTTCTGCAGAAGCTGCCGCTGGAGCAACTGCTATCGAGTTCTTTTTTGCAAAAGTTCACTCCCTTCGAGTCCTTGAAGGATCTGCTGCAAAAAGGAGGATTCTCTGCCGGATCAGCAGAGGAGATAAAATCGCTCCCGTCGGATCAGCTCGATGAGCATGTAGCGAAGACGACTTCCTTCGGTTCACTGAAGGATATGCTGATCAAAGCAGCGGAGTTCTATTCCCAGCGGAAATAGACGGACCGCAGGTTGCTTCGAAGCAGGTAGTCTAAACCGCACTGCTGCCAGTTCCGGCAACCTCATATATGTAAGCAAGCCCGCACTGGAATTCTCCGGTACGGGCTTGCTTTATTTTTACATAGTTATATTCTAGTGACTTAGTCCTTCAACCATGCCGTTGCCAGCAGCAAAGCTCCTTGGTTAGCCTTAGTGTCTGCCAGCGCGTTCAGCATCACGAAATCGTGGATAATGCCCTGGAAGCGCACAGCCGTAACGGGAACGCCTGCTTCGCGAAGCTTATTCGCATAGGCCTCCCCTTCATCACGAAGCACATCGGCTTCACCTGTGATAATCAAGGCTTCCGGCAGACCGCTAAGCTGGTCCAGACTGGCCCGCAGCGGAGAGGCCGTAATCTGTGCCCGCTTCTCAGGATCGGTGGTATATTGATCCCAGAACCATTTCATGCCTTCGCGCTGGAGGAAATATCCTTCTGCGAACTGATGATACGATTCGGTATCGAAGGAAGCATCTGTAACCGGATAGAAAAGCAATTGCTTAGAGATGGCCGGACCGCTGCGTTCTTTGGCCATCAGGGTGATGGCAGCAGTCATGTTACCGCCGACACTGTCCCCGGCGACACTCAGCCTGGATGCATCCAGGCCGTACGTGGAGCCTTCACTAGCAATCCATTCCAGGACTGCGTAGATTTCTTCAATGGCCGTAGGATATTTGGCTTCCGGGGACAGGCTGTATTCCGGGAATACCACGGCGGCGCCCGTACCCACAGTCAGCTCGCGGATGAGCCGGTCATGCGTGTGACTGTTGCCGAATACCCAGCCTGCTCCATGAATATAGAGAATGACCGGCAGGGAAGTACCGGAGGTGCCTACCGGACGGACAATGCGGACCTTCACTTCACCGCCGGGGCCGCCGGTTACGGTCAGATCCTGAAGATCTGCCTCGGGTTTTTCGATATCGCCAGCCTGGACGGTGTTGACCGTTTCGCGGCCTTTTTCCGGACCCAGATCGGGCAGGAAGGGAGGCTTGGCATTATCATCGGCGAATTTCTGAGCTGCAGGTTCAAGAATCACTCTTTTATGATCAGACATAGGTTACAGTCTCCTTCTTCTAGCAGATTAGGTCAAGCTCTTCTCATCCATAACCGCCTGACAAGTTTCTGAAACGTAAAGCGAACGGATGGCCCGGGTCAAAGCGTATATCAAGTAGAGAAAGGGGGAGCGAGCGTTGAAGGATTATCCCATCACAGAACAACAGGCCAAGGACATGTTTGAAGCACACTCCGCTTATATCTATGGTATTGCCCTTATGATGACCAAGCAGCGGGTGCTGGCCGATGATATTACCCAGGAGACTTTTCTGCGTGCCTTTGCAAAATATCATTTATATGATCCCTCCAGGCCGCTTCGGCCTTGGCTGTACCGGATTGCCGTCAATACGTCCCGTAATCTGTTACGCAGGAAGACCTGGATACAACTGCTGGCGGGCGTTCCTATAGAGGGAAAAGAGCACTCCGCCGAGAGCATCGCTCTGCATAGTGAGAATCAGCTGGAATTATGGCAGGCGGTCAGCCATCTGTCCGCGAAGCTGCGCGAAGTGATCTCCCTGCACTATTATGCCGGATTATCGCTTCCCGAAACCGCAGAGGTATTAAGTATTCCGCTGGGAACCTGCAAATCCAGGCTTCATGCGGCACTGCGCAAGCTGAGAGAATGCGGTGAACTTGACCCCGGTGTGCTGATGATGAAGGAGGGGCTTAAATGACGACAGTTAAGGACAGGCTGGATGTTGAATCCGAAGTATTATCCGCTCAATTACAGAAGGAAGCAGAACACATCATACACAGTATGCCTTCTTCTGTTGATTTTGATGAATTGTGGCAGCTACATACTGGAGGAGTAGGGAAAGCCCCAAGAGGCAGACATCGGTTATCATCGTACAGGAAGTGGGTCATCGGCGTCACAGCTGCGCTGGCTGTTACAGCTGGATCCATTACCGGGATCGGATTCGTCTCGCCCAAGGTTGCAGAGGCGCTGCGCGTCATTCCGTTCTTCGATTATTTGTATGCTAAAGGTGGGGATCGAGAGGGATTGAAGCCCATTGAAGAGAAGCATCTAAGCAGTCCGACAGGTGCGGTCATTGCAGATCAAGGAATAACCTTCCATCTGGTAGAGGAATATTACGATGGTATATCATTGGTGCTAAATTATGAGGTAACCTATCCGTCATCGTCAGAGCCTATTACCGGCAAAGAAGCGGCAGTCTTCTATAAGCTTAATTTTGAAGGGTATCATCCACAAACGATATCAACCCATGACTTCACAATTACAGGAGACCATACCTTCGTAGGTACAACCCGTCTAAGCTTTGGGGATAAGGATCTGCCTGATCAGCTAAGATTAAATATGAGTATCGACTGCATAGGGACGACGAGGGGGAACTGGGATTTATCTGTCCTGCTAGATAGGGCTAAGAGTAACGCGCTGAGCACTACCGTCTATCCCAAGAATCTGGATTTCATGTATGATAACTCACTATATACTGTAGACAAGCTGACCCTGGGTCCTGTAACTTCGCAAGTTATTGTGATGAACAGGTATCCTGATACATGGCTTAATGTAATGCTAGAAGATGATATTGGAACCTTATATATGAATCAAGGTGGAGATGGGGCCACCAATGACTACTACTATTTCAACTTCTCACCGCTGACAGCGCTCAATCCTAAGCCGGCCTATGTGAACCTGATCGTTACTGAACCCCCGAAAAATGGAGAAGCCAAGCAAGCGGAGGACCGTCAGCGCCTGAATGGATCTTTCCCTATAACGCTGCAGGGTGATGAAGGAGGAACGGTAACGGTGACTTCCGTTGACTATGAGGAAAAGCAGACGGTCGTATATTATGAGGCCAGTCAGGTCACGAGCCAGAATACCCCGCTTCGGTTAGAGGAGGAGCAGGACAAGGATCATCCGATTTTCCCCAAAGGACAGCCGGTGCGCATTAGCCGGGATAAATTAGCCTTTAAGCTGATTTTCCCGCCGGTGCAGCCATCCGATCAGCTCGAAATTGTGGCCAATTCCTTCACTTATACGAAGGATATACAACAGTTCCGTCTTCGCATTCCAATTGAGTGGACCCAATAGCTGCTGAAATTCAACGCTTATAAAAGAAAGGCCGCGCCGTCCTGTTATGGATGGCGTGGCCTGTTTGCGGTTGTAGAGGAATTTTACGAACACAATGGGCAGTGCGGAGGCGTGCAGGCCAAAGGGTTGGAAGCACAGCCCACAGGTTATTTTGTTTAATGCACTTAAGAAATAACGAAAAGCAAAAAGAAGCGGAGGGGAAATTTGGAACTGGAGGAGCGAATGCGTCCGCCTGAAAGCTTTCCGCAGGAAAGCTCGCTATCTACAGCATAGGCTTGGTTTGGATTTCTACCGCGAAGAGCGGTTTTAATTAGGAAATCCAAACTGGGCAGCGGCCGGAGGGACAAATGTTCACCGCAGCGACGACCAAGCTTCGAGTCCCACTCCAAAGCGTGTAGCAGTAAAGTAACAGTAAATCCCCCCTCACCGCTCACCCACACGCCTAGCCCCGGATCTCCAATAGTCCACCCCGGCAAACGCCGCCGTAATCAGCAGCGGGTAGAGAATCGCCCAGCCTGTGAACGGGAACACGGCAAGTGTGGCGGCGAAGGAAATGACGCTGATCGTTACGCCTGCACGGCTGCCGCGCAAGAGGCGGATTCCGGCGGCACAACCCCCAATATAGGTAAGAATGAAGGTGGCGTTGGGGAAGGTGATCAGTGTGGTTATCGAGAGCGCCCCGCTGCCGTAGAGCGATAATATCAAGGTGAAGCAGAGCGCCAGGAAGCCGATGGCCCCCACAGGCGTCTGATAACGATTGGATAAAAGGCCCATCCAGCCCGGAGCATAACCTTGCCGGGACAAGGCATAAGCCACGCGTGAAGCCGCACCTGCATAGGCAATGATCGTCGCCGTGCAGATGAAGAGACCGGTGAGTCCGGCGATGAAGCCTCCCCATGCCCCCAGCGGCTGGCTGATGATCCATAGCAGGGAGTTATCTGCCCCGCCGTGCAGATAGCTCTGCGTACCTACGGTAGCAAGTGCCGAGAGGAAATACAGGACACCGACAATGATGGCCGCGATGGTCACACCCTTAACCGCAGCCCGCTCAGGTTCCTTGAACTCTTCCGACAGATGCGAGACTGCTTCCCAGCCGATGAAGCACCAGAAGAGGATCGCCGCCGCCTGCCCGACACTCATCCAGCCATGCGGCGCAAACGGAGTGAAGTGAGCACGCTCCATCCTTGGAAGCGCAGCGGCAAAAGAGAAGACCAGTACGGCAACAATAGCGATCACCACAGCAATTTGCACTTTACCGGCGACCTGCATGCCGATCCAGTTCGTTAGGAGTCCAATGACCAGCATCCCGGCGGCAAGGGCGATTCTGGCCGGATCGCCCCAGCCCATCGCTGCGGTCATGTATCCTGCACCGGTCAATGCGGCGACTGGCGCACCGATCGGAACGGACAGCAGGAAGAACCAGCCGACAAGGGCCCCGGCCTTCGGCCCGAAGGCTAGAGTAACGAAGTGGGAGACGCCCCCGGCGTTAGGGAACTTGGCAGAGAGCAGGCCCATGGATAAGGCAAGCGGAAGAATGAGCAGGGTCATGAAGCCCCAGGCCAGCAGCGAAGCCGGGCCAGCCATCTCGGCTGCGAGTCCGGGGACAATTAATACCCCCGAACCGAGGACAGCCCCGATGTATAAGGCAACGGCCTGAGGCATGCCGATGGTACGTTGTAACGAGGTGTGTTTCTTCATATGTATAATCCCGCTTTCCTTGTATTTAGTTATAGAGTATCAGATAATAGATCCATTGGAAAAACGGAATTATCAAATAACATCCATTCAAAAAACCGATGGATCAAAGGAAGGTCCGCTATGGAATCGAAGCATCTGTTCACCTTTCTCGTTGTGGTAGAGACCGGCAGCTTCACCCGCGCTGCGCAGAAGCTGGATTATGCCCAGTCCAGTATTACCGCACAGATTCAGGCTCTGGAAGCAGAGCTGGGGCAACCCCTGTTCGACCGGATCAGCAAAAAGATTATGCTTACCGATGCAGGCCGCCGCCTGCTGCCCTATGCCCAGGAAATCTCCAAGATGCACACGATGGCTGAGAATGCCCTCCGGTCTGAGACCGAAATCGCCGGTTCGCTGCGGATCGGCGCACCGGAATCCCTGGCGGCCTTCCGGCTTCCCGGAATTATCAAGGATTTCCGCAGCCGTTATCCGCAGGTGCAGATTACCCTGAAGCCGGGGGCCTGCTGGGAGCTGACCGAATTCATCCGCTCCGGGGAGCTGGATCTGGCCTTCCTGCTACAGCCGGAAACAGAGTATAAGGATATATACTGTGAGACGCTGATTCATGAAGCTATGGCTCTGGTGGCGCCGCTGGATCATCCACTGCTGGAGCTTGCTGAAGTGGAGCCGCATCAGCTGAAGAACGTAACGATTCTGCATACCGAAGCGGGCTGCACCTACCGCACCTTGTTTGAACGTCATCTGAACAGCCACGGTGTCTTTCCTGATCCGAATCTGGAGTTCTGGAGCATTGAAGCGATCAAGCAGTGCGTGATGGCCGGACTCGGTCTCTCTTTTCTGCCGCAGATTACGGTGAAGCGCGAGTTGGCGGAAGGCAAGCTGGGCCGGCTGAACTGGAATGACCAGTCGCAGCGGGTGGCCACCCAGATCGCTTACCATAACAAGAAATGGAAGTCTCCTGCGCTCAGCGAATTCCTCAGAATGGTAGAGAAGCATGCTGCCGGATGGAGGGAAGCTACTGCGGAGGAATGATATAATAGTTGTACTTAAGAGGGAGGGAACAGATCATGAATGAGCTGGAACGAACATACGAAGAAGAGCTGGAGGCCTTCCTGATCTGGATGAAGGATGCCGGTTATACAGCACATACCCAGAAATCCTACCTTGCGGATGTGCGGGAATTCCTGGACCATCTGAACGGCAAGGAGCTAGGAACGGTTAAGAAGCTGCATGTGGTGTCCTATCTGACCTCGGTCCGTGAGCGGGGAGTCAGCGATGCCACCCGTAACCGCAAGCATGCCTCGGTTAACTGTCTGTTCAAGGCACTGTCCGAGCTGGAGCTGTTATCTATTAACCCGGCGGCAGGGATCAAGAAATCCAAGACCGACAAAAACCGTGAGCCGGTCTATCTGGAGGAGAAAGAGCTGGAGCGGTTCCTCTCAGCGGTGGACGGCAAGTACAGAAGCCGCAATCTGGCGGTCTTCCTGCTTATGTCCTATATGGGGCTGCGGGTAGGGGAAGTACATACGCTGAATCTGAGTGATTATAATGTAGACCGACGTACTCTGCGGGTCTTCGGCAAAGGGCGAAAATGGCGGGGCATACCGGTTCCGGAGGATGTAGCCCCGTATCTCGATCAGGCGATTGCGGACCGGCTGGTCCCTTGGCGCAGCAAAGAAGAGGCCATGTTCATCTCGCAGAAGGGCCGCAGATTGTCGATCCGGGGAATTCAGGGCATTGCTGCGGATACCTTCAGCCGCTTCCAGAGTGAGCTGCCCTCTTCCCAGCAGCGTGCCTATTCGAGCCATAAGCTTCGGCATTCGTTCGCCACTATGCTGCTGCGCAAGGGCGCGGATCTGCGGACGGTGCAGGAGCTGCTGGGTCACTCTTCCATTCAGACAACTACAGTCTATACCCATATCACGAGCCGGGAGAAGGAAGAGGCGATGTCCCGACTGCAAATCAGCAGCGCTGATAAGCTGAGTGGTAGCCTGTAATCGAACTGTCTAGCATTATTATCACTTGAACTATGAATTTTTGTTCATATCCTAACGCATAAATTACATGCAATGTGCATTTTAATGATGACAACTTGTCTATGAATTGCTACCATGAGAAAGGGAAAAACGGAGATGAGAAATCAACCGCATAATTCGCTTTAGTCGCTTAACGCGTCTTCGCGGCTTGTAAATGCTTGGATGCTTAGATTTCAAAAAAAGGCCGCCAATCCCTGCGGATTGGCGGCCGGCTCGTTCCGGCTGGAATTATAGCTCCAGCTTGGTAATTTCACTCTTGAGCTTGTCAGCGGACTGCTGGAATAAGCTCTGTTCTTCTTCGCTGAGCGGAAGATCAAGCACCTCACGCACACCGGAGCGGTCCACAACACACGGAGCGCCGAGGAACACATCGGAGACGCCGTTGTAATTGTTCAGTAGTGTAGATACATTCAGAACGGAGCCTTCATTGTTCAGGATGGACGCTACAATGCGGTCCAGTGCAAGCGCGATGGCGTAGGAGGTCGATCCCTTGGCATCGATAATCTCGTAAGCGGCATTCTTCGTATCCTCGAAGATTTCTTTGCGTTCGGCTTCATCGAAGCCCAGATCAATCCCGGCGACATTGGCGAGACTCCAGACCGGCAGCTCGGAATCGCCATGCTCCCCGATGATCTGTCCATGGATGCTGCGCGGGTCAATCTCCTTGTGCTTCCCGATCAGGTAACGGAAGCGGGCGCTGTCCAGTACCGTTCCTGAGCCGATAACCCGTCTGCGGTCAAAGCCGCTGATCTTCAGGGTGGCGTATGCCAGGATATCGACCGGGTTGGTCGCAATCAGCAGGATCGCGTGCTGGTTGTATTTCGTGATTTTCTGGATGATATCTTTGAAGATCGAGATGTTCTTGCGGAGCAGGTCGATCCGGGTTTCACCAGGCTTCTGGGAGGCTCCGGCAGTGACGATAATAATGTCGGCTTCGCGGCAATCCTCATAGGTACCGGCCCAAAGCTTCACGCCTCCTACAAAAGGCATACCATGGTTCATATCCAGCGCTTCACCAAGCGCCTTCTGGTGGTTCACATCGATCAGTACAAGCTCGGGCATGCGCTTACGCAGCAGCAGCGTATAGGCTGTAGTGGTTCCGACTGCACCGGTACCGATGACTACAACACGATTGGGCTTAAATGGGGCCATGTCAAATCTCCTCCAGCATTTGTATTTTGGTAGTATAAGGAAGGCAGAGCCATTCCACTTGCTGTCCAATCTTATCCATCATAATCGCTAGGGATAGTGTTTTCAAGCTATCCGTTTTTCATCCATTACCCGTAATAGGGTAAGCTAACAACGATTTTTCTGTTATCCACTCAACCACTTGACAGGAGCGAACTGAAGTATGGATTTATTCCGCAAAAAACCGCTGGCCATTCCCCAGAATGCCGGAGCGGAGAAGCTTAGCAAGACACTGGGTGCCTTAGATTTGACGATGCTTGGGGTAGGAGCCATTATCGGCACCGGGATCTTTGTTATGACGGGGGTGGCTGCTGCGGAGCATGCCGGCCCGGGACTGGTTCTGTCCTTCATCATCGCGGGGATTGCCTGTGTGCTATCCGCCTTGTGCTATTCCGAATTTGCTTCGACCCTGCCGGTATCCGGCAGCGCCTATGCCTATAGCTATGTCGCCTTCGGCGAATTGCTGGCCTGGGTGCTCGGCTGGGATCTTGTACTGGAATACGGGGTTGCCGCCGCAGCGGTAAGCAGCGGATGGTCCGGTTATTTCCAGGGTCTGCTGGAGGGCTTCGGGATACATTTGCCCACAGCTTTGTCTGGAGCGTATAATGCGGATAAGGGAACATTCATCAATCTGCCTGCCGTCATCATTATCCTGCTGATCTCCTATCTGCTGACACGGGGGGTCAAGGAGACCGCCCGCTTCAACGCAGTGATGGTCGCAATTAAGATCTCCGTGGTGCTGCTGTTCATCATCACCGGTATTTTCTATGTGAAGCCGGAGAACTGGACGCCCTTCCTGCCGTTCGGGATTCATGGCGTGATGAACGGCGCGGCCACTGTATTTTTTGCCTATATCGGCTTTGATGCCATTTCAACCGCCGCAGAAGAAGTGAAGCGTCCGCAGCGCGATCTTCCAATCGGGATTATCTCATCCCTTGCGATCTGTACAGTCTTATATATCGCCGTATCCTTGGTCCTGACGGGCATTGTGCCTTATCAGAGCCTGAATGTCAGCGATCCGGTATCCTTTGCGCTGCGGTTCGTGGGCCAGAATATGATTGCCGGACTGATCTCCATCGGGGCGATTGCCGGAATGACAACCGTTCTGCTGGTTATGCTGTTCGGCCAGACCCGCTTGCTGTTCGCTATCTCCCGTGACGGGCTGCTGCCGAAGAGCTTGTCCAAGGTTAGTGCCAAGACGCATACCCCGGTGCGCAGCACCTGGATGGTGGGCAGCCTGATCGCTGTGCTTACCGGCTTCGTACCTCTGGACAGGCTGGCGAATCTGACGAGTATCGGCACTTTATTTGCCTTCCTGGTTGTGTCTCTCGGGGTTATTATGCTCCGCCGGACGAAGACAGATCTCCGCAGAGGCTTCCGGGTTCCTTGGGTTCCGCTGGTTCCACTCCTTAGTGCGGCAGCCTGCGGCTATTTAATGTATAATCTCGGCAGAGAGACCTGGATTGGCTTCATCATCTGGGTTGCGTTCGGACTGGTGATTTACTCATTGTACGGCTACAAACGCAGTAATCTGAATACGAAGAAATAATCTTTTAAATACTTATTAATGTAGAAAAGGAGAGAGAGCATTGTCAGCCAAAGCTTCATGTTCCAAGGTTCTAAGAGTGGCGTTGATGCTTCTTATGACTCTGCTGATTCTCTCAGCTTGCTCGTCCGCCCCTCCGCCGGAGGCAACCCGGCCTCCTCAGCCGACTGAAGCGCCGGAAGAAGGGCAGATGATTACAGTCATTACCCCGGATAATAAGAATGTCGAACCCGAAAATGCAAAGAAATACCAGATTCAGACGCGGCTGACCGATTTCCGGCTGCTCAACCCCTCAGCAGGACTAGCCTGGGGGGTAACGCGCAATGAGCTTCGAATGTACATGACGCTGAATAACGGCAAGACCTGGGCGAATATCTCTCCAGCTACGAATGTACAATTTCTAAGCAATCCGGTCTACGGCAAAGAGATTTTTTTCACCGACCCCGAGCATGGCTGGATCATCCGCAGCTCGTTCGGCTCCACCGAGACCGTGGTGCTGCGTACCACAGACGGTGGACACAGCTGGCAGATCTCAGCGTTCCCCGATTCCAACAAGCTGTCCTCCATCTATTTCAGCTCCAGCCGCAGCGGCTGGCTGATGACCAAGTGGGATGCAAGTGCGACCAAAGAGAGCAAAGCCTTGTATGCTACTAAGGATGGCGGAGCTACCTGGAATCTGGTGATGCAGAATGAGCAGTATAATCCGAATCTGCCGACTAGTTCCATTCCGCATGCGGGGGTAACGACCGGGATGATCTTTGGTGACGAGAGCCGGGGGTTTGTTATGCTGCAGACCGGCGCTCTGCCCAAGATTTATATGACCAGGGACGGAGGAGCGACCTGGGTATCGGGTTCGGAATTCCTGGTCAATGATAGCTTTGCCGGATGTGACCGGGTGGTTACCGGTGTTCCTGAATTCTTCGGGGAGAATGCGTCGGGAGGCTGGATGCCGGTCGGCTGTCAGAGGGAAAAGGAAGGCAGCATGACCTATAACGGCTATTTTACCGCCAATGGGGGAGAGAACTGGAAATTCACCACTTTCGGGCGGCCGGCGCTATCCGGCATGAACCGCAATGTGGCCCCCGACTTCCTGAATGCCATGACAGGCTGGTCGCTGGAAGGTAATCTGCTCTATAAGACGGTGGACCAGGGAGTGACCTGGACAGCCCTCCCGGCCAGCACAGTGCTGCAGTCCAAGCTCCTGGAGTATCCGGAGGTAGTGAAGCTGCAGTTCATTTCAAATGATGTCGGCTGGCTGCTGATCTCGAAGGAGGAGGACCGTAAGTCGATCCTGCTTCAGACCACTAACGGCGGCGAGAGCTGGCGTGTAATGTAATACTGTACAAGAGGGTGCCCGTTCTGACGGACACCCTCTTTTTTACATTAAATCCGCTTAAAGGCCTCTACAATATAAGGAAAAATCTTATTTAAAATTTTCTTTAAAAGTGTGAAAAAAATCACATGACAAACTTTGAATCCTGTGATATATTTAACACATAGAGAACAAGTTACTTTTTTCACAAACTTTCAAACAAACTTCCAACCCGAAGAGGAGAGATTACAATGACAACTTTTGAAACGGATTATATGACTAGAAACCTGATGCAATTGTGCTACAACTGCGATGACGCTCACTTGTGCCAGACTGAAGAACAATGCAAAGCCTGCTGGGCAGAGAACGGCATGATGCCGGAAGAAACGAACGAAACCAGACAACTGTTAGACCTCGTACATGCTTAATCTAACCGCCACTCGGGTATTATAGAAGGCCATTTGAGTTCCCGGCAGTACCGGAGCCTGAATGGTCTTTTTGCCGTTTCTACCGGTGCTGTCTTGCAGACAAGAGGCATATACATGTAGAGAAGCCTATAGGGGCAGGTGTGCTAACTACTTGGGAATAAGGGGGAAGAGACAATGGGAACGGGGAGTGATCCATCCTGGCTGTTCGATTTTACAGGAACGGTATTGCCGGTCTTTCTCGCTCTGGTCGTGGGGATCATCGCTGTGTCTGCTGGCCGGGGATTGCTTCAGTGGAGCCGGAACAATAATGCCCCCCTGCAGTCCATTCCCGCCCGTATCGTGAGCAAGCGGACCGAAGTGCGCCAGCAGCAGTCCCAGGAGGATAGTCTCTCCAGCCGGACCAGCACCACCTACTATCTGACCTATGAAGCTGAGGATGGGGTGCGCAGGGAATTCAAGGTGGAGGGACAGGAATACGGGATGAGCGCTGAGGGGGATCAAGGCATACTGACGTATCAGGGGACACGGTATCATGGCTTTCAGCGGCGTTCTCACTACTCCACGGCGGAGTAGCTAAGATGGCAATGTATTATAGATGGTGATAGGACCCCCTGGTTCCCGCTGTGGAGCCAGGGGGTTTTTGCGTGTATCCGGCATAGAGACGGAAGAAGAGGAGGCAGGAAATTGGGCGCAGACTGTCACCTCCTGGGCGAATACACATACAATACAGCGAGCAGCAAAAGAACAACGGAGAATCACATTGTTTGCATGCATAGCTTCACCCGTCCATGAAATGAATGTAAGGAGGAGAACGCGTGGCTGTCATCAAAACAAACTCGGAGGACGTAAGAGTGCTTGCACGGCTGATGCGGGCAGAGGCTGAAGAGGATGGAGAGTCAGGCATGCTGATGGTCGGCAATGTCGGCGTGAACCGGATTCTTGGCAATTGTCTGGATTTCAACAACATCCGCAGTGTGAACGACATGGTGTACCAGAGTCCCGGCGGCTTCGAAGCCCCGCAGAAGGGATACTTCTATCAACGGGCGCGGGAAGCCGATATCCGGCTGGCGAAACGTGCGATTGCCGGGGAGCGAACCTGGCCGGCCTCGAATGCGCTCTGGTTCTTCCGCCCTGTCGGCGACTGTCCGGCGACCTGGTACAATCAGCAGAATACCGGACGCTACAAGGCTCACTGCTTCTTCACTCCGACACAGGGAGATTGTCCGGCAGTATACTAGGCAAGACAAGGCAGTTATTACACTTTAGGAGGTAATCCGTACATGATCGTTCAACCGTACCGCCCAGTTCCTTATATGATGGGCAGCAATCCAGCAGGCAGCATGAACAATATGAACAATATGAATAATATGGAGAACATGAATAACATGAACAACATGGGGCACATCGGGAATATGGGGAAAATGGGAAACATGGGGAACATGGGGAACATGGGCACCATGGTCGCTATGCCGCCTCAGGTCAGCAGCGGCAGTCCCATGATGCCTGGCGGCACGGTGGTCTCCACAGCCGCACCTGTGTTTGAACAGTCCTATGTGGAGAACATATTCCGCCTGAACCTGGGCAAGGTGGGCACCTTCTATTTCACATATGAGAACAACAAGGACTGGAATGCCAAGGTCTATACCGGGGTGCTGGAAGCTGCGGGCCGTGACCACCTGATTATCAGCGACCGTGCTACCGGCCAGCGGGTAGTGCTGCTGATGGTTAACTTTGATTACGCTACTTTCGAAGAGCCGCTTGTCTATCAATATCCGGGCGTTGTCGGGAATCCGCTTGGAGTGCGCAACTGCTAATCCGCTTTTTTCGGCCATTTATCCATAGAATCATCCAAAAACGGCTGTCCGCCTTGGTTTGAGGCGGTCAGCCGTTACTTATGCTCCCGTACGTACATATGCTGTATTTTTCGAGGGGACACGCATGCTTGCTGTTTCACCTAATATATTTATATAATGAAAGTATTATTTATAATCCGTGATTTTGTATAGGAGATGAGGGCATTGGGGAATTGATACGCAAGGGTTCTTTTAGCGTAATCGAGTCTGACATTTTGAGCAAACGAAGGAGGTGGGCCTATCCAGCCGTACAGATTACGGTGGATAGGAGTATAAATTGAGCGACCCTTTACCCGGTATATTACATGTAGGACTTATTATTTTGCTTGTGCTGCTTAACGGTTTTTTCGTTTCGGTGGAGTACGCGATGGTGAAGGTGCGCAGCGGGCGCATTGAATCGCTGATTGAGGAAGGCAGCAAGAGAGCGCTGGCCGCAAGGAACATCGTCCATAATCTGGATGGCTTCCTGTCGGCCTGCCAGCTTGGGGTGACCCTTGCTTCACTTGCACTGGGCTGGCTCGGTGAACCGGCCGTGGCCACAATTGTGGGGCCGCTGGTCAGGGGACTGGGCTTTGATGATACTACTGTATTTGTCATCTCCCTGATTATTGCCTTCATGTTCATCACGGTTCTCCATATTGTACTCGGCGAGCTTGCACCGAAGACCATTGCTGTGAATAAGGCTGAGGCGGTGCTTCTGTTAACTGCGGGACCGATGAACGTTTTCTACCGGATCATGTTTCCATTCATCTGGGTGGTTAACGGGCTGGCCCGGGGACTGCTGCGGATCTTCCGTCTGACACCGGCTTCCGAGCTGGCTACTGCGCATACGGAGGAAGAAATCCGCATCCTGATGCAGGAGAGTAACAAAAGCGGCTTGATCGACAACACAGAAATGACACTGGTGGATAATATTTTTGGATTTGCCGACACAATGGCCCGGGAGATTATGATTCCGCGTACCGAGATGATCTGTCTGAACACGCATCTGGAGACGGAGGAGAATCTGGAGATTGCCTTCGATGGAATGAGAACCCGGTATCCGGTCTGTGACGGAGACAAGGACCATATTCTTGGTTTCATTCATATTAAGGATATGATCCGGGAGAAGGCGCCGAGCTATAATGAATTGATCCGTCCGATATTGACGGTACCGGAATCGATTCAGATCAGCAGCCTCCTGAAGGTCATGCAGCGTGCCAAGACCCAGATCGCCATTCTTATTGATGAGTACGGCGGTACCTCGGGGATGGTTACACTGGAGGATATTATGGAAGAGATTGTCGGTGAGATTCAGGATGAGTTCGACGAGGAGCGGCCCGGCATTGAGCAGCTGGGAGAGGATGAGTTCTCCGTGGACGGACTGATGCTGATTGAAGAGATTAACGACAAGCTCGGAATCCATATGGAGACTGATGATTATGATACGATCGGCGGCTGGCTGTATTCCAAGCTGGAGGTTAATCCGCCGCAAAAGGGCCAGTCCATTGAGTTCGACAATCATTTATTCGTGGTCGAAGAAACCGATAATAAGCGGATTTCCCGGATCAAGCTGCTGAAGCTGCAGTTATTGACGGAAGAAGCCGGAGCATAAGCTGCTGCATACAATATAAGCATGGCGCTACTACAGCGCTGTGCTTTTTTTGTTATAAGGATGAAGTGTTCTGACCTATCTCCGATTCGGCCGGATTTAAGGCGGGTAAGGAAGTGTAAATACATGTAATCTATCCGATTCAAGAAAGGGGCGGGAGCGTTGAAGCATCCTTTTAACACCTACAATGATCTGCTTGTCCTCTTGTCGGTTGCGATAGCCTTTCTCTCCTGCTTCACGGCGCTCGATCTGACGGAACGTCTGCTTCGCGGCCAGCGGAGCTCCCGGTTCATCCTGCTCATCTCCCTAGTGCTTGGCACAGGCCTGTGGAGCATGCATTTCATCGGGATGCGTGCCATGGATATGGCCGTTCCGGTATCGTATAATCTGCCGCTACTGGCGTTCTCTCTAGTGATTCCCGTGGCAGCTTCTTATATGCTGTTAGCTATGCTGAATAACCCGCACACCCGCAGCAGGGTCTATCTGGCTCTGGGCGGCCTCTTGTTCAGCAGCGGCATCCTGATTATGCATTTCAGCGGCATTCTGTCGATGAGACTTACGGCAACGTATGAGCAAGGCGCTTTCTCAATTATAATGGCGGTATTGTTCGCCCTGATCGTTCCGGTGGTCACCGCATCCTATGAACCGAAGTGGCTGGAGCAGGCCTACAATATGTTCAGCTTCAAAAAGCTGCTGCTTGTCCTGACCCTGACCGGCGCGTTCACAGGCATCCATTACGCTGCCATGGCGGGCGCTTCATTCTCTCCAGGAGAACCGTCCAGTGCAGCCGCGCACGTGCTCTATTTGCAGGATTCGATACTGGGAATGATCCTCTGCGGCTCCTTCCTGTTCATTGTGTCGATCGTCCTTGCTCTGTTGTACAGGGACCGGCAGCGGGTACTCCAGTCAGCCGCCTTTAATGAGCAGCGGTATACTGCGCTGTTCGAGCATAACCCTGATATGGTGATTTGCATTGATCCTGCCCGTAAGAAGATAATCAGTGCTAATCCTGCTCTGCGGGACATTACCGGATATAGCAGCGAAGAACTGGGGAATTATAAGGCGATACTATACAGCGAAAGGGATGAAGCGGCCGTACGGGGTGCCATAACGCGCGCTTCACGGGGGCAGTCCTCCAAGCTGGAGCTGAAGGTACGGAGCAAAGGCGGGGAGCAGCTGATCTGTAGTGTCACCGTCTTTCCTTTGCTGCATCATACGGAGCAGTGGGTCTATATTGTGGCCGAGGATGTGACTGCCCTGATGAAGTATCAGTATGAGCTGCTGGAGGCCAGGGATGCCGCGGAGAGTGCGGTGACGATGAAAAGCGAGTTCCTCGCCACCATGAGCCATGAAATCCGCACACCGCTGAACGGCATTATCGGCGTCAACCAGCTGCTGGCCGAGGAGATCACCAATCCTGAGCATCTGGAGCTCCTACGGCTTCAGAGTACAAGCAGCCATGCTCTGCTGCATGTGATGAGCGATATTCTCGATATCTCCCGGCTGGAGGCGGATGCCCTCTCGCTGAACAAGGATTCTTTCGGGCTGAAGGCGCTGCTCCAGGGCTGTATGGACCTGTTCATGGTGAGCACACAAGACAAGCCGTTATCTCTGGAGCTTCTGATCGAGGAGGGGCTTCCCGACAAGTTCACCGGGGATGCTGCGCGTATCCGCCAGATTCTGATCAATCTGATCGGCAATGCGGTGAAATTCACGCCATCCGGCACGGTAACGGTTAAGGTGGAGTCCTATGGCGTCAGGGAGACCGCTCAGGCGCTGCAATTCATGGTGCGCGACACTGGCATCGGCATCTCACCGGATAAGCTGCAGCTGCTGTTCCAGTCCTTCTCCCAGGTGGACGGGTCGCATACCCGTAAGTACCCCGGCACGGGTCTGGGCCTTGCGATCTGCAAGAAGCTTGTAGACCTGATGCAAGGAGAGATCTGGGCAGAACCGGCAGAAGGGGGCGGCACACAATTCTTCTTCAGAATTAAGCTGCAGTCGCAGGAGCATTCCCCGGAGGTGTTTTTCGGCAAGGATACAGGGGAAGGGGAGTCAGCAGAGGAGAATGAAGCCGTATAAGACAGCGATTGCCAACAAGAGAGTTAACATTATATAATTTGAAAGTAACTATTCTTTTATCACGATAGTCCTGAGGACGGAAAGGAACTCTCTTTGAGCAAAACAAAAAAGAACAATGTCACGGCTCCCCAGATGAGCAAGCAGGAGAAGCGCAGGGCAGAGCAGGAGCAGCAGAAGCAGAAAACGAGAATTCTGATCGTGAGTACGGTGGCCATCGTTATTATTATTTTTGTAGGCTTATTCATGCTTGCTTCCAAGGACTCTTCGCCTGCCGGCACAGACAGCACGCCGGTTGCCTTCAATTACAGTGAAATGATGCGGCTTGGCAAGGAGGATGCTCCGGTCAAAATAGTGGAATTCGGCGACTTCAAATGTCCGGCTTGCGCCCAGTTCACCGGTGTCATCAAGCCGCAGATCGTTCAGGGCTATGTAGATCAGAATAAAGCAGCCTTCTATTTCGTGAATCTGGCCTTCATCGGCAAGGATTCGAGAACGGCCTCCCTGGCAGCCCTATCGGTGTATCATCAGAACCAGGAAGCGTTCTGGAAGTACTTCGATGCGATCTATGCCAATCAGGGGAATGAAGAGGAGGAATGGGCTACGCCTGACTTCATGGTGAGTCTCGCCAAGCAGCTGGAACTGCCGGTGGATTATGATCTGCTGCGCAAGGATATTGATGACCGCACCTATGAGAAGGAGCTGGACCGGGATATTCAGCTTGGCTCCGATACGGGCGTAACGAATACGCCATCCTTGTACGTGAACGGCATCAAGGTGAAGGAGCCTTTCAATATGGAGGCGATTGACGCCCAGATTCAGGCAGCAGCAGCGGGAGCAGGGGCCGCCCAATGACCGCCTTCACTGCCTTCTGCCGGCGTAACTGTCTCTACTTGGCCTGGTTCGTCTGTGTGGTTGCTGTAGCGGGAAGCCTGTATCTCAGTGAGGTCCTGCATTACGAGCCCTGCAAGCTGTGCTGGTTCCAGCGGATCTTCATGTACCCGCAGCTGTTCCTGCTGGGGATCGCCACCTACCGGGCGGACAAGCGGATCATTCCTTACGTGCTTCCCCTTAGTCTGATCGGCGGCAGCATCTCTATTTATCATTATGCGGAGCAGAAAATTCCGGCGCTCAGCAAGGTGCTTCCCTGTACCATCGGCGTACCGTGCAACAAGGATTATCTGAACTGGTTCGGATTTATAACGATCCCTCTGCTTGCACTTATAGCCTTTGCCTTAATCTCCATTCTGCTCTGGACAGGACGCAAAGAGGAGCCGGCAGAGTAAGAAGCTGACGGGCAGAAGGAAGAGAAGAGAATACCCTTAATTTTAGTAAAAAATAATAGGCAAAAACCCTGTAAAATCACGTGTTAAAGGGATAATGAAAGAGAATGAAAGATCAAGACATACCGGATGATGGATTTGGTTGTTTTGAGTGCTTTTCATTCTTTTTTCATTTGTTTCCACGCTTTACGGAAGACGTGTTGTAGCTTAATATTAGTCCTTGTGAGAAGTTGAATATGCGCTGAATTTTCCGGAAGGAAAAACGGGGGAACCACACTTTGGCCAAGGCCAAAAGGGGTGAATCGGAGCAGGCTACCTGACCTGTAACCGTAGGGCTACCACAGTCCGAATCCGCCAGCTAACCTCGTAAGCCACAAGTGGGATAATGACCATGCACACTAAGGCATGCGGATCATTTCCGTATGCTTATTTTGGTGCCTGCATTTATGAAATCCACTTATGAAAACAGCGCAGGGAAACCCGTTTCAACTTAACCAAGAGAGGAACTGTTACTACAATGGTAAGCAAGGTAAAACGACTATTGATCGGGCGTCCGATGAAGTCGAACGAACTCGATCATGAAAAGTTATCCAAGGTGAAAGCACTGGCTGTCCTGTCTTCTGATGCGCTCTCGTCTGTAGCCTACGGAACAGAACAAATTCTGATTGTACTGGTGGCCGCCGGGTTCACCGCTATCTGGTACTCTTTGCCAATTGCATTAGCCGTATTGGGCCTGCTGGCCATTCTGATTCTATCCTACCGGCAGACGATATTTGCTTATCCGCAGGGCGGTGGTGCTTATATTGTAGCCAAAACCAACCTCGGGGTTCATACCGGCTTACTGGCCGGCGGCTCTCTTCTGGTGGATTACATTCTGACGGTGGCGGTAAGCGCCTCGGCGGGGACGGATGCGATCACTTCAGCTTTTCCAAATCTCCATAATCATACTGTCCTCATAGCGGTATCTGTTATCGTGCTCTTAACAATTGTTAACCTGCGGGGAGTGACCGAATCGGCCTCCTTCATCGCTATCCCGGTCTATCTGTTCGTTGTTTCCATCTTCGTGCTCATCATCTCGGGGGTCTTCAAATATATGACCGGCGGCGCCCATGCCCATGTTCCTGAGATTGGCTCGGCGGTATCGAACGTGAGTATGTTCCTGCTGCTGAAGGCCTTCAGCTCCGGCTGTTCGGCTCTGACCGGGGTAGAAGCGGTCTCCAATGCTATTCCTAACTTCAAAGCGCCCGCGGAGAAAAATGCAGCCAAAACGCTGATGCTCATGGGCCTCATTCTCGGGGTAATGTTCACAGGTATTACGCTGCTCGCTTACTGGTACGGTATCATGCCTGATGAGAAGGCTACCGTGGTCTCACAGATTACCGAGTCTACCTTCGGCCGTGGCGGACTGTACTTCTTCATTCAGGGGATTACGGCGGTTATCCTGTTCCTGGCAGCCAATACGGCTTACTCGGCCTTCCCGCTGCTGGCGTTCATGTTCGCCAAAGATAAATATCTGCCCCATGCCTTCATGGTGCGCGGCGACCGGCTGGGCTTCTCCAACGGTATTATTTTCCTCGGTATCATGTCGGCTGTGCTGGTGGCGGCGTTTCACGGGAATACGGAAGGACTCATTCCATTATATGCAGTAGGGGTATTCATTCCGTTCACGCTGTCGCAGCTGGGCATGATGGTCCAATGGTACAGAACGAAGCCGAAAGGCTGGCAGAGCAAGTTCGCCGTCAATACGGTGGGGATGCTCACTACATTAACGATCACCCTGATTTTCATAATCACTAAATTCTCCAGCGTGTGGATGGCCTTCATCTTCCTGCCGGCTGTTATCATCGTGTTCCACCGGATTCACCGCCATTATATGAATATTGCCGATCAGCTGCGGATCTGTCCGGCTACCGATAAGCCTTGTATCAAAGGAAGCACCGTAGTCGTTCCGGTCGCCGGTGTGACTCGCGCTGTACTGCATTCGATCAGCTATGCGAAGTCATTGACAGATAATGTGGTCGCTGTATATGTAGGCTTCGATGAAGAAGAGATTCACAAGATGGAGCAGAAGTGGGAGGAGTGGAACCCCGGCGTACGCCTGATCGTCCTGCGCTCCCGCTACCGCAGCATTATCCGCCCGCTGGTGAAGTTCATCGATACAGTAGAGTGGAAGACCTCTTCAACGGATCATATTACCGTCCTGATTCCGCAATTCGTGACCAAGCACTGGTGGCAGGCGGTGCTGCATAATCAGACCAGCTTGTTCATCCGCTCTTATCTGATGAATCAGAAGGACATTGTCATCGCCACGGTTCCTTTCCATCTGCATAAATAATATAGAAGATTATTGGAAGACGGCTGTTTCTGCTTAATGCGGAGACGGCCGTTTTTACGTTATTATAAGTTATTGGTTGACATAGAGAATGAGAATCAATATCATCAGTATAGACAAGATAAAGGTAACAGAGCTTTTGCCAATCATGAGGGTAACATACAGGAGGGGTATTCAATGTTTTCGTTCAACCTGCAAGGATCAAGAAGCGGGAAGCTGGCGGTGGCCGGACTTATGACTACAACACTGCTGCTGTCCGCTTGCGGAAATAATAATAGCAACGCAGGCAGTAACGGTGGAGCAGGCACCACACCTGCGGCAACTGCAGAAGCGACTGCGGAGGCCACTGCGGTACCTACAGCAACTGCTGCACCCGCTGTGGAGAAGACCGTAACGGATGCAATGGGACATAAGGTGACCGTTCCCGCTAATCCGCAGCGTGTAATTGCTTCTTATCTGGAGGATTATCTGGTAGCACTCGGTGTGACTCCGGTTGCCCAGTGGTCTACGAAGAACGGTACTCAGGCTTACCTCGCTGCTGAGCTTAAGGATGTTCCGCCGATCAGCTATGACCTGCCGCTTGAAGCGGTCACCAGCTTCACGCCGGATTTCCACATCGTCCAGTCGGAGGGCTCGGTTCAGAACGGTCTTTATGACCAGCTGAATAAGATTGCACCAACCTATGTACTCGGCGATGAGGTCAGCAGTGACTGGCGCGCAGCCTTGCTCAAGATCGGTGAGCTGCTCAATAAGACACCGGAAGCGGAGAAGGCTATTGCAGACTATGACCAGAAAGCGGCTTCGGCCAAAGCGGCTGTATCTGCGGCAATCGGCGATGATTCAGTAGCGGTTCTGTGGCTGGTATCAAAGAATTTCTTCATTGTAGATGAGACCCGCAGCAGCGGTGCGGTATTGTATGGGGATCTTGGAGTGAAGCTCCCGAATCTCGTGACCGACATTCCTGCAGAATCCAGAGCACCGTGGAACCCGATTTCACTGGAGAAATTATCTGAGCTGACTGCAGAGCATATCATTCTGGTGAATAGTGACAAGGCAAGCGGAGCTGAGATTACAGAAGGTGCAGTCTGGAAGGGAATTCCGGCCGTTAAGGCAGGGAATGTTCATGAATTCGGCAAAGATACCAGTTGGCTGTACAGCGGTCCTATAGCCAATTCCAAGACCATCGATGATATTCTGAGCAGTTTTGTGAAATAGGTTCTTTACCGGCCGGAGAATTGTGCAGGCTTTTATATCCTCGGGATATAGAAGCCTGCCTCTTTTTTAAGTTGAACAATATTCATATCTTTGCGATAATGAGAATCATAATCATCTATATTTCCCTAATAATCCTGATAAGGAGACGGCATATGGCTTCATCCACAGATTCTGCTCTACAAGCTCCTTCTGTTGAAGGGAACACATCTGTCCGGTCGCGGCCGCTTGCCGCTGCTGTTATTCTGGTGCTGGGAATAGCAGCGATTATCTTCGGCCTGATGGTATCCGTATCGGTCGGTGCGGCGGATATCAGGCTGGCTACCGTATGGGAGGCGGTGTTCCGGTTCAATCCGGAGCTGCCCCAGCATCAGGTCATCCGGGAGCTGCGGATTCCCCGGGCTGCCGCAGGAGCGCTGGTCGGCGCATGTTTTGCCGTTGCCGGTGCGATTATGCAGGGGATGACCCGCAACCCGCTGGCGGATTCCGGACTGCTTGGTCTTAATGCAGGTGCGGGCGTTGGACTGGCCCTGGCTTTTGCCTTCGCGCCAACATTATCCTTCGCTTACATCATGCTGTACTGCTTCCTTGGAGCGGCTGTGGCCTCACTGCTGGTATTCGGGATCGGTTCGCTCTCCCATAGCGGACTGACCCCGCTTCGGCTGACCCTCGCCGGTGCGGCAGTAAGCGCCATGCTGCTGGCGGTCAGTCAGGGCATTGCTATCCTGTTCAGCCTCTCCCAGGATATCGCCTTTTGGATGGCCGGGGGGATTGGCGGAGCGAGCTGGAAGCAGCTGCAGGTAATATCTCCTTGGGTCGCGGCGGCCCTGATCGGTGCACTGATGTTGTCGCGTTCGATTACCCTACTGAGCCTGGGCAGGGATGTTGCAGCAGGTCTCGGACAGCGCACCGGTCTGGTACAGACTGCAGGGATGATTATTGTCGTCATCCTCGCCGGAGCGGCAGTCTCCACGGTGGGGCCGATCGCTTTTGTCGGATTAATGATTCCGCATATTACGCGTTTCCTCGTTGGGGTTGACTACCGCTGGATTATTCCCTGCTCCGCAGTCCTTGGAAGCATTCTGGTCCTGGTGGCCGATATTGCGGCCAGGATGATTAATGCGCCATACGAAACACCAATAGGTGCCTTAATTGCAGTATTCGGCGTACCGTTCTTCATCTATCTGGCCAGCAAACGCAAGGGGGAGCTGAAATGAACCGTTCCACCTCATTCCCCCCGGCCAAGCCGCGCCGTTCCAGAGAGGCTGGTATTCTGACACTGCTTGCTGTGCTTATCGTCATTCTGTTTCTGGTCAGTATGAATACCGGCTTAATGCGTCTGTCACCGCTCGAAGTTCTACATACCCTATCCGGCAACGGCACCAAGCAGCAGCAGCTGATTTTGTTTGATTTCCGGCTGCCGCGCATCGTGATCTCCTTGCTGATTGGTGCAGGCTTCGCGGTCGCCGGAGTGATTCTGCAAGGCTTGTCGCGTAATGCTCTCGCTGAGCCTTCCACCCTGGGGATCAATGCCGGAGCCGGATTCGCTGTACTGATCTTTATCTCCTTTGTACCGGCTACTACAGCAGCTCCGATCCTCGTGCTTCCGCTACTGGCGCTTGCAGGGGCCTCGCTTACTGCAACACTGATCTACTTCCTGTCTTACAGGAGGGAGGATGGGCTCTCGCCGACACGGCTGATCCTGATCGGGATTGCTGTGGGTGCCGGGATATACGCTTTTCAGCTTATTTTGTCATTAAGACTCGACCCGCAGAATTATCAGTTCGTAGCCATCTGGCTGGCCGGCAAAATCTGGGGCGGAGACTGGCGGTTTGTGCTGGCCCTGCTGCCCTGGATATTGATCCTGCTGCCCTTCGCATTCTACAAAGCCCGGGTGCTCAACGTACTGAATCTGGGCGATGAGCTCTCCAAGGGACTGGGCCTGCCGCTCGAACGGGAACGGCGGTGGCTGCTGGCTGCGGCTGTTGCGCTGGCAGGAGCCTGTGTATCGGTAAGCGGCAGCATTGGTTTTGTCGGGCTAATTGCGCCGCACCTGGCCCGCAGGCTGGTCGGCCCGCGCCATCAGATCCTGCTGCCTGCGGCTGCCCTGACCGGAGCCCTGCTGCTGCTTACGGCAGATACGATCGGTCGCTGGATCCTGCAGCCTGCGGAGGTACCTACTGGTATCGTAGTAGCGATTATTGGAGCACCGTACTTTTTATATCTTTTAGCCACATCGAAAGCGTAGTACAGGGATGTATATATTAAAAAATCTAAGGAGTGTTTATCATGTCGGAACGTTTAAATACAGAGCAGCTGAGCATCGGATATGCGGAGACTATGATTGTAAAGGGGCTGAATCTGTCGCTTCCGACAGGGAAGATTACAGCGCTTGTCGGGGCGAACGGCTCGGGGAAGTCCACGATTCTGAAGACAATGGCCCGGATCATGAAGCCGAAGAGCGGCAATGTAATGCTTGACGGGAAGTCTATTCACAATCTCTCCACCAAAGAGGTGGCCCGCCAGCTGGCGATTCTGCCGCAGAATCCTACTGCCCCGGACGGCTTAACGGTATCTGAGCTGGTAGGGTATGGACGGTATCCGCATCAGAAGGGCTTCGGCAGCCTGACGCCTGAAGACCGCAGCATTATTGCCGAGGCGATTGAATTGACCGGCATGAATGAATTCCGTGACCGGCCGATTGACCGTCTCTCCGGCGGACAGCGGCAGCGGGCCTGGATCGCCATGGCGCTGGCCCAGCAGACGGATATTCTGTTCCTTGACGAGCCGACGACCTTCCTGGATATGGCCCATCAGCTGGAGGTGCTTCAGCTGCTGCAGAAGCTCAATGAGCAGGAAGGCCGGACGATTATTATGGTTGTCCATGATTTGAACCATGCTTCGCGTTACGCGCAGCATATGGTAGCGATCAAATCCGGTAATGTGATCAGCGAAGGCGCTCCGAATGAGGTAATGACACCGGCGGTGCTGCGCGAGGTATTCGGCATTGAGGCGGATATTGTACCTGATCCGCGTACAGGTGTGCCGCTCTGTCTGCCTTACGAGCTGGCTGCGTACAAAGTTGCCGGGCTGTAGGAGAGGAACATGAATGAATTTCTGAGGCAAGAATATAAGTCTAAATTTGACCTCCATCTTGAGGTGCCGGAGGGAGCCGTGTATTCCTTCGCTGCTGCTGAGCTGGCAGAAGAGGCGGGGATGAGGACCTTCATGGAGGCTTACCGGCCGCTGATGAAGGCGCTTGACCATAAAGCGGCCGGTGCGTACTTCGGCGGTTATCTGAGCATTATGGCACTCGCGGTCCAGTATTCCGTGACCGGCTTCTTGTGCGTACCGGACTTCAGCTTACGGAACCTTCACCTGCATCTTGTTCCGGCAGATGGCTACTGCAGAATTGCCTTCTCGCTTCGTGAATGGGGGATGGTACAAGCTCCGGCAGATGAGCCGGGCCGGAAGGCTTGGCGCAATGAGGTGTTAACCAGCTTCTACCAGAACACAGCCGGGCCGCTGATCCGGATGGCTTCACAGGTGAGCGGACTTTCGCCCGGGGAGATCTGGGGACAGCTGCCGACCAAATTCAACTATTATGCGGAAGCCTTTGCTGCTGAACTGACAGATCCGCTCCTGCTTCGCCGGCTGGAGGAGGATTATGCGTATCTGAAGGATGAGCTGCCCGCTGCCGTATTCGGGATGCCGCGGAATCCGTTCCAGGTGAAGATACGGAGAACTGAATCGCTCACGGACCCGCAGCAGACGGTTCAGCTGCGTAACCGCTGCTGTATGTATTACCGGACTGAGGGCGGACGGCTGTGTTATACCTGCCCCCGGATGAAGGAAGAGGAGCGGTCCGCACGGCGGGAGGAATTCCGTGCCGAGCGCGCAGCGGCTGGAGAATAGGGTATAATTGGGAATTTCGAAACATAATAATGCTGTATGCAGCTTCTTAACAGGCTCCTGTCATTGACAAGGGAGCCTGTTCGTTGTTAAAGTTGTGGTTGCTGAGGCGTGATTGGCCGGCGATGAGCCCCACCATTATCTTGTTCATAGAGTTAGGAGCATGAAGAATGAATATTGACAACATATATGAGGATTTGCAGCCGCTTGTTACAGCAGGCTCACTGAAACGCCGGGAGAGCCTTAAGAATCTGGTCTATACCCGCATGGGCGGCGAAGCAGATATTTTGGCTGCTCCTGTTACATATGAAGAGATCCAGAGCATCTATGCTTATGCCCAGGATCATCAGATCCCGCTTACGATTCTCGGCAACGGCTCCAATGTGATTATCCGGGACGGAGGCATCCGCGGCATCGTGCTCCAGACCTCGGATCTGTCCGGGATGGGCATCCGTGACGGGCTGCTCTATGCGCAGTGCGGGGCGAAGATTATCGATGTCTCAAGCTATGCGCTGGAGCAGAAGCTGACTGGTCTTGAATTCGCCTGCGGCATCCCCGGCACGGTAGGCGGGGCACTCTACATGAACGCCGGAGCCTACGGCGGGGAAGTGAAGGATGTGCTGCACAGTGCGCTCGTGATCGATCAGAACGGGCAACTCCTTACCCTGCACAGCGATCAGCTGCAATGGGGATACCGCAGCAGCATCTTCGCTACTGGACAATATATTGTGCTGGAGGCGAGATTCAAGCTTCTGCCAGGCGATCCTGCCGCGATTAAGGCGTCCATGGATGAGTTAACCTATCTGCGGGAATCGAAGCAACCGCTGGAGTATCCGTCCTGCGGCAGTGTATTCAAGCGGCCGCCGGGCCGGTTCGCGGGGCAGCTGATTCAGGAGAGCGGACTCCAGGGGACGCGCATCGGAGGCGCAGAGGTCTCACGCAAGCATGCGGGCTTCATTATCAACGCCGACAATGCAACGGCCAGCGATTATATCGGATTGATCCAGCATGTACGCTCAGCGGTGAAGCACAAGTTCGATGTGGAGCTGGAGACGGAAGTGGAAATTATAGGGGAAGAACTATAGACGATAGTTTTTGCCAAGCGGAAACGACTTTACCGTCCTTTTAAAGGACGGTGCCGTTTCGGCGAGAAATAGAAGGATAATTTATAGCGTGAAAAACATATATTCTTATATTTGAAAAGAGGGTGCAGTCCTAAGCCGGAATGTTGGCTTAGATCTGCACCTTCTTTAGCTTCTTATGGCCGGAGCTGCCGGATAATCAGCTTACAGCCAGTGAATATTTCGCCCGGCTCGTTTGCAGATCCACCTTAGCCTCGGATACCTCATGAAGCTCTAGTCCGCTCACTGCCAGCTCATATCCCGGCTGCGGCAGAGGCACAAGCTCACCATCCGCATTCAAGGTACTACCTGTCCCGCGCAGAATGACCGCACTGTCCAGATAATCATCGATGACATCGTCAGCGTTCCGGTAGTCAACGGTCTCCAGCTTGAAATGGACGGTGTCCAGGTCATCCAGCTCCCGTTTTTCGATGACCAGTGTTGTACCCTTGCGGGCTTCCAGCCAATCTATAAGCTTCTGTACGTTTGCTTCCATTGTATGATCCCATCCTTCGGTTAATAGAGATTGTTAATTCTAAGTTACCCCTTTCCATGCAAATGAATCCGTGCAAATTAGTTGAACTATGCAAGGTGTTTGCCGTTCTTCATTCGTGTGTAAACTATTCTTATGCATTGTAATAATGCCAATATCTTATAAGAAGGTGAAGCGGATGGGAAACGCATTGTTATGGGGCGCAGTCTCCGGCTCGGCGGTCTTGATTGGCGCACTCTTGGCCTTATTCCTGCGGATTCCGAATAAGCTGATCGGCTTCATCATGGCGTTCGGGACCGGTGTCCTGATCGGCGCGGCGGCATATGAATTGCTAGAGGATTCGGCCAGTGACGGCGGACTGGCCCCGACGATTATCGGGTTCACCGCTGGAGCACTGGTGTTCACGGTGTTCGACTGGCTGATCTCGCGTAAAGGCGGAGCCGGACGCAAGCGCTCAGCCAGAGCCTCTTCAGGGAAGAGCGATGCCAAGGGCGGAGGGCTGGCTATTTTTGCCGGAACGGTACTGGATGCGATTCCTGAATCGATCATGATCGGCGCAAGTCTCATTGCGGGTCAAAGGGTCAGCGTACTGCTGGTCATTGCCATCTTCATCAGCAATATTCCCGAAGGCTTGTCCAGCACGGCTGGACTGAAGCAGGACGGCTATGGCAAAGGCAAGATTATGCTGCTGTGGCTCGGCGTACTCGCTATCTCCACACTGGCCTCAGGGGCGGGATATGAGTTCATGGATCACGCAAGCGGGTATACGGAAGCGCTGATTGCTTCTTTTGCCGGGGGAGGGATTATTGCTATGGTGTCCTCCAGCATGATGCCCGAAGCCTACGAAGAAGGGGGGCCGCTCACGGGGTTCATCGCTGCGATGGGACTGCTGTGCTCGCTGATTCTGGATCAGCTGTGAGGGTTGTCAAGCCCGCTGCAATCATGGTATAGTTCAAGACGCACCAAGATAAAGAAGGAATCTGCGCCGCGCGCAGGAGAGGTTCGCGAACTCCCTCTATAAAAAACTAAGCTATTTTTAGTAGAGCCAGGTTTTCGAAATCTCGTTCTTCTTTCCAGTTCAGGCCAGGGGCCTAGGGAAAAGAGAGGGGTTTTTTGTCATGTCAGAAGGCAGAATGCAAGAGGAAATGCAGGAGGTTACCCTGCTGGGCAACCAAGGCACGCAGTACAAGTTCGGCTATGATCCGGGGATTCTGGAGGCGTTCGATAACAAGCATCCCGGCCGCGATTATTTCGTCAAATTCAACTGTCCCGAGTTCACCAGCCTGTGTCCCGTGACCGGTCAGCCGGATTTCGGGGTGATGTATATCTCGTACATTCCTGATATCCGAATGGTGGAATCAAAATCACTGAAGCTCTATCTGTTCAGCTTCCGCAATCATGGGGATTTCCATGAGGACTGTGTCAACATTATTATGAATGATCTGATCTCGCTGATGGAGCCGCGTTATATCGAAGTGTGGGGCAAATTCACGCCGCGCGGCGGCATTTCCATCGATCCTTACTGCAACTGGGGGCGTCCGGGAACCAAATATGAGGCGATGGCCGAGCACCGGCTGATGAATCATGATCTGTATCCCGAGAAAGTGGACAACCGTTAATCCGCAGAAGCCAGCTTCACAGAGCAATCAGGAGGAGAGATCATTATGGTAAATAGAAAAGCATTAGTCGTCTTCAGCGGCGGCCAAGACAGCACTACCTGCCTGGCGTGGGCATTGCAGGAATTCCAGGAGGTTCAGGTGGTCACGTTCAATTATAATCAGCGCCATGCGGCCGAGATTGAAGTCGCTAAGACGATAGCCGCAAGGTTCGGCGTGAAGCAGCATATTCTGGACCTCGCGCTGCTGAACCAGCTTGCTCCGAACGCCTTGACGCGGGAGGATATTGACATTACCGCAGGCGAAGGTGAAGAGCTGCCCAGCACGTTCGTGGATGGACGTAATTTGCTGTTCCTGTCCTTCGCGGCCATTCTGGCCAAGCAGCTCGGCTACTCCAACATTATCACTGGGGTCTGCCAGACGGACTTCAGCGGATACCCGGACTGCCGCGATGTGTTCGTGAAGTCGCTGAATGTCACGCTTAATCTGTCGATGGATGTGGAGTTCGTCATTCATACCCCGCTGATGTGGCTGGACAAAAAGCAAACCTGGAAGCTGGCAGACGAGCTGGGCCAGTTCGATTATGTGCGGGAGCAGACCCTGACCTGCTATAACGGAATCATCGGCAGCGGCTGCGGCACCTGTCCGGCATGTCTCCTGCGTAAGCGGGGTCTGGAGCAATATGAGGCAGAGCGTCAGGAGGCGGGAGTATAATGCGGGGCGAAGTAGCCGTCTGCAAAATTTTCACCTTCGACGCTGCCCATCAGCTCATCGGACACAAGGGAAAATGCAGTAATCTGCACGGGCATACCTACAGGCTGGAGGTAGTGCTGAAGGGTGTGCCGGCCGCGCTGGAAGGGCAGTCGGATGAAGGGTTCGTCATCGATTTCAGCGATATTAAGGCGGCTGTGCAGGGGGCGGTGGTTGGGCGTCTGGATCATGCTTTTCTGGCGATGGGCAATGAGCCTGTGCTGGAGACGCTGAAGGCGACCGGCTCCAAGGTAGCGATGCTCTCCTTCCGCACCACAGCAGAGAATCTGTCTGCCTACATTGCCTATGAGCTGAAGCAAGCGGCGTTGCCGGTGTATTCGGTCAAGCTATGGGAAACTCCGACCTCCTGGGCTGAGGTGCTGGCAGCAGATATCCCCGAGGAGGGACCGGCTTACCGGCTGTATGGAGGCTGCGATGATGAGTAGAATCCCGGTTATTGAAATGTTCGGCCCGACAATCCAGGGGGAAGGGGCGGTCATCGGGGTCAAAACGATGTTCGTCCGCACCTACGGCTGCGACTACCGCTGCGGCTGGTGCGATTCCGCCTTCACCTGGGACGGCTCGGCCAAGGATAAAGTAACAATGCTTACGCCGCAGGAGATTCTCGCCGGGCTGCTGGAGCTGGCCGGGGAGAATTTCAATTGTGTCACCATCTCCGGGGGTAACCCGGCTCTGATCGGGGAGGCGATGGGAGAATTCATCTCCCTCCTCCACGAGCGGGGCATCCAGGCGGCGATTGAGACGCAGGGCAGCCGCTGGCAGGACTGGTTCCATGAGGTGGATGTGCTGACGATCAGCCCGAAGCCGCCCAGCTCCGGGATGCAGACAGACTGGGATAAGCTGGATGAGATTATGCATAGAGTCGCTGATAACGGCAAGGCTGCGCATAGCCTGAAGGTGGTTGTTTTTAACCAGGAGGATTATGAATATGCCCGCAAGGTCCATTTCAGGTATCCGGAGGTCCCTCTGTTCCTGCAGCCGGGTAACGATAACGTCACCGAGGAAGGGGATATTTCATCCCGCCTGCTGGGCAGACTGGAGTGGCTGTTCGGTCTGGTCATTGCCGATCCGCAGATGAACCGTGCACGGGTGCTGCCGCAATTACATGCATTAATATGGCATAATAAGCGTGGGAAATAGTGCGCCCGCTGCCAGGATGAAGCTGAATAGAGTTACTGAAGGCCGGACTTCCGTTACAGGGGAGTTCCGGTCTTTTGCTGTAATAGAAATGGGACAGAATTGTAGCTTCCGGCTGGTTCAATTGTAATATAATTGAACAATAATGTGGGAGAGGGAGGCAATCATTCCATGAATTCGGTAATCAGCAACATGAAGCCCATCCGGCGTTCCAAGCTGCGACTATTTGCAGGGAAGCGGTATTTCACCTGGAAAAGATACTGGAAATGGATCACAGCCAGTGGACGTCTGGCTGCAGAACAGCGCAGTGAAGCTCTGCCGTACGAAGCGGCCAGCCATGCTACCCCGCTGCTGCGCAAATTGCGCAATGTGGATATGCAGCTTCAGCACAACAAAATTGTAAACCTGAGGCTCGCGGTGGCGAAGCTGGACGGGCTTGTCATTCAACCGGGCGAGAGCTTCTCCTATTGGCGCAGGATCGGCAAACCCACACGGAGAAAAGGCTACCTGGACGGAATGGTGCTCCATTATGGCGGGTTCCGTTCCGGCACAGGCGGCGGGCTCTGCCAATTGTCCAATCTGATCTACTGGATGACGCTGCATACGCCGCTTACGGTTACCGAGCGGCACCGGCACAGCTATGATGTC
The DNA here is from genome assembly GCF_000517965.1 of Paenibacillus sp. FSL R7-277. Lineage (NCBI taxonomy): Bacteria > Bacillati > Bacillota > Bacilli > Caryophanales > Paenibacillaceae > Paenibacillus > Paenibacillus sp. FSL R7-277. Next base: position 128,258 of record NZ_ASPX01000054.1, read on the forward strand.
TTCCCCGATGAGCAGCGGACCCAGCCCTTTGGCAGCGGGGCTACCTGTGCCTATAATTATCTGGATCTCCAGCTGCGCAATGATACAGAGCATGCTTATCAGCTTAAGCTGCACCTGGATGAGACTCATCTGCACGGGGAATGGCGCTGTGCAGGACAGCAGCTCTACCATTACGAAGTCTATGAAGATGGCCACCGCATCAGCCTGGAGCCGTGGGGCGGGTATATCCGGCGCAATGCGATCCGCCGCAGAGTGCTGACGCATAGCGGAGAGCTGGCCGGTGACGAAGCGGTGGCCGAGAATCACGCGCTGATGATGTATTCTCCGCTGCTGCACGGATAAATCCGGACGATTTGGGGCTATAACATAAGATAGTGTAACAAGCAGCCCCATTTCAGAAGGAGTGACCTATACCATGAAGGCAGTGACTTATCAGGGAAAGAAGAAAGTTGAAGTGAAGGAGGTCGCCGATGCGCGGCTGGAGAAGAAGGATGACATCCTCGTCCGCATAACCACAACCGCTATTTGCGGATCTGACCTGCATATCTATAACGGAGAAATACCGGGAATGCATGATGACTACATTATCGGACATGAGCCGATGGGGATTGTGGAAGAGGTGGGCCCGGAGGTTACCAGGGTCAAGAAGGGCGACCGGGTCATTGTCCCGTTCAATGTAGCATGCGGGCAATGCTTCTTCTGCCAGCATGAGATGGAGAGCCAATGTGACCATGCGAATGAAGCGAAGGATACCGGCGGCTACCTGGGCTATTCGGATTCATACGGCGGATTCGCCGGAGGGCAGGCGGAGCTGCTGCGGGTGCCTTACGGCAACTTCGGGCCGTTTGTCGTCCCGGAGGACGCTGAGATGGAAGACGAGAAGCTGCTGTTCCTCTCGGATATCGTCCCGACCGCCTGGTGGGGCGTCGAGAATGCCGGTGTGAAGCCCGGTGATACCGTCATTGTGCTTGGCTGTGGCCCGGTAGGCCTGCTGACACAGAAGTTCGCCTGGATGAAAGGCGCATCCCGTGTCATCGCGGTGGACTATATCGATTACCGGCTCCAGCATGCGAAGCTGACGAATCAAGTGGAGACGGTGAATTTTGAGCAGACCAAGGATGTAGAGCTGAATCTCAAGGAGATTACACGCGGCGGAGCGGATGTGGTGATTGACTGCGTGGGATTGGATGCCAAGAAGACGGTTGTAGAGAAGGTGGAGACAGCCTTGATGCTGCAAGGCGGTTCGCTGGGGGCTTTCCGTATCGCCTCCGAGGTGGTCCGCAAGTTCGGCACCATTCAGTTAATCGGTGTCTATGGCCTAAATTACAATATGTTCCCGCTGGGCCATCTGTTCGAACGCAATATCACGCTGAAGATGGGCCAAGCTCCTGTGATCCATTATATGCCTGAGCTCTACAAGATGATTAAGGAGAACAAGTTCGATCCCACAGATATTATCACCCACCGGCTGCCGATCAGCCGCGCAGAACATGGCTACAAGGTATTTCAGGAGAAGGAAGAGGACTGTATCAAGGTAGTGCTTAAGCCGTAACAGGGGAGAGTAGCCTCTGTCAGCTGAGCTTCTATAAGGCATGGAACCCCTCAGAGGCGGTTCTGTGCCTTTGTTTTGCGTTGAATATGAAAAAATGCTGCTTTTTTCGCCGATTTACGTTAAATTAACATAATGAGTCTTACATCCTATGAAGGGGCGTTCTGTCATGCGTACCAATAAACCGCCCGTTCCCGTGCCTCTCCTGATGGTAATCGGAATTGTGGCCATCTCGTTTTCTTCTATCTTCATCAAATGGTCCTCCGCGCCCGTATCGGTCCAAGGGATGTACCGCCTGCTGTTCACCTCCCTGCTGATGCTGCCGTTCGCCCGTCCCTATAGCGGGGCACTCTTTCAGCTGCGGCGGAAGGACTGGCTACTGCTGGGCGTGTCCGGTGTCATGCTTGCCCTGCATTTTCTGCTGTGGATGGGTTCGCTGAATTATACCTCGGTGGCCAGCTCGACGATGATTATGGCGCTGGAGCCGTTATTCATTATGCTCGGTGCGTACATACTGTATAAAGAGCGTAACTCGATCTTTGCTATCCTGGGGATGGCGATTGCCATCTTCGGCGTTACTTTTATCGGCTGGGGAGACATTGGCTTGTCTGCTGAGAATCTGAAGGGCGACATGCTGTCGGTTGGCGGAACCGTAGCGGTAGCCGCACATATGCTGCTTGGACAAAAGCTGGTGGCGCGTATGCCGTCCTATCTGTACAGCCTGATTGTATTTATCGCTGCGGCCGCTGTATTTGCCGTCTACAATCTCGTGACCGGCACACCGTTCTTCGATTATCCGGCCCGGGAATGGGGCATCTTTGTCCTGCTGGCGGTGGTGCCCACCGTCTTCGGCCATATCCTGTTCAATTGGCTGCTGCAATATACATCGGCGACTACCGTCTCCATGAATATCCTGGGCGAGCCTGTCGGCGCGAGCATTCTAGCGTTCCTGTTGTTGGGTGAGCAGCTTAGCGGCCTTCAGTGGGCGGGTGGCGTGCTGGTCATGGCCGGGCTGGGCGTCTATCTGTATGCCGGACGCAGGAAAGCTAGGAAGCTCCGGCAGTCTCTGCCGAACGCTTCCTAGCTATACGCGGACAGACCCGTGAGGCAAACTTGATTACATTTTATAGAACATAGATAAAGGGGTAACGAAAGCAATGAATGAACCTAATCAGAATGAACCGGATGGCCTCAATAAGGAGGCGGCACCTACAAGCGAGGAGCTGTGGAATGAGGATACCTATGCGGCCTGGACCAGCCGGTTCGGAACCCCTGCAGAGGCTGCGGAGAAGCTGTCGAAGGACCCTGCGGGGAAGCTGTATCCGCTGAATACCTATCTCGGTGAAGTGAAGGGCCGGAGGATCATGAATCTGATGGGCTCCAACGGCATGAAGGCGGTGGCACTGGGGCTGCTGGGGGCTGAGGTGACTGTCGCGGATTTCTCGGAGGCCAATGCCCGTTATGCCGGTGAACTCGCGCAGGCGGCCGGAGTGCAGCTTGACTATATCGTGTCGGATGTCCTGGAGCTGCCGGAAGCGCATCTTAACGGCTCGTATGATACAGTTTTTGCCGAAATGGGGATTGTTCACTATTTTACGGATTTGGCTCCGTTCATGGCTACGGCCTACCGCTTGCTGGCACAGGGCGGGACGTTCGTTCTGCGGGATTTCCATCCGGTAACGACCAAGCTGATCTCCTCCAAGGGGTCGACGGCCAAGGTGCGCAAGCATAAGGTGAGCGGGGATTATTTTGATACGGCGCTTGAAGAGAAGCAGGTATCCTATTCCAAATACATGCCTTCTTCAGGAGGAGCGCCGGAGGCGGACAAGCCGAATGTCGTCTACTGGCGGCGCTGGACGCTGGGCGAGCTGGTTACTGCTGCCGCAGCCAGCGGACTGATTATAAGAGAGCTGGTGGAGGAGCCCAACCTGTCGTCAGATGTGTACGATAAGGGAATTCCCAAGACCTTCACCCTGGTTGCTGTCAAAAGATAATAAGGTTCACCACCACACGGTATCCCCGTTAGCGCAGTTACACAGGCGCTCCGGGGATACCGTTTATTTGTGCAGAACCCGCTGCCATCCCGGCAAAAGCCTGCTGGAGCGGGGAAAGCGTATAGTCCTTGCGCCAGGCCAGCACAAAAGATCCGTCAGCCGGAAGAATTCCGGGCAGCTTCGCATAGGCCAGTCGGCCCGCCGCTACTTCACCCTCAATCCCGGAGCGGGAGAACACGCCCACCATTCTGCCGGTGTAGAGCATCCCCTTGACGGCCTCCGGCGAGCCCAGTACCGCATGGTTCCAGACCCTTACGTTATTAAGCTGTGCCCACTGGTCGGAGATTCCGCGCAGGAAGGAGGCGGCTTCATGCTGCACCCAAGGCTCGCGGGCTACGGCTTGGGCGGTCAGCTCCTGCTCCCCGGCAAAGGGATGCTCCGGCGCAAAGACCAGCACGGTCTCCTCTTCCGCAATCACCTGCGTATGGAAGGTATCATCCTGGCCCTCTGCACTATGCAGCACGGCGAGCTGGATATCCCGGCTGCGCAGACGTTCCCGGATGGCGTCATCCGGCAGTACGGATAGATAGACATCGATCCCGTCATATTGCTGTGTGAATTGCGACAGCAGTTTGGGCACAAGATAACTGGCAGGGATATCGCTTGCGGTAAGCTCCAGATTCCCCGAGGCGAGCGAGGTGAACTGTTTGACCGTCCGCTCGGCCTCAGCACTCAGCGAGACAATGCGGACTGCATATTGATACAAGGCGCGTCCGGCATCCGTCAGCAGGACCCGGCCGCTCCGGTATTGGAAGAGGGAAGCGCCAAGCTCACTCTCCAGACTTTTCATATGGAAGGAGACGGTAGGCTGCTTAAGGTTCATCTCGGCGGCTACATCCGTTACTTTTTTATATTTTTCGATGAGAACTAAGATTTGCAGCTTTACAAGGTTCATGAAGATTCCTCCGGGGATGGGGCAGAAAGACCCCTATTGTTGTTTCGGTATAGATTTTATCTATTCAACTACTCAATTAATATTATAACTTTTATCCTCCGGTTTACAAACTCAGTACTTTTATCTAACGAACGGGCCCTAGAATAAGAAGAGTCAGAAGAGACGCTGATAGACACACAATAATGCTTCCCAAGTGAGTTTTGTACGAAGCAGATGGAACGCAGCAGACACTCACAAAACCTTTAGGAGGAAAAAAAACAATGCAATTCAAAAAATCGTGGATCATGGCTTTGACTCTTACCAGCGTACTGGCACTTTCAGCATGCGGCAACGGAAACAACGGGGGAAATAAGGCAACAACCAATAACGGAGGGAATACACCGGCTGCTACAAACACAGAATCCAGCAGCGGTGCGAAGCTGAGCGGTTCGGTCCTGGCGTCAGGCTCCACAGCACTTCAGCCGCTCGTAGAGCAGGTCGCTGAGAAATTCATGGATGCGAATGCAGGCGTGGACATTCAGGTTCAAGGCGGCGGCAGCGGAACAGGCTTGACTCAGGTCTCTGAGAAGCAAGTGGATATCGGGAACTCGGATGTATTCGCTGAAGAGAAGCTGAAGGATGCTGCGAAGGCGGCTGAGCTGGTGGATCATCAGGTGGCGGTTGTAGCGATTGCGGCAGTAAGCAACCCGGCAGCAGGCGTAGACAGCTTGACCAAGCAGCAGCTGGTGGACATTTTCACTGGTAAAATCACGAACTGGAAAGAGGTCGGCGGTGCAGACCAGGCCATCCAGATCATCAACCGTCCGGCAAGCTCAGGTACCCGTGCTACCTTCGAGAGCTTCGCTCTTGGCACCAAAACCGAGGATCTGAAGGGCTCGATCCAGGAGGATTCCTCTGGTACGGTTAAGAAAATGATCGGCGAAACACCGGGAGCTATCGGTTATCTGGCCCTGTCCTACCTGGATGATTCCGTGAAAACATTAAACTATGACGGCGTTGAGCCTTCGGTAGACAACGTAGTGGCCGGTAAATATCCGGTATGGGCTTACGAGCACATGTACACTAACGGTGAACCCAATGAGACTGTAAAAGCCTTCCTGGATTACTTCCTGACGGATGAAGTACAGACTGGCGATGTGGTAGAGCTTGGCTACATTCCGGCTTCCAAAATGCAGGTATCGCGTGATGTTGCAGGTACTGTAACACCTAAATAAGCTTCACCGGTTCGCAAGGTTAATTGATTTCAACTTTAATGTGATTAGAGGCGGATAAACTCTGCCTCTCTTTTCACTTTAGAAAGAGGGAGCATCTTGAGGGGACAACCAACAAACAAGCGGCTGGAAAAACATCATATAGAAAATTTAATCGGACGTATTTATATGTCCTTTTGTGTGCTGCTGCTCATTGTCATCATTATATCCATGGTCTATTTCGTAGCCTCCAAAGGCGTGGCCAACTTCGTGAGCGGTGAGGTCAAGGTCTCTGAATTCCTGTTCGGCACGAAGTGGTCGCCTGAAGCAGACACACCTTCCTACGGAGCCTTCCCGTTCATCTCGGGTTCCTTCCTGGTCACGCTGCTGGCTGCGCTTATCGCAAGTCCGCTCAGTATCTGCGCTGCGCTCTTCATGACGGAGATTGTGCCGGGCTGGGGTAAAAAGCTGCTGCAGCCGGTCATCGAGCTGCTGTCAGGCATTCCATCCGTTGTCTACGGCTTCGTAGGCTTAAGCGTCATTGTTCCATTTCTGCGGGATACGCTGCCCGGACAGGGCATCGGGGTGGCTGCAGGCGCGCTAGTGCTGTCGGTCATGATTCTGCCGACGATTACCAGCGTGGCTGCAGACGCGCTTGCATCATTGCCGCAAAACTTGAAAGAATCATCCTTTGCGCTCGGTGCCACACGCTGGCAGACGATCTCCCGGGTTATTCTCCCGACGACCTTCCCGGCGATTATGACGGGGGTAGTGCTTGGCATGGCCCGCGCCTTCGGCGAGGCTCTTGCTGTGCAGATGGTTATCGGTAACGCGCCGTTCGTGCCTCACTCCCTGTTCGAGTCCGCGTCCACCCTTACCAGTGTAATTACGCTGGGCATGGGGAATACGACGATGGGTTCACCGCAGAACAATGCGCTGTGGAGTATGGCGCTGGTGCTGATGCTGATGACCTTCGTATTCGTCCTGCTGGTGAGAATGCTCGAAAGGAGAAATAAAATTTGAAGCCGAGAACTGCGAATAAAATAGCCACTGTCGTTATCGTAACCTTTGCATTACTGATCGTAGCCATCCTGGTTAGCTTACTCGGATATATCCTGATCCGCGGTTTCAATCATATTAGCTGGGACTTCCTGACCTCCGCGCCGCAAAAGATCCGCGCAGGCGGAGGCGTCGGGCCGCAGCTGTTCAACTCATTGTTCCTGCTGGTGCTGACCTTGATCATCACCGTGCCGCTGGGGCTGGGTGCCGGAATCTTCATGGCAGAGTATGCCCGCCCCGGCAAGCTGACCAACTTCATCCGTCTGGTCGTGGAGGTATTGTCGTCCTTCCCGTCGATTATCGTGGGTCTGTTCGGTCTCTTGCTGATCGTCAACACCTTCAATCTCGGGTTCTCCCTGATCTCGGGTGCGCTCGCGTTAACCTTCTTCAACCTTCCGCTGATGGTGCGTATTACGGAGCAAGCCTTCCGCACGGTGCCCAAGCAGCAGAAGGAGGCAGGCTTCGCGCTCGGATTGTCCAAGTGGAAGATCGTTACCTCGGTCTTGCTGCCGGTAGCGTTGCCGACTATTATTACCGGCACGATTTTGTCGGCCGGCCGTGTGTTCGGTGAAGCAGCCGCGCTGATGTTCACGGCAGGGATGAGCAGCCCGCGCCTGGACTTCAGCAACTGGAATCCGCTTAGCCCATCCTCACCGCTCAATCCGTTCCGTCCGGCGGAGACGCTGGCGGTGCATATCTGGAAGGTCAACAGTGAGGGCCTGGCACCGGATGCACTTCAGATTGCAGCGGGCGCTTCAGCCGTCCTGGTGCTGACCGTATTAATCTTCAATCTGGCTGCCCGTTACTTCGGCAGATTCATCTACCGCAAGCTTACTGCATCCAAGAGAATGAGCTAGGCTTGTTACACACAGGGAGGGCACAGGCTTCCGAAGCGAGTTTTGCGCAGAAGAGTCAGAACGTGTAAGCTATCAGAACTTTAGGAGGAGTAAGGGATGGGAATAGCAGAGCCAGTCGTACGCGAATCATTTCAAACGGAGGATCTGAGTATTTATTATGGGACGTATGAGGCAGTGAAGGGGATTAGCCTTCCTTTTGCCCAGAATACGGTAACCGCATTGATCGGCCCGTCGGGCTGCGGGAAATCAACCTTTCTCCGTTCACTGAACCGGATGAATGACGATATCTCCGGCTCTACGACCAAGGGCAGCATCTGGATTGACGGTGTGGATATCAATGCTACAGGCACGGATGTAATCAAGCTGCGGCAAAAGATCGGCATGGTCTGGCAGAAGCCCAATCCGTTCTATAAATCGATCTACGACAATATCGCCTTCGGCCCGAAATATCATGGCATCAAGGGCAAGCAGGCGCTGGATGAAATCGTCGAGAGCAGCCTGCGCCGCGCCGCCCTGTGGGACGAGGTCAAGGACCGCTTGAAGGATTCCGCTCTGGCGTTGTCCGGCGGACAGCAGCAGCGTCTGTGTATCGCCCGGGCGCTGTCGGTCAACCCGCAGATCCTTCTGCTTGATGAGCCGGCTTCGGCCCTTGACCCGGTATCAACCGGTAAGGTAGAGGAGCTGATCAAGGAGCTGAAGGAGGAGCTGCGTATCGTGATCGTCACCCACAACATGCAGCAGGCCGCACGGATCTCGGATTACACCGCCTACTTCTATCTTGGCTCTCTGGTGGAATACGACAAAACCGAGAAGGTCTTCACGAACCCCGAGAACCAGATGACGCAGGAATACATTATGGGCCGGTTTGGCTGATCGGGAGACAGGTACAGACGGGCATAGACAAAATCGATACCACTGGTAACACGGATCTTTTAGGACACCATCCATTGCGGGTGGTGTTTTTGATTTTGCCCAGGTGGAGCGGGTATTTTTTAGTTAGCTATTGCAAAACTAATCATCTTAGTTTATATTTTAACTAATGAGATTAGTTTTTGGGAGGGTTTTACGATGAGAGTAACAAGAGAAGGCCATTTGCATCAGCTTACGTGGCTGCCGCGTATTTTTCCAGTGAATTGCTATTTGATCGAGGAAGAACAGGAGCTTACACTTATTGACACGGGAATGTCCTACAGTTTGAAAGGCATTCTAAGCCAGGCCGCCAAGTTAGGTAAGCCGCTGACCCGCATCATCCTGACTCATGGTCACATGGATCATGTCGGGGCGCTTGATGCCTTGAAGAAGGAGGTGCCGGAGGCTAAGGTCTATATCTCGGAGCGGGATGCTGCATTGTTGGCTGGTGACCGCTCGCTCAGAGCCGATGAGCTGCAGACTCCTATTAAGGGCAGTGTACCCGCCAAAATAGTGACCCGGCCCGACATTCTGCTGCATGACGGAGACAGCATCGGCTCGCTGACAGCGTTCAGCACTCCCGGACATACGCCGGGATCGATGTCTTTCCAGGACCGGCGCAGTGGAGCGCTGATCGTTGGTGATGCGTTCCAGACCTTCCGGGCAACGGCGGTGTCCGGCAAGAAGGTCGCCTGGTTTCCTTTTCCGGCTATGGCGACTTGGAGCCCCGAACAGGCCTTAGTCAGTGCCTACAGGCTGATTGATCTTGCCCCTTCTGTACTGGCGGTAGGACATGGTGATCTGCTTATAGCTCCGGTAGAGGCGATGAAGCGGGCGGCTGCGGAGGCCGAAGGGCAAGTAAAGGGAGGAGAGAGGGTACATGGCTAGAGCAGGTCTGGACACGCACACGCTGGTACTGGCTGCCGCAGAGCTGGCGGATGAATACGGGATGGAAGCAGTGACGCTGGCTGCACTTGCCGCGAAGCTGGGTGTCCGTTCTCCGTCACTCTATAATCACATCAACGGGCTTGCGGGGCTGCGTACACTGATGGCGGTATATGGTCTGGAGCAGCTGTATGAGGTCATATCGGAGGCAACGGAGGGGCTAAGCGGAGAGGCTGCAGTACATGCCATGAGTCAGGCATACATCGGATTCACCAGAGCGCACCCGGGGCTGTATCAGACGACGCTAAAAGCACCCGAACAAGGAGAGAGCGCTCTGGAAGCAACGGGAGGGAAGATCCTGTCGCTCATCATCCAGGTGATATCTGCATTCGGCTTGGATGAGGAAGGCAATCTGCATGCTGTTCGTGGACTGCGGAGTATACTGCACGGATTCTCCACCTTGGAGCACCAGGGCGGATTTGGAATGCCGCTGGACCTGAATGTCACTCTCACCCGGCTGATTAACACCTATATTGCGGGAATCCGCTGTATGGGATCGGACGCAGACAGCCTGAAATAACAACAAAGAGCAATCTCCAAGTGAGGTTGCTCTTGTTGTCACGACTTATGTTGCCTAACGGTGTAGATACAGTTTCTGCCTCCCTGTAAAATGTACTCCCCCCGTTCAATATGAACATCATCTCCTAGAACCGTTCTGAATAAATGCAACTCATTCTTGCATAACCCGGTACATACAGCCGCCGCTTCACAGATCGGGCAATGTTTCTCGATGAATAAGAGACTGCCATCCTCCTGCTCCTTAACCTCGGCCATATAACCTTCATTCGTTCGAATCTCGGCCAGCTTCTCCAATTTCTCTCTAACATCCGACGCCGCACCAAGATGCTCGAGATATTGTGCCTGCATGTTTTTATTTCGAACATCCAGCAGCTTGTCCAGCCCTTCATTGCCAAAAGCCTCTTTCATCGAATTAATGAGACTGATGGATAAATCCGAATATCCGGTTGGAAAAAAACGATTAGCCGCGGGAGTTAATATCCACAGCTTGGTGGGGCGGCCCATGGGACGTGCCTCTTCCACATTCGTAACCAATCCTTCTTCCTTCAGTGCATTCAAATGTTGGCGAATAGCCATTCCAGACAGCGAAAATTGAGAGGAGAGGGACATAACATCCATGCCCCCACGCTCCTTTAACAGATCAATGATCGCTCTGCGGGTACTGGTGGAGACATCCTTTTTGATTTGATTCCGGCTCATGGTGCACCTCCTGTTTGAAGCAACTGAATCTGCATCGCTCCCTACATTTTAAACAAATATGTTGACAAAGTCAAAGCCGGACTGTAGCTTAGACATTATAAACAAAAATGTTTACTAAGTATCCGGATACGATGTATACATACCAAACTTTCTTGGAGGTCACCATTCATGTCGTCTAATCATCAAAGTATTTTCAGTCCGCGTTACTTTGCACTATCCATAGGAATTATCCTGTCAGTGATGGCCGTTGGATTCGAAGGTCTGTCCGTAACCACCATCGCTCCTTCAATTGCCGGAGACTTGAACGGTCTTAGCTTGTTCGGGTGGATATTCAGTACGTATCTGCTTGCACAGATTATCGGAACGCTGGTCGTCGGTCGGATCATAGATAAAAGAGGCCCTGCTGCACCCTTCACTTATGCGCTGCTGTTGTTTATCGCAGGACTGGTCGCTGCTGCAACAGCAGGCGATATGTATATCATGATTGGATCACGAGCCCTGCAAGGTTTGGGTGCCGGAGCTATGATGACTTGTGTGTATACGGCCATTTCCTTAAGATACCCGGATGAATTACGTGCCAAAATACTTGGAGCCTTTGGTACAGCCTATGTTCTTCCGTCCATGCTCGGTCCATATGTAGCAGGCCTTATAGCAGATCAGTGGTCCTGGCGGTTTGTTTTCTGGGGGATCTTACCTGTGCTGGTCGTTTCAGCAGTGCTTAGTTTACCGGCTTTCAGGAAATTGAAAGTGCAGCAGACGGGAGGGGCTAGCGGCTCTTCATCTACTTGGATGGCGTTACTCTTAACGACGGGGACTGGTCTTTTCCTGATTGGTCTTAGTATGCTTCCGAGTATGATGGGATTTGTCTTCGCCCTGATTGGCCTCGTCGGTATGATATTACCGCTCCGTCGATTGCTGCCGAAGGGAACGCTTACGCTGCGAAGAGGGATGCCGGCGATTCTCGCAACACGCGGGTTGTTCTTCGCTGCCTATGCCAGCACACAGAATTTCCTGGTATTGGCTCTAATTGATGTGAAGGGAATTACACCTTCTCAGGCGGGTTTAATCGTAGCGAGTGCTGCACTAAGCTGGTGTATCATTGCGTATGTGCAAGGACGTTGGGATGCGGCAGATCAGGGCCGTGGACGTCATATGAGAATTATTCTGGGGGTATTTCTGCTTGCCATCGGGATTGCCATCGTCTTTTGGATACCGGTTGTTTCTGTTGCCGTTGCAGTTATGGGGCAGATCATCGCCGGGGTCGGCATTGGATTGGCGCATCCGGTTAGCGGTGTTGTAGCCTTTTCCCAAACAGGGGAAGGCGGCGCGGGCCAAACCTCGGCAAATCTGCAATTTGCGGATTCTTTTACACCCGGTGTAGTTATCGGGATTGGGGGTTCTATCCTTGTCGTGTGTCAGGCTGCTGGAATGTCATTGCAATCCGGCTTAATTGTAGCCATGGGCTTCCATCTCTTGTTGATCGTCATAAGTATCATTGCCAGCACCCGGATCTCACCGCAATCCATCAAGAATGCTGATCCTAAGAAAGAGGGTGTACCGGTCATTGTCCAATGAGGATAGGGAGAAACTTCTTATAGCCTATGACATCATCGGGTCCAAATGGACGATCCATATCTTATTCACTCTTTCTTACGGTCCGAAGAAGTTTAGCGAAATGACCCGGAGTATTCCTTCCATTACGCAAAGAATCCTTTCCCAGCGTTTAAAGGAGCTTCAACATCATAATCTGGTCAAGAGAACCAGTCCCCAGCGTCCTACACGAACCATGTATGAACTTACACCAAAAGGAGTAGCTCTCGCTACGTTCATACCTTGTCTAATGGACTGGGGGACCCAAAACTAAATTAAGCTTGTATAGGAGGAATGAAAATGAACATTGATGTCAGTGAGATCGCAGCAGAGAAAATCGCCGAAATCTTATTAACCGCTGATACAAGGCACTCTTTTCTTAGAGTAGGTGTTGAAGAAGGGGGATGCAGCGGATTGTCTTATACCCTTGTCTTGGATGAGCAGCAAACAGAGGAGGATGTGGTGTTCAATAAAGATAAATTTCGTCTATTAGTTCACACGAAGAGTATTCCATATATCGATGGTCTCGAAATTGACTATGAACAAAGCGGAATGATAGGCGGCTTCACCATGAATAACCCTAATGCCAAAGCCTCATGTGGATGCGGGGCCAGTTTTCGAATGGCTAACTATCGGGGGGAAGTTAAAAAATGTGATTAACCTGCAGGAAGTGAATTTTCCCGTTTATAGTGATAAGCTTAATTTGGTGTACAAGCCAGATTGATTTAGGAGGCTGAATGACGTGGGCGAAGCAGGTAAGCAAGAGAATGTAACCACCTTTGAAGAGATGGCTGAGGTAGTCGCCCGACTGGGGATTGTGCCGCTGGCACCCCTGATCCCGGAGCATCCGTCTGTGAACGGGCTGACGCTGGCGGAGAATTGGCATACGGATACAGAGCTGGACCCCTGGCGCTGGCGGGTCAGATTTCCTGGAGAAGGCTTAGCCGGCTACGGAAAATTCATCAAGAAAAAAGCCGTGCTCGTATCCCGCGAGTGGCTTCCGGCTTACTTGGCAGCGTCCGGGCCTCGGAAGTCTCTGGAAGAGCGGTATCAGAGCGGCCTGGCCACGAGAGAAGCACTGACTCTGCTGGAGATTATCCGGGCGAATGAGGGAATAGAGACACGCCAGCTGCGCTCTATGGCGGATATGAAGGCCAAGGAGAAGAAAACGGCTTTTGACAATGCAGTAACGGAGCTGCAAGGGTCTCTGGATATCGTAATCTCCGGCGTGAAGCAACGGGTGAATGCGGACGGAGAGCCGAATGGCTGGAACAGCACCTCTTTTGAAACCTCGGGGCACTGGATGCATGAAGCGGGCATTCTGCCCTTTGAGGGATCGAGAGAAGAGGCGATAGCCTGGTTGCGTTCACGTATGGAAGCGGCGTGGGCACCGGAGGCGGTTGCCTGGATCAACAAGGCGCTGGGCTGGAAGTAGACAAAGAACGGTAGTCCTTCATATGAAGAGGGCTGCCGTTTTTGGCGTTTTGACATGGGATACAAATAAAAACGGCTAATCTCATTCCCGCAGGAGACTGGCCGTAAGCGCTTACGAATATGTGATTGTACTGCGTATCTTGTGTATATTGAAGCAGCCTTACAGCATGGGGCCAAGGTAGGCAACCAGGAAGTACAGGAATCCGAACAGCAGCATGATGTAGGCGGTGTACTTGATGGCGTCGGAGGCAACGATACTTAAGTCTTTGGGAGCCTGGACTTCCAGACGTTCTGTTTCCATAGAATCCGTGTTGTCATGAGTGAAAGTTTCTTTCATCTGAATTCCCTCCTTAGATTATTCATGGACTAAAACATTCCTCTTTTGGAACTGTAAACACTATCTATAATTGTATTGTGACATATTTGTGAACTAATTTCAACAATATTGTGAAAATTCTTTGACTGAATGTTCACATTTGGGCTGTTTGGGTTGCTTTGACCTCAGTTCAACACAAAGACCCCGCCATATTCCTCAAGAGGAGATAGCGGGGTCTCATTCATAGTACAAAGATTAAGCTTAGGCCCAATCTCCATTACGGAAGATCGGGTCGGTGGAGCCGTCATCGGCAATTCCGTCGATATTCATCTCCGGGGAGCCCATCATGAAGTCTACATGAGTGAGACTTTGGTTCATGCCCTTGTCTACAAGCTGTTCCTTGCTCATATTAATGCCGTCCTGCAGGGTGAAGGCGTAGGAAGCGCCAAGTGCCAGATGGCAGGAAGCATTCTCGTCATACAGGGTAGTGTAGTAGAGAATGCCGCTCTCCGAGATCGGGGAGTGGAAAGGCACAAGCGCCACTTCGCCGAAGTAGGCGGCACCTTCATCCATGGCCAGCAGGGAAGCGAGGGCTTCCTGGCCCACTTCAGCGGTAAAGTCTGTAACTTTACCATTCTCCAGGGTCAGACTGAAGCGATCGATGATGTTGCCCCCATAGCTGAGCGGCTTCGTGCTGCGGACCGTGCCGTTCGCACCCGTCTTCAGCGGAGCGGTGAATACTTCCTCGGTCGGAATGTTCGCCAGGAAGGACATGCCGCGGCTGTTCACCGCACCCGCCTGACACCAGATATGTCCTTCAGGCAATTCGATCGTCAGATCGGTGCCCGGAGCCGTGTAGTGCAGCTTGCGGTATTTCTTCGCGTTCAGCAGCTCACAGCGCTGCTTCAAGCCGGCCAGATGGACACTCCAGGCCTGCACCGGATTCTCCTGGTCTGCGCGCACGGCCTTGAAGATGGCGTCCCAGAGCAATTCAATCTGCTGCTCAGGTGCAGCGTCCGGGAACACCTTCGCGGCCCAAGAAGCAGATGGGAAGGCGAGGCCGGTCCAGCTGACCTGGTTAGCCATCAGCATCTCGCGGTAAGGAGCCATAGCTTGACCGGCGGTCTTCTGATGGTCCGCAATGCGGCTTGCATCTACTCCGTTCAGCAAGTCCGGATTCGCGGAGATGATTGTCAGGAATGCCGCTCCGCCCCTTGCCAGATCCTCCAGCTCATCGGCCTGCCACTTCGGCGGTTCCAGGAAGCTCTCGGACGGTGCGAGATCATATCGGGTGCGGGTGACGAATTCATCGGAATAGTTAACCTTGACGAGCTTCGCACCTGCTTCATAGGCCTGGCGTACAATCAGGCGGACCAGCTCAGCCGATACGATATCCGCATTCACGACAAGGGTCTGGCCGGGTTGAATATTAACGCCGATCTTTACAGCGAGCAGTGCGTAATTCTCCAGCTTTTGGTTGAAATCCAGCAATAGCTTCAGCTCCATTCATTATCTAATGAAATGCAATAGCTTATAAAGGGGTTAGAAGGCCCAGTTGCCCTTCTGGAAGACCGGCTCGCGCGTACCGTCAGCGGTAATTCCGTAGATATCCATCTCGGCCGAGCCGATCATGAAGTCAACGTGAGTCACACTGTTATTGAGGCCGCGGTCGGTCAGTTCATCCTGGTTCATTTCTTTGCCGCCTTCCAGACAGAAGGCATAGGCAGTGCCAATAGCCAGATGGTTGGAGGCATTCTCGTCGAACAAGGTATTGAAGTAGAGAATCCCTGATTCCGAGATCGGCGACTGATGCGGCACAAGTGCAACTTCCCCGAGATACTTGGCGCCTTCATCCAGGCTGATCAGATATTCGAGGGCTTCCTGGCCCTGCTCAGCGCTCACACTGGTAATCCGGCCCTGTTCAAAAGTGATCGAGAAGCCGTCAATTACATTTCCGCCGTAGCTGAGCGGCTTCGTGCTGCGGACCGTACCGTTCACGCCTGTTTTCAGCGGAGCTGTGAACACTTCTTCCGTTGGCATGTTGGCGACAAAAGAATGACCTTTGGCATTGATGCTGTCCCCTTGCGCCCATAAATGGCCTTCAGGCAGCTCAATGCTAAGGTCAGTTCCGGGTGCTATGTAGTGCAGACTCGCGTACTTCTTCGCGTTAAGAACATTGGCC
Organism: Paenibacillus sp. FSL R7-277; assembly: GCF_000517965.1. Taxonomy (NCBI): domain Bacteria; kingdom Bacillati; phylum Bacillota; class Bacilli; order Caryophanales; family Paenibacillaceae; genus Paenibacillus; species Paenibacillus sp. FSL R7-277. Next base: position 144,456 of record NZ_ASPX01000054.1, read on the forward strand.
TTCGACTCCAGCGTGTCCAGATGCTCCTGCCAGGCGGCAACAGGGTCCTCACGGTCCAGACGGACGGTATGGAAGATGGCCTCCCACAGCTTGTCTACGCGCTGGTCAGCAGGGACCTCAGGGAACACCTTGTCTGCCCAAGGCTGGGACGGGATCGCTACAATGCTCCAGCTGACTTTGTCGGACATCTGCAATTCACGGTATTTCGTAAGCGCTGCGCCCCGTGTCTTCTGGAAGCTCGCAATCCGCTCAGGATCAATGCCTTTGAGGGCATCCGGGTTCTCGGCAATGACCGACAGGAAGGCGGCACCGTTCTCTGCAAGCTCAGTCATTTCACCGGCAAACCAGGTTGGGGCCTTGGTGAATACTTCGGGTGCGGCATGCTCGAACTGCTGGCGGGTAATGAACTCGTCACTCCAGTTCACCTTCACCTGGCTGGCGCCAATGGCATAAGCCTTGGCCGTAATCAGGCGGACGAACTCAGCCGCAGTGATCGGAGCGTTCACAACCAGGATTTGTCCCGGCTGAACATTCACACCGATTTGTACTGCTAAATCAGCGTATTTACTTAGCTTGTCCTGAAGCTCTGTTTCAGTCATTGACATTTCCTCCATTACCATAATTTTTAGCTCTGTATAAGCATTGTACTAAATTATTAACCGCCGGATGAAAAAAGTCAATTACAGCGCAAAAGGAAAGAGAAATGCTGACATATCAATGTTATACTGAATATTGTGGGCATGATCAGATGAAAGGAAGGAAAGAGGATGAACCTGGAAATCACCAAAGCAGAAATGAAACGCGTAGAGGATAGAAGTTTTGTGGGGAGAACGGTATTTACATTAGAGAATCACCGTTCCCCTTATGAGATTACATTCTTCAGCTCTCGTGGAACCGAATGGGATTACAGTCTGAGCTTCGCCGGTGAACCGGGGAGTGAGGAGCAGTTCCTGGAAGTGGATGCGCTGCTGGAGAATGACGATGATCTGTACAATCAGCTGTTGGATGCAGCACTGGATACCCAGGAGATCCCGGAAGAGGAAGCTTAAGCTTATTCCGGATATAACAATGCGACCCCGTCCCGTCTGATTGCCTTGGACGAGCAGGGTCGCATTTTTAATTGTAGAGGAGATTATGATTTTCTTCTGTTACGTATAAGTGGCGTGCAGGCGTGTGGCTCGAATGTATGCGGAAAACAGCATACATTTGCTGGCGCGCAGGTAATCTCATTCACCCGTTTGTTCTTAATAGTCGCCGGCCCTTAACCGATGGTGATATTGCCTTCCGGGTAACGGTATAACTCCTTGCTGTTCTTAGGCTTGAGGGCATAGGCCAGGGTAAGCGGTCCGGTCCGGCCGACGAACATAAGAATGATCACCAGCACCTTGCCGATCGTGGTCAGCTCTGTGGTAAGTCCCATGGTGATGCCTGAGGTACCGAAGGCGGACACCGCCTCGAACAATACACTCAGGAAATCGGCGCTCTCCGTTACGGACAGCAGCATGGTGGAGATAACCACCAGCATTAGTGATAGTAATGTCATGGTTATGGCTCTGTAGACATTCTCCTTCGAGATCCGGTGGCGGAACATGACGATATCCTCTTTGCCCCGCAGCTTGGCGTAGGCGGTACTGGCCAGAATGGCAAAGGTGGTAATCTTGATTCCGCCGCCCGTAGAGCCGGGAGCCGCCCCGATGAACATCAGCAGAATCATCAGGAATTGGGTAGATTCCCGCAGCAGCGGAATCTCAATGGTGGTCACCCCGCCGGAGCGGGGCGTAATAGCTTGCAGGAAGGAGGCCATAATCTTGCCTCCGGCATGCAGCGGCTTCAGTGTAGCGTTCAGCTCCAGCCAGAAGAAGACAATGGCTCCGACCAGAATCAGTACGGCTGAAGTCGCCAGCACGACCTTCGAGTGCAGCATCAGCCGCTTGCGCTTGGGATAGTCGATCACATCGGATAAGACGATGAAGCCAATTCCGCCAAGGAAGATCAGCAGCATGGAGGTAATATTCACAACAGGATCTTCTACATACCGGGTTAAGCCGCTGAACGGCTCGTGAATATCGCCGAACAAATCGAAGCCCGCGTTGTTGAAGATGGAGATGCTATGGAATAGTCCATAATAAGCTGCTTTGCCTATCGGCATATCTACTACAAATCGGGCAGCCAGCAGAATGGCACCGGTCAATTGAATCACCAGAGAATAGATCAGAACCCGGCGGATCAGCTTCACGATCCCCTGCATGGAATTCTGGTTCATGGATTCCTGCAGCAAGAGGCGTTCCTTCAATGAGATTCGTTTGTTCAGGACCAGCGTAATCAGCGTAGCCATCGTTACGAAGCCGAGACCGCCGAACTGGAACAGCACCAGCAGTACGATCTGTCCGAACGTCGAGAGCTGTGTTCCCGTATCGACAACGGCAAGACCGGTTACGCAGGTCGCCGAGGTTGCCATGAACAGCGCATCAATGAATGAGATTCTTCCGCCGGTGGAAGCAGCGGGCAGCGATAACAGCAGGGTTCCGGCAGCGATCAGGATCACGAAGCCGAGGGACAGTATTTTGGGCGGCGTTAGCTTCAAATGCCCAAAGAAAAGGTTAGCCAAGTTCATTCTCCTGACAATAGGGATAGGATCTGACAAGATTATAGCATAACTTATATTCTCATCCCTAAACAGGCAGGAAATTGACATATTTTATCGAAATCATTAAAGGCTGTAGGATTCAACAACTTGCACTCTATGAGGAGGCTATACTGCTGTGACAAGTCCGATACGCAATCAGATTGGTGCTGTCTTCATCCCGGTTAGTGATATCGAAAGGTCCAAGAACTGGTATTGCAGTCTGCTCGGACTGCCGCTTGAAGGCGAAGTATTATTCGGGCATCTGTATGAGGTGCCGATGCAGGGGCCGGGGATTGTACTGGACAGCAAAATATTCACAGCCGAAGCCGTGCTGAAGGTGCCGTCCTTCCATCTGCTTACCGACGACATTGATGCCGCTTATGATTATGTCAAAGCCAGCGGAGCTGAGATCCTTACCGATATAGAGAATGACCATTGGTTTAACTTCAAGGACCCGGACGGAAACGTGTTAATGATCTGCCGTTATATCAGTTAATTAATGAGATTAATTATAAAGGTTAATCTCATTAATTATTGTACAAGAGGAGGATTATAGATGATAAGAGAAGCACGGGCGGAGGACGCTGCCGGCATAGAGGGCTTATACCGGATTCTGCTGCCGGATTCCAGCGATATTCATGTGTCCCCCCAAAGAATAAGTCAAATTGCCGATAATCCGGACAGTCTGCTGTTTGTCTATGTAGAGGGCGGGGAAGTTGCCGGCACGGTTCATCTGCATCTGTGTATGGATGCGCTTAGCGGTGACCGTCCGTTCGCAGTGATAGAGCGTTTTGTCATCATCGAGGAGCTGCGAGGCAAGGGAATAGGAGCCTCCATGCTGCGGTTCGCAGAAGAGGCTGCCGCAGCCAGAGGTGCACTTAAGGTGATGCTGTCAAGCAAGAGCATCCGTAAGGATGCTCACCGGTTCTATGAGCGTCTGGGGTACGACGGAGAGGGAAGCAAGCTTTTCAAAAAATACATATCGCTTCAACCTACAGGAGGAACTGAACGGAAATGAACGTAACCCTAAGGGAGCTCATCCCGAAAGATGCCGCTGCGCTCTTGTGCCTGCAACACAGGCTGGATCAGGAGACCTCCTACATGATGTTTGCTCCAGGGGAGAGACGGACGGGTATTCCTCAGGTGGAGGAGAGAATTGCAGACTACACTAAGGCGGAAACCTCACTCTTGATCGGTGCCGAAGCAGACGGTGAGCTTGCAGGATATCTCTCTGTCGAAGGCGGAACCTTCAGCCGCAACAAACACAGTGCCTATATTGTTATAGGCATTCTTAAGGCTTATCAGGGCATGGGAATCGGCAGCGGATTATTCCGTGAGATGGAATTGTGGGTCAAACGCAGCGGCATCATGCGACTGGAGCTTACCGTGATGCAGCATAATGAACAGGCGGTTGCGCTGTATAAGAAGCAGGGCTTTGAGATTGAGGGCTTGAAGAGAAAGTCGCTGCTGGTGGATGGACAATGGGTGGACGAATATTATATGGGTAAGATCTATAATTAATTGCATTAACTATATGGATAGATAGCCTACACGAACAAAATCACCCTGTGGGTGAATTGCGGGTGAATGATGTAAGAAGTTATGCGGTCCACACAACTCATCTGGTCAGACCGTCCTTCCCCATCCGCCAACTTCAAGAGGCATCCGGTGAATTCAGGGGCAGGAGTACCCCTCATTTGCTTACTATGAGATGTACCCGTTCCAAGCACCTTTGCGTTAGCACATTGTATTTGGTTTTTCGATTACATTTGGTCCACGCGGCGCTCCCAGTCCAATTGTGTTTGGTTTTTCGATTACATTTGGCTTACGTGGCGCCCCCGGTCCAATTGTAATCGGTTTTTCGATTACATTCGGCCTACGTGGCGCCCCCGATCCAAATGTAATCGGTTTTTCGATTACATTCGGCTTACGCGGCGCCCCCGATCCAAATGTAATCGGTTTTTCGATTACATTCGGCCTACGTGGCGCCCCCGGTCCAAATGTAATCGGTTTTTCGATTACATTTGGCCTACGTGGCGCCCCCGATCTCTGTGCCTCCCTTATCCACAAAAGAAAGAAACTATGATTTCCTAAATAAGAGCAAAGGCGCTCCCCGATAACTCACGGGAAGCGCCTTTTCCTTTACAGCATATCTATAAGACTTACTCGTGGTGTGCATCTGATTCTTCGGTGACCGGAAGATCGATCAGGATCTCCACCTTGCGGATACGGTGGCGGTTCATCTCGCGGACCGTCAGGGTGACATGCTCGTAGGTGAGGCTTTTGCCGACAGCCGGCTCTTCCATATGGCTGTACAGCCATCCGCCGATTGTGGTGACTTCTTCATCATGGAAATCAAGTCCGGTAAGATCCTTGACCTCCAGCAGGGAGACATTGCCGTCGAACAGATAATGAGTGTCGCTCAGCTTCTCCACATTTCTGCGCTCATCCTCGTCGAACTCATCGCGGATCTCACCAACGATCTCCTCCAGAATATCCTCAATCGTAATCAGACCGGAGGTGCCGCCGTATTCATCCAGCAGCAGGGCGATATGCACGCGCTCCTTCTGCATACGGGTCAGGAGGGTCTTTACTGGCGTAACCTCCGATACTGTCACCAGAGGCAGGATCAGGCTTTTGAAATCGAAATCAGGATTATTGTCGTATTGCAGGTAGAGCTGCTTGGTATTAATCATGCCAATGATATTGTCTTTGCTGCCGTCAGCTACAGGGAAGCGGGTATACTGCTCCTTGCGGATAATTTCAAAATTCTCCTGCAGCGAATGATCGGTGAACAGGCATACCATATCTGTCCGGGGAACCATAATTTCCTTGGCGAGCATCTCATCAAAGGTGAAAATCCGGTTAACATAACCATATTCCGCTTTGTTGATTTTGCCGCTCTCATAGCTCTCGGACAAGATCAGGCGAATCTCGTCTTCACTGTGCGCGTCGCCGTGTTCACTGGCAGGCTTCATGCCGAACATACGGACGAGCAGGTTGGCGGAACCGTTCATGAACCAAATCAAAGGGTACAATATTCTGTAGAACCAAATAATCAGCGGTGCGGTAATCTGACCAATTTTCTCCGGAATATTAATAGCGGCGGTCTTCGGTGCAAGCTCTCCGACCACGACGTGGAGGAAGGTGGCGATAATGAAGGCCAAAGCAAAAGCAATGGGCTTACTAACGTTGTGACTCACACCAGCCAGATCAAACAGTGGAATGAGCAGCTGCTCAAAGGCAGGCTCTGCCAATGCCCCGATCCCGAGTGCAGTAATCGTTATACCGAGCTGACAGGCGGACAGATATCCGTCCAGGTTAGCGGCTACCCGCTGTACTGCCAGTGCGTTCTTCTTGCCGTCCAGCACCATTTGGCTGACCTGGCTGCCCCGTAATCTCACTACTGCAAACTCCGTCGCTACAAAAAATGCGGTTAAAATAATCAAAATTGCCACGAGCGTCAAACTAAGTCCTATACCCATATAATCTTTACCATCCCTTTCGTCCCTAAAATAGGTTATACTCATATTATGAGTTCATATGAACCTATTGTACGAACTTTTCAGTGAAATATCAAATGGTGGAGGGTTGCCAGCTATGGAAGCTTTTACACTTAGCCGGATAGAGATGTCCGGACTATTACTGTCTCTAGGGCCCAACTCGGAGCGGAAGCCGCTCCATATTCTGCAGGAAGCCTGGACCAAGTTCCACCGCGACGAGGTGCGGGAGGGGACAAGCCTGCCCGCTTTTCTGTCTACGGATATCCCCCCGATTCTGCAAAAGCTGATCAAAGGCGGCGGCGTCAAAGGGCTGTCCCTGGGTGAAATTGCTTCGCTTGGCGGTCTGATTGAGTATTCCACTTTATCCGTCTCTGCTATGCAGAATTGGGTGAAGCGCGATTTCAAGGAATATCTCGGGTCCCCGCGTGAAGGGAAGAAGTACTCCATTAATCAGGCGGCCATTCTATTTATAATAGATGATCTGAAGGCGGCGCTTGATTTCGAGAGCATCAGGCAGCTCTTTCGTATGCTGTTCCTGGCGCCTGAGCGCGATGACGATGATCTGGTAGAGCCGGCACAGCTGTATCACGGGTATGCTGAGCTGTTCGAGGAGATCAAGACCCGTTCCCCGGTGCCGGCTGAGGGGCAGGCTCTGACCGGAAATCCCAAGGAATACCTGTGGAAATCGGACAGCGGAATCAAGTCGGCCATGGACAAAATGATGAAGCGGCTCAGCCACCTGAGCAGAGGGCAGCGGGATGCGGTGCAGAATATGCTGCTGATCGCTGCGATTTCGGTGCAGACCTGTTATTTTCAGGCGATGGCCCGGCAATATTTCAATGCCGTGTTATTCCTTGATTTTTGAATCATCCGCTTCTAGAATGTGTAAGTGATACTAGTCAGGAACTATTGGATTAGCGGGAATCAGGGGAGAGGGGCCTTAAGTCATGTGGAATCAAATGTCGCTGCTGCAGAATCCGAAGCAGCGGAAGCTGCTCTTCAGTGCAGGTCTAAGCTGGATGTTCGACGCGATGGATGTAGGGATGATCTCGTTCGTCGTGGCTGCACTAGCCAAGGAATGGTCGCTGGGGCCGGAAAAGATCGGCTATTTAACCAGTATTAACTCGGTAGGGATGGCGGTCGGTGCAGCCGCAGCCGGAATTATGGCGGACCGCTTCGGCCGCAAATCGGTGCTGCTCTGGACGCTGCTGATCTTCTCGATTGCAAGCGGACTGTCGGCCTTCGCCGCAGGTTATGCCGTATTATGTGTGCTGCGCTTCATTGCCGGCTTCGGGCTGGGCGGAGAGCTGCCGGTGGCTTCTACGCTGGTATCCGAGAGCATGCCGGTTAAGGAAAGAGGCCGTGCTGTTGTGCTGCTGGAGAGCTTCTGGGCGGTGGGCTGGATTCTGTCGGCGCTGATTGCTTACTTCGTCATTCCGGATTACGGCTGGCGGATCGCCTTCGCCATTGGTGCGGTACCGGCGCTATATGCGCTCTATCTGCGCAGGGCGATCGATGACTCCCCGAAGTTCGCGGAGATCAAGAAAGCACCTCCAGTGCCTTTGAAGAAGCGTATAGCGGCAGTCTGGTCAGCAGAGCACCGGCGTTCGACCATCATGCTGTGGATTCTGTGGTTCACCGTGGTGTTCTCTTATTATGGAATGTTTCTGTGGCTGCCGACGGTGATGGTGCTGAAGGGCTTCAGTCTGGTCAAAAGCTTCGAGTATGTGCTGATCATGACACTCGCCCAGTTGCCGGGGTACTTCACCGCCGCTTATTTCATCGAGAAATACGGCCGCAAGTTCGTACTGGTCATCTACCTGCTGTTGACAGCCGTTAGCGCTGCCTGGTTCGGCAATTCAACGACCGAGGGGATGCTGATGGCTGCCGGGATTTGCCTGTCGTTCTTCAACCTGGGAGCGTGGGGCGGGATGTACGCCTACACACCTGAGTTGTATCCGACTAAGATCCGTTCTACAGGTGCCGGACTCGCCACCTCCTTTGGACGGATTGGAGGCATTATTGCCCCAACGCTGGTCGGCCTGTTGGTTGGCAAGGCGGTTGGGATCGGCTCCATCTTCATGATCTTCTTCGTCACGATTGTAATCGGCGCTCTGGCGGTGCTGTTCCTGGGAAAGGAAACGAAGGGACTGGAGCTAGAGTAGACTGCTTACGGAACAGATTTATACTTAAAAGAACTAACCAGGGCTAACAGGCCAGCCGGAAGATTCCGGCTGGCTTTTGTCTTACTTATTTGATATAACCCCTTACTTTTCTGGATTTACCCTATGCAGGGCGTTCCGTATAATCATTAATGTAACCGCTTACTTCACAAATTTGAGGAGGCAACAGATGACAATCAAGGGGACCAAAGGACTTGTACTTCTTCTAAGCTCAATACTGCTGATGACTACGGCTGCATGCTCATCCGGCGGATCGAATGCACCGGACGGAGCCAAGGCTTCTTCCAAGACAGAGGGTTCGGCACCTGCAATCGAGCTGCGTATGACCTGGTGGGGCTCGCAGACACGCCACGATCTGACCACCAAGATGATCAAGCGCTTCGAGGAGAAGAATCCGGGCATCACGATTAAGCCGGAATATTCCGGCTGGGACGGCTATTTCGATAAGCTGTCTACTCAGGTAGCAGGCTCGAATGCTCCGGATATCATTCAGATGGACTATGCGTTCCTGTCCGATTACGCCAAGCGCGGCACCTTGCTTGACCTGACGCCTTATACCCAGGATGGAACGCTGCGGACGGAGGACCATGACAGCAGCATGCTCTCGGCAGGAAGCATTGACGGCAAATTGTACGCCGTTACGCTTGGAGTGAACGCTCCCGGCGTTGTCTATAATGCTTCCGTGTTTCAGGAGTTGGGAATTGCGGAGCCGCAGGAGTCATGGACGTGGAAGGATTTTGCGGAGATGGCGAATGCAATTGCTAAGAAGAAGGGCGACGGCTACTATGGGACGCCGGATATTTCGGGCACTACGAACATCTTCGAGGTATTCGTGCGCCAGAACGGGAGCGGCCTGTTCGAAGGGAATAAGCTGGGTGTCTCCCGGGAGGTCATCGATGAATGGTTCAATTACTGGCAGGGGCTGCGGGACAGCGGCGGCGCTACAACGGCAGAGGTAACTGCCGCGATGACGAATGCTCTGGAGACCCGGCCGCTGTCCGTTGGCCAGTCTGCCCTTGATTTTGCCTGGTCCAACCAGCTGATTACCTATCAGAATGTGCTGAAGGATCAGAGCCAGAAGCTGAAGATGCAGGTGATTCCGCATATGGAAGGGGAGCAGAAGATCGGCGAATATCTGAAGCCCGGCCAGTTCATCTCCGGGAATGCCAAGACCAAGTATCCCAAGGAGGTAGCGAAGCTGATTGACTTCATGGTCAATGACCCGGAAGGCACCGCTATTCTGGGGGCTGAACGGGGAGTACCGGTCAATTCCGCAGTGCGGGAGCAGCTGAAGCCGTCGCTTACTGCCGAGGAGCAGTTAATCTTTGATTTTATCGATGTGGTCTCAAAGCATTCCAGTGATATTGACCCGCCTTACCCGCAGGGCTTCTCGGAGATTGATAAGAACTTCAAGAGCGCCAGCGAGCAGATCTCCTTCGGCCAGGCCGGCATTCCGCAGGTAAGCGAGCAGTTCATCTCCGGTGCTAACGCCATACTGGACAAGGCCAAATAAATACAGAGGAGCGAGAGAGCCATTGAGTGCAGATCTGATGACAGTAGATAGACCAGCAGGCATGAAGCGGCGTAAAACAAAGCTGCGCTACAATCAGAACGGGATTGCCCTCCTGTTCCTGTCGCCCTGGCTGCTGGGGCTGGTGTGCCTGACCCTGGGGCCGATGGCGGCCTCACTCTATTTTTCTTTTACAGATTACAGTATTCTGGAGAGCTCCAGATGGATCGGACTGGATAATTTCACAACGATGCTCACTGCAGATCCGTTATTTATCCAATCGCTTAAGGTGACGTTTATCTTCGTATTCGTATCGGTGCCGCTGAAGCTGATGTTTGCCCTGGCGGTCGCCCTGCTTCTTAACAAAGGAATACGGGGCCTCGGCATCTATCGGACGGTCTACTACATCCCTACGCTGCTTGGAGGCAGTGTCGCTATTGCGATGCTGTGGCGCAAGATGCTCGGCGGCGACGGGCTGCTGAATCAGCTGTTGGCCATGGTGGGGATACAGGCGCCTGACTGGGTATCGAATCCCAAATACTCGCTGTATTCGCTGATCCTGCTGTCGGTATGGCAATTCGGCTCGTCGATGATCATCTTCCTGTCCGGGCTGAAGCAGGTGCCGCCGGAATATTATGACGCCTCTTCGGTGGACGGTGCAGGCAAGGTAGGGCAATTCCTGCATATTACGCTGCCGGTGCTGTCTCCAGTTATCTTTTTCAATGTCATCATGCAGACGATCACCGCCTTCCAGTCGTTCACCCAAGCGTTCATTATCAGTAACGGCAGCGGGGGACCGGTGAATTCCACCCTGATGTATTCCCTGTACCTGTACAAGAAGGGCTTTTCCTTCTTCCAGATGGGCTACGCCTCGGCGATGGCCTGGGTGCTGGTGCTGCTGATCGGGATATTCACACTCCTGCTATTCGGCAGCAGCAAGCTGTGGGTGCATTATGAAGATGGGGGGAAATAAGCTATGAATACAGGCAGCGCATCGAAAAGTGCCATATGGTTCAAGCACTTCATCATCTGTCTGATCGCCTTTGTCATGCTGTACCCGGTGCTGTGGCTAGTAGGCAGCTCGTTCAAGCCGGCGAATATGATTTTCTCGGAAATCTGGTTCTGGCCCCGGCAGTGGAATTTCCATAATTATGTCAGCGGCTGGTTCGGGTTCCAGGGCAGCTCCTTCGCCCAGTTCCTGCAGAACTCGGCTCTGGTCTCTCTGGGGGCCGTGCTCGGTAATGTGATCACCTGCTCCATGGCGGCTTATGCGTTCGCGCGGCTGAATTTCCGGTTCAAGGCACTGGGCTTCGCGCTGATGCTGATGACGATTATGCTCCCGCTGCATGTGACCCTTATCCCGCGTTATATCCTTTTCAACAGCCTGGGCTGGGTGAACACCTTCGCGCCGCTTATTCTGCCCAAGTGGATGGCGACGGACGGCTTCTTTATCTTCCTGACGGTACAGTTCATCCGCGGCTTGCCGAAGGAGTTGGACGAAGCGGCAACGATTGACGGCTGCGGCCCGGTGCAAATCTTCAGCCGGATTATTATTCCGCTGGCGCTGCCTGCGCTGATCACGACGATGATTTTCACCTTTATGTGGACCTGGGATGATTTCTTCAGCCAGCTCATCTTCCTTAGCGATATCGGGAAATACACCGTACCGCTCGGGCTGCGGCTGTTCCTGGACTCCAGCTCGCAGTCGGATTGGGGCCCGATGTTCGCCATGTCGGTGCTGTCGCTGGTGCCGTGCTTCATACTCTTTATCACGCTGCAAAAGTATTTCGTGGAAGGAATTGCGACATCCGGCCTGAAAGGATAGAATCTTGGGAAAAGCATAGGGATGGGGCAAATGCAAAAAAGAATGCTCGGCACCTGGCTGCTGCGGATCAGGCGGAGCAAGCTCTCCACGCTGATGGCGGCCAGTATTATTACGTTCAATCTGATCTTTCTCGGGTTCATAGTCCTGCTGGCGTACCGGACCTTCTCGGACGTAACCTTCAGCGAGATCAGCACCACCAGGCTTGCCCTGCTGAATGAGAGCACGAAGCGCGGCTTCGACTTCATGACCAATGTATCAGGCACCGCCTACTCTATTGCCGCGAACAAGAACGTTATTGAGGGGCTGGAGACTACGCCTGGCTCCAAGTATCAGATGATCTCCAGGAGGCGGGAGATTACGGAGATTCTCCAGCATTCGCTGGTGCTGAACGAAGGGGTAAGCTCGATTGAGATTTACAGTGATTTGTTCAGCGGGGTGCCGCAAAGCTCCACGGACCTTGTTTTTCCGGTCTCTTCGATTAGGAACGAGAGCTGGTATCCCCAGCTGAAGCAGGCGGATTCGCTCTGGGTTCCTCTGGAGGGCAGCGGCGGCGAAGACGAGCCTTATCTGATCGGCCATATCCAGCATCTGTTCGGAAATGAAGGCAAAACGATCGGCTACCTCTATATCCGGCTGTCCGCAGACGATATCCTGAAGCAGTTCAAGGATATTCCGGCTGTGCTGGACGGCCAGATTCATCTGGTGGATACAAGCGGTAATCTTCTGCTGCTGGTGAACAAGGAGGAAGGCTCTGCCGGCAAAACTGTACTGGATGCGGATTGGCTCTACCAGCATACGTATGAGGGCAATGAAGGCTATGAGCTGCTGAACAAGGACGGACAGTCCTATCTCGTCCTGTTCTCCAGACCGAGCACCATCTCCTGGCGGTTAGTCCAGGTCATCCCGACGCGTGAGCTGCTGCAGGAGGTTCGGAAGGCGGACAGGCAGGTGATCGGGATCGGACTGCTTTGCCTGCTCCTGTCGGCGCTGCTGGCGTACTTCTTCATCCGCAATATGATCCGTCCGGTACGCAGGCTGATTCAGGAGATGCGGAAGCTGGAGCGCGGAGATTTTCGGGCTAGTATGAGTGAGTCGCTGACGGAGGAATACACGCAGATGTCTTACGGCTTCAACCACATGGTGAACCGGCTGCAGGAGCTGGTGCAGAGCGAGCGGGAAGCAAGCGCCGCGAAGCGGGAGGCTCAGGCAGGGCTGCTGGAGGCTCAGATCAAGCCGCATTTCCTGTACAACACCCTGGATATGATTCACTGGAAGGCGATGGATTACGACGCCCAGGATATCAGCTACATGATTACCCAGCTTGGCAAAATGCTGCGCATTGGCCTCAGCGGCGGCAGAATGCTCATTCGTCTGCGCGATGAGCTGGAGCATGCGCGGTGTTATGTCAGCATTCAGCAGGAACGGCTGCCGATTGCCATTGAGTATACGGAGTCGATTGCGGACCCGGCGGTCCGGAGTTATTTCATTCCGAAGGTCATTCTCCAGCCGCTGATCGAGAATTCAATTATTCATGGCAGCCGGGAGCCTGGCTCCGGCCCTTTGCAGATTCATCTGGAGGTCAGGGAGGTTAAGGAGCCGGGAAGCCAGCCTTACCTGCAAATCACGCTGCTGGATAACGGCCGGGGCTTGGTGGAAGGCTGGTCGATGGAGCAGGTGAGCGGCATCGGCACCCGGAATGTGATGAGCCGGATTCAGTTGTACTGCGGGGAACCGTACGGACTATACTTGGCCAACCGGCCGGAGAGAGGGGTTGCGGCTATGATTACGCTGCCAGTCATTGAGACGGAGGAGCAGCTGGAGCGGCTGCTGCGCGATCAGCTATGAGCCGCTCTATACTGCTGGTGGATGACGACCCGCATATTCTGAAAGCCCTTACGAGACATGTAGGCTGGGAGAAGCTGGGCCTCACTCTGGCTGGAACAGCGGTCAACGGCCATGAAGCGCTGGAGCTGTTCCGCAGATTCTCCCCCGATCTGGTGATGACCGATGTCTATATGCCGGGCATGGGCGGACTGGAGCTTACAGAGGCGCTGAGGGAGCTGGCACCGGAGCTGCCGGTTATTATCCTGAGCGGCTACGAGGAATTCGAGAATGCCCGGCAGGCGATGCGCTGGGGCGTCAGCCATTTCCTGCTGAAGCCGGCCAGGGTAGACGAGATCGAAGCGGTGCTCCGCGCTGTGCTGCTGGATCTGGATGCCGGAGAGCAGAAGAAGCGGCTGGAGGAGCGCTATCAGCAGGAAATCGGCCGCACGCTTCCTTTTCTGCGGGAACGCCTGCTTATGGAGCTGCTGACCACCCGCTACAGCGCGGAGGAGTGCTCTGAGGAGCGGCTCGGATATCTGCAGATTACCCGTCCGCAGCGGCTGGCGGCGGCCAGCATCCAGCTGAACCGGCCTTCGCCGCTGCATAAGCTGAAGGAGCGCGAATGGCAGCTGCTGCGCTTCGGAGCGGGCAATATCTGCCGGGAGACACTCCAGCACAAGCTTGCCGGACATCCCTCTGTGCAAGGTCATGTGCTGGACTATTCCGACGATCTGCTGGTGGTGCTGCTGCTGGACCGTGAGGCGGGAGAACCAATCCCGGTTCTGAAGGAAGTAGTGCAGGAGACGATGGATAAGATCCGAAATTACATTCAGCTTCAGACCTATGCCGGTATTGGTTCGGTCAAATCTGCCATCCATGAACTGATCGATTCTTATCTTGAGAGCAGAGAGGCGCTTGCTTCCGCGGAGTTTCAGGAGACCAGTCCCATCTACGCCTATGAGCCGTGCAAAAGCACCAACCCGTGGACGCTGGAGGACTATTCCCGGCTGCTCCAGGAGTGGAATGAGGTGCTGCTGTGCAGGGATTCCTCAAAAGTATGGGAGACCTGGGAGATCATCTTCGGCAGGCTCCGGCAGGAGGATCAGAATAATATTCAGGATATACAGACGGTGTGTGTCGGGCTGTTCACTACGCTGATGTATTACTGGAATGCCTGCTGCCCGGGCCGCACTCCCCCTATGAGCATGTCCGAATTCCTGCAGGCGGTGACGGGATACTATACCTGGAGAAGCTTGACGGAGTGGATGGGGCAGATTATTCCGGCATTCCTGAACGCAGCGTTCACCGAGATGAATGTCAAGAAGAACCGTCTGGTAGAGAGCGTCAAAAGCTATGTGGAAGCCCACTACACCCAGGAGATCAGCTTCATGGGCCTCGCGCAGGAGCTGCATGTGCATCCGAAATATCTAAGCCAGCTGTTCAAACGGATCAGCGGTGAGAATTTCGTCAGCTACCTGAATCAGTACCGGGTGGACCGGGCCATCGAATTCCTGCAATCCGGCCAGCATATGGTGTATGAGATCAGTGAAATGGTCGGCTTCAACAACCCCGCCTATTTCAGTCAGGTGTTCAAGATGATTACCGGGCGCAGCCCGAGTGATTATCTGAAGGGGTAACTCTCCGCTATTGCAGCCCGCAGGGTGAGTATAGTATATTCTTATGGAGACACAAACGAACGTTCTCATTGCCCGGCAGGTAACATCAAGTTGCGGTGCGGTGACAGACGCTCTCATCCAAGATCTTGAGGAGTCAGTCTCTCAAGGTCTTTTTATTGATTTATGGCGGGATGCTGGAGGG